>JBBRUT010000292.1:0-1510 GCA_038247555.1 Phycisphaerales bacterium | reverse complement strand
TTAGGCTTCGCGCACGAATAACCTATCCAATCTTCGCGTTCGGTGAGATGCAATAATTCCACTCGCCATGAAACTCGTCGCGGGTGATTCGCACGGCGGCCAATTCTTCGTCGCTGACCTTGATGCCGCTCTGGTAGCGGTTGGTGTCCAAGGCCGCCCTGACTTTCAAGCCGGCGCTGGTCGTCGTGCCGCCGATCAGTTTCACGATCAGATCGTGGCTCACCAGCGGCGTGCCGCGCCAGTTCTGGGTCACATGACAAAACAACCGGTGCTCGATCTTGTTCCACTTGCTGGTGCCGGGCGGAAAGTGGCTCACGCGCAGCGTCAATCCGGTCTCATCAGCCAACTCCTGCAACGCGATCTTCCACAGCCGGCAGCGGCTGGAGTTGGATCCTCCGCCGTCGGCGGTGACCAGCAGTTCCGTCGCCTGGGGATATCGGGGCCGGCCCATCTCCGTCCACCACTTGCCCAGGGTCTGGGCCGCGAAGCGGGCGGTGTCGTGATCCGTTCCCACGCTCACCCACCCCTCGTTGGCCGTCAGGTCGTAGACCCCGTATGGCGTCACCCGTCCCTTGTCCGGGGCGGTGTCGATGAAGTCGTAGACACGCACCTCTTGCGGTCGTCCCTTGGGCCGCCATTCCTTCCCGCCATTCTTGAAATCCCCGACCAATTCCTTCTTTTTGGCATCCACCGACACCACCGGCTGTCCGTTCGCCTGCGCCGTCGTCACTGCCGCGTTGATGAAGCGGAACTGGGCGTCGCGATCGGCGTGACCCGCGCCTTCGCGGGTCTTGCGGTTGCCTTGAAGGCTGTAGTCCGCAGCCCGCAGCAACGCCGCCACCGTCCGCGCCGACACCGGATGCCCCCGCCGCGTCAGCTCCGCCGCCAGCTTGCTGGTGCTCTTGAGCGTCCACCGCAACGGCGACATCGGATCGCCGCGAGTCTCCGGCGCGACCAGCTCCTCCAAGGCCTGCCGGATGGTCGGATCGGTCTTCACCAGCGGCTTGCACCCGCCGCCCGCGCGGCGCACTCTCGGATGCGGCAAGGCGGGGCCCGATTCATCGCCCCTCTGAATCTCCCGGATGCCGGCGCGGATGGTGTTCGGCGACATCCCCGTGGCCCTGGCGACGGCGGAGATCCCGCCCCGCGCCAACGCCACCGCCTCGGTCGCCGCCCAATGCCGGCGCACTCGTTCGTTCATGACTGGAGACAGTGACTTGAACTTCCGGCGAATCCCTTCGCTGATGTTTGCATCATGCATCACACCAGTAAAACAGAGACGGGCGTAATGTTCAAGTTATATTCGCGCGATAACTTAGCGGGATCGACGTGTTCCTGCCCGTCCCAGAACCATTGGTGCGGAAAGGCGGCGTCCACGGCGCGGAGGGATTGCGGGAGTAGGCCCTCGACGAGGACCGCCTCGTTCAACCACGCCGCCAGGACGCGGTCGAGAATGACCGTCTCGATGTGCGCCTGATCAACGCGCAGGCTCTTGAAGTAGGTCTGGTGG
>JBBRUT010000291.1:0-1517 GCA_038247555.1 Phycisphaerales bacterium | reverse complement strand
TCCCTCGCCAATGGCCCAGCCGGGCGCCGGCTTGTACGCCTCGGCCCACCAGCCGTCGAGGACCGAGCAGTTGAGACCTCCATTGACCAGAATCTTCATCCCACTTGTGTCACACGCTTCCCACGGCCGCCGTGGCGTGTTCAGCCAGACACCGACGCCCTAAACGACTCGCACCGTCATATGCATGTCATAGTCCGCAAGGAACATCGCATGGGGGCGGACCCCGGGCTGGCGAATGAACATGGTCCAATACTCAATGAGCGACCGACCCGCAAGGTCGGAAGGATCGGCCTTGCCGGCCATGATGAGTTGAATCGGGCGCTGCGTGCTGGAGAGGATACGGAGCAATCGGTTCGGATCATGCAGCAGGAGGTAGGGCCGTTTCCATGTGGCAAAACGCCAGGCGAAGCCGAGCGTCGGAACGCCGCGATCAAACTGCTTCTTCGCCGCTATGATGATATCGGCGGGTGCGCCACTGGCGGCGAGCTGCCTCGATAGTCGCTTGCGGGCGAAAGTCACCAGCGCGGTTCGCGCGCTGTTGCGGCAATACCAGAGCTTGTCGATTGGAATCGTGCAAATGTCTAATTGGATCGTGTCAGTTGGTCTCAGCCAGCGGCCCTTGTCGCAGTGGGTGGTCCAGAGCTCATCGGCACCCGCGGAGTCCCACGTGGGCGTGTGCAGATCGCGGGTCACATGCGAGATAGAAACCTCCGCGGCGGGCAAGCGAGGAAAGATCGGCGTGTACAGTTCCCGGCTGACGGGGGCGCGGAGGAGACTAACGGCGTCGATCTGTCCGCTACCCCGCGCCGAGAGGTAGGCCATGTTAAACGGCTCGGTCGGATCATCGGGATTGGCTAGCCCAACCGCGAGAAGATCGTGGCGGAAAATTCCAAGCTTGTCGATCGTTTAGCGGGTCAGATACTGCTCGATGAGAGCGGGATCGAAACGATCAATTCCCGCGGAGACGATGGTGTGCGTGGGGAAGAGGTTGCCGGTGCGTATGGTGGCGAGGGCGACGTCGAACGGCTGGGAAGTCGCCTGCATGTGGGTTCTGGCCCGCTCCAGCAACGCGAAGGCGGAGTGACCCTCGTTGAGGTGGCACACATCAGGCGAAAGGCCCGTCGCGGTGAGCAATCTCCAACCGCCAATGCCGAGAGTGAGCTCCTGCTTCAGTTGCACCTAGGGACCGCCCCCGCAAAGCTCGCTGGTCATGGCGCGGTGGGCCGGGGTGTTGGCCGCGTCGTTGCTTTCGAGAAGATAGAGCTTGACGCGGCCCACCTGCGCCTGCCACGCCCGGATCCACACCGAGTATCCGGGCAACGCCACTTCAAGTTTCAGCCAGTCTCCGGTGGGAAGTCGCAGCGGCGTGATTGGCAACTGGCCGGGGTCGTTGTGGGGGTACAACGCCTGTTGAGCCCCGTTGTGGTCGATCTCCTGGCGGAAATAGCCGCGCTGATAGAGCAGACCCACACCTAAGACCGGGACGCCAAGATCGCAGGCGGCTTTGAGCTGGTCGC
>JBBRUT010000290.1:0-1539 GCA_038247555.1 Phycisphaerales bacterium | reverse complement strand
TGTCGAGCGTCGCGCCGTCTCCCGAACCCGCCGCGACCATGAGCGGCGTCGCGGGCGACGGACGGGCGCCAAGATCGAGGCCGATGTCAAACGCAGCGTTCAGATCCGCACCCGCCGCGGCAAGCGAGCGGATCGTGGCGTGGTCGCCCTCCCGTGCGGCACGGTGCAGGGGCGGTTCACCGGCCTTCGGCGGCGGATACTTCTTATTCGGCGGATCGAAGCTGTCCATGTCCGATTCTACGGCTCTGAATACGACTTTGTGGTGCTGGGTCACGCCTGGGAGAGGTGCGGAGGTGTCATGGACACGCGGGCGGTACGCCCTCTGGGGGGGCTGCGTAGCGAAACGAATCGACGAGTGGGTTGGAATCACCGGCGGGTCGTCCGGGGGTCGGCGGACATGAACTTCCTCCGCCCCTGCCGGGGCGGGTCGGTCTGATTCGCGCTGTCCACCACAAGTTGCGCGTCATGCGTCAGAGCACGCCCGCCGCTCCACCCGTGGCTACAGCCCTGCGCCCCGCGCGCAGAACGGCTGGGCCACGGCCTTCCCCGCTCACTTGATCTAACACGACTCTCTCGTGCCTTCTCACAACATGTAAGTTGTGTTGAGAGGATGCACGAGTGAGCCGTGAGAGGCCGCTGTCAACGCGGCCAATCCAACATAACACGTAGCTGGGGCCGCCAAGCAGACGAAGGATGAGAACCGCGCCGCGTATGTCGCCGCGATCCGCCCGCCTTAACTTTGAGTGGGCCGCCACTTGCAGGCGTTCGCCGTCGTTGGTTGAGGAGGCGATGCCGAGAAGGCGTCGCTGAGCATCACCGTCTCACCGACCTCTTCGCCCATCGGCCCGCCGACGACCGCGCCCTTGATCGCGGCTTTCGCTTCAAGCATCGTGGCAGCGTGCTCTCGCCTCTTGCGCTCCGCGTGCGGCCTCGGATCATCGCTTCACGCCGAATCCGCCACCGTCGCCTTTCCGAGCGCGCGCCGAATCGCCTTTTCGCTCTCGACCACGACCAGCACACCCGCGCCAGCGAGCAACACCCGCCCCCAGCCGCTCGCGTCCAGCGGGGCCGAGTGGAAGAGGCGGTTCACAATCGGAACGTGGGCGAACGCGAACTGCACCGTCAGCATCGCCGCGATCCCCGCCCATAGCCACATGTTCGAGAAGAGCGGCACCGCCCACGCCGGACGCAGCAGCGCCCGGCTTGAGAACAAGTAGAAGATCTCGCCCACGACGATGACCGAGACCGCGGCCGTGCGGGCGGTGGCCTCGCTCATTCCGCGCGAGAGCTCCCAGTGAAAGAGCCCCATCGCACCGGCGCACAGCAGCAGCGAGACCAGGCCGGTGCGCATGAGGAGCTCGAATGTGAGCAGCGGCTTCCTGGAATCGCGCGGCGGGCGGTTCATCACACCCGGCTCCTTGGCCTCAAAGATCAGCGGCATGCCCAGCAGGATCGCCGTGACCATGTTGATGTACAGCGCGTGCACGGGCAGGATCGGCAGCGGCCAGCCCAGCATGATGGCCGTGAGGATGATGAACG
>JBBRUT010000289.1:0-1654 GCA_038247555.1 Phycisphaerales bacterium | reverse complement strand
TGTGGTCGCCTCGCTGCTGGGGGTGCTGATGCTCAGCGTTCCCTGGGGGCGCAAAGGTGCCTGAGTCGATATAGAAAGATTTGTCACAAGAGGCGGGTCCAGGTGCGTCACGGCATTTGGACCCGTCTTTCCGTTTTGGGGCGCGGCGGGTCAGTCCCAGATGCCGCGGTAGTCCTTTGGCGTTTTGCCGGCGGTGGTGAAGATGCCGAGGAACCCGTTGGAACCGTTCCTGTCATCTTCTTCATCAACGAAGTAGCAGTCGAGGAACTGCTTGTCGTCGCGGGTGGTGTATGCCAGCCACTTTTTGTCTTCGACCTTGCCTGTGGGAGCGAGTTGGGTGAGGAACGCGACGTGGCCATCGGCAAAGCCGATGTTTCCTTCCCAGGTGTCCTTCGCACCGTGGATCCGCAGCGTGAGCGAGTCGGGACGTGCCGCCTTGGCGGTGTAGGTCCAGCCGGCGGTTTCATCGCCGGACCGCTCGACACTCAGGAGTTCCGGGGATCGGTTGCCCGCCAAGGCCTGCAGGGTATCAAACGAGTCGGTCCAGTTCAGCAGGCGGCCATCGGATGGCTGGAGGTGTGCGTAGGAGTTGTTGGCGATCTGTTCTTTGGTGAAGTCCGCTTTGAAGCCTGGATCCCAGAGCGCATCCTCAGGCTTCATCGCGCCCTTGGGGGACGAGTATTCGTAGCGCTCATCGACCTTGATGTTGGGATTCGCTTCCGCGGGATTGATGCACAACTCTGGCGCGATGAACCCGTTGTAGATCAGGATCGAAAGGATGTTCGCGGTGGTGTCCTTGGCGCGACCATTGAGGCTGACCGTCTGGTCAAGCTTGTCGTGCTCGCTTGGGAGCGGCAACTTGCCGTCGTTGGAACCGGCCCAGACAACCATCGACTGCAGGATGCCTCGTATCTGCGTCGAGTCCTTGAGTTGACGTGCACTTGCCCGCGCCCGGGCGAGCGATTCGGTGAGGCTTCCGGGTTGGGCAGTTGCCGGGGCCGCGGGCTGGCCTGATGGCGGGGTTGCGTCGAGCTTCTTTTTGCCGAAACTGGGCTGGGCGGTTGCGGCCGCGAACCCGAGCGCGAACGCGCCGGCTCCAATCAAGGCGGCGAGATCGATCAGCGTGAAACCGGACCTGTGTCTGCGTGCCATGATGCCTCCTGAGTTGCCCACCGCCTTACTCCGCCCACCCCCCCACCACCACTCGAAAGGTTACCGCAAGCGCGGAGGCGAGGTTTCGCAATGGGCGGAGCCAGACCACCGCGCAAGGAGGCGAAGACTTCTATCCGTGCGGTACTCGAAACCCAGTTGTGAAGGGGCAGCAGCAGGATCCCTCTGGACGGGTCAGGCGGGATGGCGGTTCTGGCTTATCGGGCAGGATTGCGTGCGTCCCTTCGCCCCGGCTCCGCGGCGTGCGAATGATCGCCTGCACATGCCTACCGAAGCCCGCAATCTCCCCCGCCGTACGTTCGCGATTATTTCTCACCCCGATGCCGGCAAGACGACGCTGACCGAGAAGCTGCTGCTGTATGGCGGCGCGCTGGGGCTGGCGGGGTCGGTCACCGCGCGGAAGAACCAGCGGGCGACGACCTCCGACTGGATGGAGCTGGAGCGGCAGCGCGGGATCTCGATCAGTTCGACGGTGCTGCAGTTT
>JBBRUT010000288.1:0-1661 GCA_038247555.1 Phycisphaerales bacterium | reverse complement strand
CGCCTGCGGAGGGACATTCACCTGCGCCATCAACGGGTCCTGGTTGTTGAGGAACTGCTGCGGCGCGCCCGGGGCCCGCGCATAGAACGCGATGACCTCGGGGATCGTCGAAAACTGCCCGTTGTGCATAAACGTCCGCTTCAGGTTCACATTCCGCAGCGACGGCACCTTGAACTTGCCGCGATCCCCCACAAGCCCCGTCACTCCCTGCCGCCCGATGTCCTCGACGATCGGCCGCAGCCCGATGTTGCGGAACGAGTGATCGCTGAAGAACGGCGCCTGATGACAGTCGTTGCAGCGCGATGCCTGAAACGCCTGCCACCCCTGCTGCTGCTGCAGGTTCAGCCCGCCCGGCAACCCCGCCTGCGTCCGGTCCCATGGCGAATCATTCGCAATCAGCGTCCGCTCATACGTCGCGATCGCCATGCCGATCCGCGCCGCAGTGATCTCATCATCCCCAAACGCCGCGGCGAACAACTCCGGATACCCCGGATCCGTCGCCAACACCTGCGCCACATCCGCCGGATGCGCCGTCGCCAGCGCAAGCGGCTGCACACGCATCAGCTTCACCGTGATGTCGTTCCAGTTGGTCTGCTGATGCGCCATCTCCACATCGCTCACCACCGGCCCGACGGCCTGGCTCTCCAGCCCTCCGCCCACGGGGATGATCACCGCGTTGGTGACCGGGTCGCGAAACTCCGTGCGTGCGCGGCCGTCCCAAAACAAATCCGTCGCGTACGCCGCGTTGATCATCGAGTTGGCCGCGCGAGTCGTGAGCTGCGGCGCAAGGTTGAAGACCGCGCTGCGGATGTAGTCGTTGACGGGGTCGGAGTGAATCACTCCCGGCGAGCCGCGGACATCATCGGGCGTGCCGATGATGCCATCGATCCCCGGATGGGTGGCGAGCCGGTCATCCGCGCCGGCGCGGGCGGGCACGTGGCATGTGCCGCACGACATCACGTTGCTGGTCGAGAGCTGCTCATCCCAGAACAGGATCTTGCCCAGCACGCGCTTGGCCTCGGTGATCGGGTTCTGCGGCGGAACCGGGACAGGCGGCAGAGTTTGTGCCGCGGCGGGCAGGGCAAACGCCCCGACCGCGCACACCGCAAGAGCAAGCCGCGCAAACAACAATCGAGCCATGCCGAACATGGTGATTCCCTCTGATCTTGTCGATGCGGCGCGATGCCCGCACGACGCTTCCGCGGCCCATCTCCCGCGCCGGGCTGCAAGGCGCTTTTCGGTCCGCCGCGGCGGGCAGGTCCGTGGCCTGCGCGAGGTTCCGGCGGGCTGAACGGGAGTGGTGAGGGTCTATTGCAGATGTGTGAAAGACGGATATCTGCCCGTAATCGCTGTCGCTCTACCAGGCCGGTTCATCGACGCCGGCGCTGAGTCAGCTTCGGGACCAAGCCCCGGGTTGAAGGTTGCTCACGCCCCCTCTGTGGCTCGGCCCGTCGCCCATGCAATGAGCGAGCGATGCCCACCACCTTTGTCCGCGCACTTCAGACTCACCCCGAGGCCAACGCATTTCTGTCTCTCGGCAGATGTCACCAGGATCCTCCGTGCCACCGAGGTCGCACGCTCTGGGGCGTCCTCGGTGCGCCTTCGGCTCGAAAGAGGGGGTGCGGGGGAAGCTGCGGGGGCGGGGGGTCCCCGCACCATTG
>JBBRUT010000287.1:0-1666 GCA_038247555.1 Phycisphaerales bacterium | reverse complement strand
ACCCGCCGACACGCCGACGTTCACGCTTTCTCACGTGAACTTACTCCGCAAGCGTAGCCAGGTTGCGGGTTGCTCGCGGGCTGGGATCGATTACACTCAGCCGCTCGGCGAGCTCATTCCAGCCCTTGTTGCGGGTTGCTCGCGGGCTGGGATCGATTACACTGTGTCCTCGATCGGACACGACAAACAGGGGCTCTTCGCGGCGTTGCGGCCGCGAGAAACGCGCACGATTGCCGCTCCGCCACCGCCTCAGCTGCCAGAATTGTACTCGCAAGGCTTCGGTCATCCGCTGGTGTTTTCGTGGACTCACGCAAGCACGAACGACTTCGAGGCTGGCATCTGAGGCGGAGGCTGCACTACGCTCGCGGGAGTGTGACCGCCTCGACTGCGGACGCCCAGAGCCGATCCTCCTGCACCTTGCGCCACCGCTCGAGCGCGCGGTAGGTTCGGTCCAGCCTGAAGAACTCGACGCGTCGCCGGATCTCCTCCCGGTTGCGGGCCACCTCAGCGCGGATGTACTCCAGAGAGCCCGGGGGAAGCCGGTAGACCTCGCTGAACTCGCCGCGCGATCGCGAGATCGGCCGCACTTCATCACGCTTCGGGACCAAGCGCGTAGGCATCGCCAGGAAGCCCACCGTAGCCCACCGCCCAGCTCGGTAAACTAAGCACCTGGTGCTGAGCCCGCTGGTTGCTATTCGCTCCAGCAGGGTTCGAGCAGGCCGCCGGCGGTGCTGGGGAACCCGGCGCGGGCCACGCTTGCAGACGTGCAGGTGCAGCCGCTCGGCGAGCTCATTCCAACCTTTGGACTTGCGGTACTTCCGCAGCTGAGCGCTATGCAAAAGCAGCCAGGGAGGCGGACCGGCTTCATCTTCCTTGACAACGTACTTGGCGATGTACTTCGCGACCGCAACGTTGCAATCGGCTTGGTCGCACTTGACGAAGCCGAGGGAGACCCGGGCGTACTTCCGCACCTCGCCGGTCTCGTGATCGACCTTCACCGGCTCGAATATGCTCCAGCTCTTGGCGACCCGCCGGCTGAACTCTTCGATCGTGACCCCGTCCCGAATCCACACCAGCGCATGCCAGTGTGCCCAACCGTCGCCGGTCTTGGTCTGCCACTCCAGAACGCTGAGGTACACGGACTGCTTCGCTACGGGTGCAAGCGTCTTACGCACGCGCTCGCTGGCGACAATGTACGCGGCGAATGGGTTCGTCCAGCCCGTACGGTCAAGCGTCAGCGTCACGAAGGCCCAGCGTCCGCCGACCGTTTTGGCTATGGTGGCAATCTGGTCTGCCGTCTGTATATCGCAACTGCGCGCGCCCAGGGGGTCGTATCCACCACCCGAACGGACGGGCAGCAGCAGGCCTTCTCCCTCTTCTGGGGTGTAGTCCGGGTCCCATCCCGTCCGGTTTTCTCTCTTCTGGTCAAGTAAGGCACCGCCCGCCGCGGCGGCTTCGCCGCTCGCGGCGGCCGGGTCGCGCGTGGGGACTGGGCGCGTCAAATCGGCGACGAGCTGGGGATGTGGGTATAGTGTCATGGCCGGTTGGATTGAACCGGCGCCCTTCTCCGCTCATCGGTTCGCATCCGATGAGTGGGTTTCGACCAAGCTGCGACAACGTAGCAACCCGCCGACACGCCGACGTTCACGCTTTCTCACGTGAACTT
>JBBRUT010000286.1:0-1667 GCA_038247555.1 Phycisphaerales bacterium | reverse complement strand
GCCATGACGCTGGCGGCGGACACGGGGCGCACGGTCTACGATTGTCTGTACCTGGCTCTGGCCATCCGAGAGAACCTCCCCGTGCTTACCGGGGATGCGCGTTTCGCCAACGCCCTGCGCGCTGGCCCCTTCGCCAAGCACATCTGCTTCGTAGGCGATCACCGGTGACGACAAGAGGACCGCCGGAACACGCTGGGCCTTCTTGCCCGTGAACTGCTCGTAGCGCTGCACAATGACATCGCAGTAAGGTGCATCGAGTTCCATCAGAAACGCGTGGCGTCCGGTCTGCTCGGCGGCGATCAGCGTGCTGCCCGAGCCGCCGAACAGGTCCAGCACGTTCTCCCCCGCCAGCGATGAATACTGCATCGCCCGCACCGCCAACTCCACCGGCTTCTCCGTGAGGTGGACCATCGACTGCGGGTTGACCTTCTTGATCTGCCACACGTCGGGCACATTGGCCGCGCCGTAGAATTTGTGTGCCGCGCCCTGCTTCCATCCATAGAAGCACCATTCGTGGTTGCCCATGAAATCCTTGCGCGTCAGCACCGGATGCTGTTTGACCCAGATGACGGCCTGCGAGAAGTACAACTCGCAGCGCTTCAGCACGGGCGGGTAGTTGCCGCAGTTGGCGTAGCCGCCCCAGATGTAGAAGCCCCCGCCCGGCTTGAGCACGCGGGCGATGTTGCCGAACCACGCTTCGAGCATCTTCTCGAACGCCTCGTCGGTCATGAAGTCGTTGATGAGCGGGCGGTCCTTGGCCCGCAACTTCTTGTGCGTGGCCCGACTCTTGGCGGGATAGCGGTTGAGGTCGGCGCTCTGCTGGTCGTGCTGATCCGCCTTGCCCGGCAAGGCGAACGAGCTCAGGCCCGCGACGATCGCGTTGTTGGAGCGTGGCTCGACCTTCACGTTGTACGGCGGATCGGTGTTGACCAGATGGATCTGCTGCCCGCCAAGGAGCCGGTCTAGGTCCGCGGGCTTGCTGCTGTCACCGCACATGAGCCGGTGGTTACCGAGCACCCAGATGTCGCCGGGCACCGTCGTCGCGGCGTCGGGCGGGCCGGGCACATCGTCGGGGTCGGTGAGGCCCTCGCTTCCGGCCGGAGCCATGATGGCGCTCAGGTCCTCGGCGCTGAATCCGAGCAGCGCGAGGTCGAAGTCCACGCCTTTGAGGTCCGCCAGTTCCAGCGGCAGGAGTTCCATGTCCCACGACGAGAGCTCGTGCAGCTTGTTGTCGGCAATCCGCAGCGCCCGCACCTGATCGGCGGTGAGCTCCCGGGCGATGTGCACGGGCACCTCGGCGAGTCCGAGCTTCTCGGCGGCCTTGAGCCGCGTGTGCCCGGCGATCACCACCCCCTCGCCATCGACGACAATCGGGACGCGGAACCCAAACTCCGCGATGCTCTTGGCAACTGCGTCGATCGCGCCCTCGTTCTTGCGGGGGTTCTTCTCGTACGGCTTCACGTTGGCCAGCGGCCACATCTCGATCTTCATGCCTTGCTCCTTGCGGCGTCCACGAATCCGTTCATGCCCCGCCGCACGCGCGGTTGGAGCGGTTGAAAACCTGTTGAACCAGCGCTGAAGTCCGGTTGAATGCGGCCGTTCCCCGCCCGCCCGTTTGGCCACGGGTCCGCCCACGTTGGCCCACGTCGCGTTCCTGACGGGCGGGT
>JBBRUT010000285.1:0-1746 GCA_038247555.1 Phycisphaerales bacterium | reverse complement strand
CGGGTGTAACTCACCGTCCGCTCGGCGGAAAGCGTGAATCAGGCGGCCTGGCTGTAGAGTATTTCTTGTTCGCGTAGAATGCGGGATTCGATAAAAGCATTCCAATCGCCGTTGAGGTAGATGGCTCGCAAGTGCAGCATGGCCTGCGCGCTGGTGCGCCGCCAACGCATGCCCGTCCGCTCCATCCGATCCTTGACCAGATGACGACAGGCGCCTTCGGCGACGCCGCTGCCGATCGGATAGCCCGCCGCGAGATACTCGTCGTACTTCATGTGCCGACGGTTGTTCTCGTAGTAGCCGATCACCGCCGCAAGCGTCTTGCGATCGGCCGCCGACAAGCGTCGCTTGGTTAACATCTGCCGCAGTCCGCCGATCACGTAACCGACCTGACCTTCCAACAGCATCCGCAACCGTTGGTCGACGAATCGCCGCGCTTCCCGGCTCTCGCGGGGGTGAAAGACGTGCGCCGCGGTCCACAGCCGTTCCGTGACGTGGAACAAGTCCAGCACGCCCACCGCGTGGGGAACCCATGACTCTTTCACCTCCCACAAAGCTCGTTCGCCGTCCATCACGCAGACCACCGGCTTGCGCTGGTGTGGATTACGCGCCGCCGCTTCCTCCGACATCCGGCCGAACAGTGTCGTGCGGCCATCGCACGCCTCGCCTTCAATCAGGTGTGTCATCTCCGCCCAGACATGCTTCCGTTGCGGCACGGGGCGATCGACGGCCCGCCGCTGACGCTGCAATTCGTCCAGCACATCGTCGGCCGTGCGCACGAAGCGGTCGATGCTATATACCGCGCCGACGTAGGCCATGCGTTTGGTACCCTGCTTGCCCGCGGGTGGCGAGGCGACTTGTTGCGGTTGGTCTTCGCGACGCATGACCACGCCTTTGCCATCGGCCGTCACCACCAGCAGTTGGCCTTCGGCCGACGGGTCCGGCGGGACCGGCTGTGATCGGAAAGCTTCGGCGTGCTCGGCCAACGTCCGGTTCATGGCCTCGGCGCTACGCACACTGACGGACAGACCCAGCAATTCCGCCAGTCCTCGCACCGACTCCCGATACGCGTCGTGGATGCACATCCGTTGCAGCCAATCTTCCAGCACATAAGAGAAGTCGCCCGCCGGTAGTCCCAAGTGTGCGTCCAGCGGCGCGACTTCGATCTTTTGCGTCTCGCGCGTTCCGTAAACCGTCCGCTCGATCTCCAGTTCGCCGAAGATGGAAACGTAACGAACCGCGTGAAGTGCCTCCAATCGCTTCCAGCGGCGGCCCCCTTCGTCCACCGTGGGACCGACATCGCCGGTGCCTTGAGTGGCGATGAATACTTGCAGAAGTTGGAACCCCAGCGCCAACAACTCGGCCAACACTTCGCGCTCCAGGCAATCCACCCGCCGGTGCTCCACGGCCGACTGCCGCACCCGGCCGACGAGCGACTCGAAATCAGCGCGGATTTTGCCAAGCAACGTTTCGGGCGAGAGATTCATCGTTCGAGCCTCCGTGGGGGAAAACATTCGCGTCACGCTGGAATGTCCTACCCCCGGAGGCTGTTTCGCGCCAGCCTATCTTCCCACGTCGCGGCAGATTCTCGTCAAACAGGGCGCGCTGGGTGAGTCACACCCCGACTAGAAATACCCCTCTCGTTTCTTCTGCTCCATCGAGCCTTGCTCGTCATGGTCGATCAACCGCCCATGACGCTCGCTCGTGCGAGTCAGCAGCATTTCTTGAACGACCTCCGGGATGGTCGTG
>JBBRUT010000284.1:0-1752 GCA_038247555.1 Phycisphaerales bacterium | reverse complement strand
GTGAACCCCGCCATCGCCGGTGCTGCCGCCGCGGCGAGAATCGTCGCCGCGAGAGTTGTTCTGAATCGAATGCCCATTTGAGATGCCTTTCCTTGCCGGCTCCGCCGGCGAAACCTTGTGCCGCGAGCGATCGCGCGCTTCGGGCACACCCACTGTGGTTTGCCTGACGACCACACACGAGCGGACAACAAGCCCGCCTGGTCAGGCAAATCAATCACCGCCGATCATGGGCGATCTGAACGGGCTGCTATTTGCCGCGGCGATTCCCACAAGCCGCCGCGGATGAGCCCGAGTGGTCAAGATATCAAGTCCGCTCGGAGAATCAAGGGCTTTTCATTCAGATTGCGTGAGCACGGCGCACCCGAGAATCGCCGGGTGGGCATCGCGGTGTTGCACGCAACAACTACCCCGTATTGGTGGGGTGGACTCAAAACGACCGAAGCCCGCCAGAGCGGCGGGCTTCGGAAGTTGGATCAAGATGGCGATGGTTCCACAACGGCTGGGGCCATCGGTGCCAACCGGCTCAGGCGAGCTGGCGGCGGCGACGGACGTAGCCGATGCCGGCGACGCCAGCGAGCGTGGAGAGGCCTGCCCAAGCGGCGGGGGGAAGGGGGACGACGGACAGTTCGCCTACCCAGTCGTTGTAGTCGGCGTCGCCGAGGTTCAGATCCTCAGAGCCGATGACCCAGAACTTGCGGCCATTGCCCTGGACGAACCAGGTGACGAAGTGATCGTTTCCGCCGCCGGCGAGCTGATCCGAGCCCCAGAACTGCGAGCCGCTGCCGTTGACGTTCATGACGAGCTGGAAGTTGCTGCTGAGCGTGGTCGCGGCGTCACCGGAGGAACCGATGACGTCGTTGTAGCTCGCGCCGGTGGGGTTGCCGACCTGATTGGTCCAGCCAATGCGGTTGGTGTTGCCCGCGTGCTTGACGAGGAACTTGATCTCGGCGGTGCCGTCCTGCAGACGGGCATCGGAGGTCGTGCCGTCGTAGACATTGTGGAGATTGGTGGGGCCGCTGCCGCTGGTGCCAAAGTCCATCACGCGGGTGAAGGTGTACCCGAGGGCGGTGGTGAACCCGGGCGAGTTCATATCCCCGCCGCTCAGCGCACCATAGTTGGCGGCGAAGATCACGTTGAGGCTGGGCTCACCGCTGACCTGGATGGGGGTGTAGCCGGCCATCGCGGGGGACGCGGCGGCAACGGCGGCGGTGATCAGGAACGCATTACGAATCGACATCTTTGAATCTCCCGACTGGATCAATCCAGTTCTTTGGTTGTGTGCCCCGACGGTGCGCCTCGCACCGATCGCCGACATGGCCCTCGCTTCTTGCTGCACAGTCCCGGGGGCTTGGTGCCTCCGACGGATGTGCCATCGCGAGAAGAAGAGAGCGTGTCGATTTCGGCAGACGGAGACTACACCACCTATTCGGGGGATCAACCTGGAGACTGCGCTTTGTGGTGCTTAAAGCCGTTACCAGACGTGGGTTAGCGCAGGTTGAACAATGTGCTGAAGGTCCGAGAACATCGGCCGGCGCGGGTCGAAGCGGGTCGGTCAGGAACGAAAAAAGGCCCCGCCGGTGTGGCGGGGCCTTTGACGAAGGAGACTCTTTCTCGCGTTGCTCTCGCTGGTCCTTCGCATCGCGGCCCGAGACGCCGCGGGGGGAGGGGAAATCAGGCGAGCTGGCGGCGGCGGCGGATGAAGCCGATGCCCGCGATGCCAGCCATGGTCGACAGACCGGCCCACGCGGCGGG
>JBBRUT010000283.1:0-1770 GCA_038247555.1 Phycisphaerales bacterium | reverse complement strand
GAGAGGCATATCGGTAACTCTAGGGTCCCAGCGGGATTGGCAGCGTGCTGGATTCGGGTCGAAATCCTGCGTGGTCGTTCACCCCGACACCGGCTGAGTCGGCAAGGGTCAACCACTCGCCACCGCGCTCACACGCCTAGCCTTCTTCGCTGGAACGCGGGGCGTCTTGGTCGGACTGGCGGGCACCTTGCCGCTTTCAACCTTCGAAAGCAACGATGCCCACGCTCCCAGCGCGGCGGCTCGCTCGGCAAAGTAGTCGTGCCGGTCGTAGATACCCTCGACGTTCCCCAGCTTGTGGTTCAGCGAGCGCTCGGCGACGAAGCGATCGACGCCGAGCACCGCGAGGTGCGTTCGCGCCGTCCGCCGCATGTCGTGAACCGTGAAGTGCTCGATGTCGAGAACCTTCAACCGCTTGAGCGCGACATTGAGGGTGTCTGGGCCGACGTGCTCGTACCGATTCCTGCAATTCACACCCAGGCGCGAACGGACGAGCCGGCGGGCTGGAAAGACGTAGGGCTTGCCGAATGAGAAGACCCTGGCTTCCTTGAGCCATGCAATGACCGGTTCCGCCAGCGGGATACGGATCGAAGCGCGGGTCTTCTTGTTCTCTTTGGCCAGGGTCCAGATGCCCGCATCGAGATCGAAGGCGTCCCAGCGGGCCGACAGCAACTCCATCTTGCGAACACACAGTGCGAGCAGCAGCCAGACGGCGAGCTCGTTCTCGCGCCCGTAGTTCGGTGTCGTCCGCATGGCCACGGCGAGTTGCTGCAGCTCTTCCACAGTCAGCCAGCGGTCGCGCGAGACCTCGTCGCCCCCGGCATCGACCAGGTCGAAGTCGGCCGCTGGATTTCGAACGATCCAGTGGTTGCGCACGGCCATCCGGAACATGCGACTCATGTAGCCCAGCGCGTCGTTGGCAACGGTCGGTGCACCGCCGGCCACGATGCGCGTCAGCACGCGGTCGATGTGTACGGGCTGCACGTCGGGCGGGGCGAGAGGCCCCAGCAGCGGATTGATGTGCTTGCGCAGAACGCGTGCCACGACTTCCGGATGTTTGTAGCGCGGCTGGATGTACTTCGCGAACCAGACTTCGCCGAGCCGTTGCACGGTGGGCACTTCGAGCTGCAGCGCCTTCTCGGCCTGCTTGGCTGCTGTGACGTCGATACCGCGCTCGATCTGTGCTCGATCCTGCCGTACTTGCTCGCGCGCATCCTTGAGCGACAGCTCGGGGTAGCGCCCGAGCACCTTCTCCTTGGAGCGCCCGTTCAGTCGGTAGCGAAGGATCCACGAGGCCTTGCCGGCCTTCGCTGCGATGGTGCTGGCGACGAAGGTCAGGCCTTCGCCTACACCGCGGTCCACGGCGCCGGCAGTGAGCCAGGCCTTGATCTCGCGGTCAGTGATCGGTCGTTGCTGTCTGCTCATTTCCCATAGGCTCCTGTGAGGCTGTGGGGTTTTTGATCGGATGAACGCCTCAGAAGCGGCGCGAACCCCAAAAACCCCACAATAAACCCCACAGGTTGCGCGCGCTTCGCTGCGACGCCCTGGGACGGCCCGGGACAAAATATCCTTACACGACAGTGGGTTAGCTCATTCTTGGGGACCCCGTGGGACCCCCTGAAAAGCTACTCAATGTTCTGCACCTGCTCCCGCATCTGCTCGATAGCCACCTTCATCTCGACCGCCAGGTTGGTCAGTTCCAGCGCGGCGCTCTTGCTGCCCAGGGTGTTGGCCTCGCGTTGCAGCTCCTGGATCAGGAACTCCAGCCGCTTG
>JBBRUT010000282.1:0-1823 GCA_038247555.1 Phycisphaerales bacterium | reverse complement strand
GCTTCCGCCGGCGGCCTCACCACCCTCAACATCATGCCCGGCTCCGGCCACCTGCTCAGCGGCCAGACCATCTACGTCAAAGTCCGCCCCGCTACCAGCATCGACCAGATGATCATCCGCGACGATGCGGGCACCGCCATGGGCGGCATCAAGATGGCCAACGGCACCAACCCCATGCGCGATGCGCCCTTCGCCGGAACCCGCGGCAAGGCCGCCGCGATGGTCCGCGAGACCTTCACCCGCGCGCAGGAATACAAAGCCAAACGAGACAAAGCTGCCGACAACCCCGTGCCTCCGCCCGCGGAAGGCGATGAGCCCGCCGCCGATGGCAAGCCCGCCAAAGACCCCTCCGCCCGCGACCTCGGCATGGAGGCCCTCGTCGAAGTTCTCGACGGCAAGCGCATCGTCCACCACCACACCCACCGCGCAGACGACATCATGACCGTCCTCCGCCTCAAGGAAGAGTTTGGCTTCCGCGTCGTCCTCCACCATGTCAGCGAGGCGTGGAAAGTCGCCGATGAGATCGCCGCGGCCGGTGTTCCCTGCTCCGTAATCCTCGTCGATTCTCCGGGCGGCAAGCTCGAAGCCGCCGAACTCAACATGGATACCGGCGCGATCCTCGAGAAGGCCGGCGTCAAGGTCGCCTTCCACACCGACGACTGGATCACCGATTCGCGGCTGTTCCTCCGCATGGCCGCACTCGCCGTGCGAGCAGGCATGACCCGCGAAGGCGCACTCAAATCCATCACCATCCGCGGCGCCGAGATGATGGACCTCGCCGACCGCGTCGGCACCCTCGAGCCCGGCAAACACGCCGACTTCATCATCCTCTCCGGCGATCCCTTCAGCGTCTACACCAAGGTCGAGCAGACATGGGTCGAAGGTGTCAAGGTCTTTGATCGCAGCGACGCCGACGACCGTCTCTTCGCCGAAGGCGGCTTCGGCGCAGGCCGCGATCAGATGCCCTACTTCTGCTGCTTCGATTCCGATATCTTCATGTTCGGCCGTTCCGGCACACAGTGGCAGGGCAACACAGGGGGTGGACAGTGAACCCGATGACCGCTCGAATCGTCCGCTTCCATATCACACTCGCCATCGCGCTCATCGCGTGCTTCTCCGCCGCGCCAGCGCTCGCGCAGGTCGCCGTCAAGGCCGCGAAGCTCCACACCATGGGACCGGCCGGCACCATCGAGAACGGCGTCATCGTCATCACCGATGGCAAGGTCGCCGCGATCGGCCCCGGCGCGAGCGTGCGCATCCCCGATGGCTACCGCGTGCTCGAAGCCGCGATCGCCACGCCCGGCCTGATCGATGCCCACGCCACCGTCGGCCTCTCCGGCCTCTTCAACACCCGCCACGACAGCGACCAGCTCGAGCGTTCCGCGCCCATGCAGCCCGAGCTCCGCGCGATCGACGCCTACAACCCCAACGACCGCCTCGTCGAGTACGTCCGCTCGTTCGGCATCACCACCGTCCACACCGGCCACGCCCCCGGCGAAACGATCAGCGGCCAGACGATCATCGTCAAAACCGTCGGCCGCACGGTCGATGAAGCCCTCGTCAGCCCGCTCGGCGCGATCGCCTGCACGCTGGGCCCGTGGGCACAGAAGGATGGCGGCAAGAGCCCCGGCACCCGCGCCAAGGTCATCGCCATCCTCCGTGCCGAACTCATCAAGGCCCGCGAGTACGACCAGAAAGTCTCCAAGGCCGAGGCGGGCAAAGCGCCCGACCGCAACCTCCGCCTCGAGGCCCTCGCCTCCGCACTCCGCGGCGAGGTTCCGCTGCTCATCACCGCGCAGCGCGCCCAGGATATCGAGGCCGCG
>JBBRUT010000281.1:0-1824 GCA_038247555.1 Phycisphaerales bacterium | reverse complement strand
TCACCTCGGCAGCACGAAGCTCGAGGTCGATGCAGACGGCAAGGTGATCGCATACGAGGAGTTCCATCCGTACGGCACCACGAGCTACCGCGCGATGCGGACCTCGCTCGACGCGGCCGCGAACCGCTACCGGTACACCGGGATGGAGAAGGACGAGGAGACCGGGCTGGCGCAGCACGGTGCTCGGTACTACGCGGCGTGGCTGGGCCGGTGGACATCCGCAGATCCGATTGGGGTCGGGGATGGCGTCAACCGGTACGCCTATGCTGGAGGCCGCCCGATCGGCTCGCGTGACACAACCGGAGAGGCCGAGACGTCTGTTGGCCTCCGTTTGGTCACGACCGGCCGCGGAAGTGGAGGCCGTGGCGCGCAGGTGTACGAGGACGACCCCGATTTCATCGGGACGCGTGCCTACGCCCAAACGCGAGTGCGACAACGTGGAAACCTCCTGGCCGTGGAGGGGGCGGACCCGAAGCTCGCCGCTCAGCGTGCAGCTGCGAAGCATCGCGCCGGCGCGCGGGTGATCGCGGCTCTGTCCGAAGCCCGAGTCGCCGAGTCGAAGGCGAGCTTGCCGATCGTACTCGGCTTCGGGGTGGCGATCCTTACGGGCGGACTGGCAGCCGTGGGCGCCGGAGCTCTCGGCGCCGGGGCTGTAGCAACCGGAGTGTTCAGCGGGGCGGTCGGAGGCGCCGCGGGCAGTGCGACGACCGCGGGGTTGGAGGGCAAGCCCGGCGCTGAGGTGGCCCGGGAGGCGGCGCTAGGCGGCCTCGTTGGCGCGGTGACGGGCGGCGTGTTCGCCAAGCTGGCGCAATTCAGCTCGGCGGCGCGGGCCCAGGCGGCGCTCGGTGCGATAGATGACGCGGCAACGAGCAGCCTCGGCATCACTCAGCAAGAGATCGATGACGTATTGGGCGGGAGCTTTCGTGTCCCGCCGGCGGGACCCGCCGCAGAGGGGGGAGTACCTACGCTCGCGCGAGGCACGCAGAATGAGATGCTTGGGGAAGCCGTGGCGAGGATCAAGGGACTCCCGGGGTCAGAGAGGGTCGCGGCGTTCCGCCAACTCAAGGGGCAGATCGAGGCCGCACACCCGGGCTCCTGGGAAGCGGTCGAAGCCGCAGCGACCAACGGGACAATGTTTGTCGGTACGGCAGGACGGACTGCCGCGTTCGACTCGACTGGCAGGATGTTTGTCGGCGACATTTCCAACTTCGCGGCATTCAAGCCTGGCCCCGGCGGGAAGATCAGCATCAGCTTCGAGCTCTTGAAGGAAATCAAATGACGGAGCGAACTCACGAAACCCAGATCATCAATGCGGACAGAGCTTCGAACGTGCTTGAGCAAGTCTCCGATTCGACCGTTCGGAACCTGGTCGGGCTCATCGTCGCGGATGCGCGAAAGAGGTTCATCCGCTGGGAGGGGCAGACCGAGGACGAATGGCGATCATCGCTGCCGGAGAGCGACTTCGACATGGCATTCTTCGTGGAGGTCATGGTCGAGACGTTCTCAAAACGCGACCTTGTCGAGAAGATCCTCGCCGGCACCAGTCTTGAGGATGCCTCAGGCTGGAACATCGCGTAGTCGGTTTTCTTCGGATGCGTTCCACGATGTTGACGCCGGTCAGCATGCGCGTGATTCCGCCGGCCGGATCTGACGGCCAGGATGCGCGCGTCTCGCCGAGGCTGGGCTAGCCCTGAAAGAAGCGCTTGGCGCCTCCGCGGCGCGTGAGTTGGATCCAGAACGTAGCCGGAGAACCGCCCAGGGTCGGTTGTCTGACGGTTTGCGAGGAGGTCAACAGCCCAACCTCGAGAGGTCTCCGAGTGAACG
>JBBRUT010000280.1:0-1869 GCA_038247555.1 Phycisphaerales bacterium | reverse complement strand
GGGTCCACTGCGGCGACGCAGGCCGCGTCATCCGTGTCGCTGTGGACCAACCGCTTCGTCCACGCCGGAGCGATCGACGGCGTGCTTTCAGCTCTCACGCCGCTGGCCATCGTCTTCGGCGCGGTGCTGCTCTTCAAGACGATGGAGAAGTCCGGCGCGATGGCCGCGCTCGCGGCCCGCCTGCGCACGCTCAGCCCCGACCCCGTGGCCCAGCTCGTGCTGGTCGGCTGGGCCTTCTCGTTCCTTATAGAAGGCTTGAGCGGCTTCGGCACGCCCGCCGCGCTCGCCGCGCCCATCCTCGTGGGCCTGGGCTTTCCCGCCGTGCGAGTCGCGGCGATGTGCCTCATCATGAACAGCGTGCCCGTCTCCTTCGGCGCGGTGGGAACGCCGGTGTGGTTTGGGTTGGGTGAGTTGGGCCTGACGTCCGAACAAATGCATGCCGTGGGGTTCAAGGCCGCCGCGATCAACGCAGCCGCGGCGACAGTCATTCCGCTGTTGGCGTTGCGGGTGGTCTTGCCGTGGAGCGAGATCAGGCCGCGGCTGAGTTTCGTGGTGCTGGTCGTGGCCGCTACGGTCCTGCCGTATGTTGCAGCGGCGCAGTGGAGCGTCGAATTCCCGTCGATCATCGGGGGGCTGACGGGGCTGCTGGTCAGCGTGCTCGCAGCGCGGCATCGCACTGGTCTGCCTCGCGCAGTCGTCGCCTCGGGCAACGAGACCGCGCTTCCGGCCTCACCATGTTCCACGACCGCGCCGCGGATGAGCCTGTTCCGGGCGGCGTTGCCGCTGCTGGCGGTGGTCGTCATCCTTGCGGCCACACGCATCGGCGAACTGGGGATCAAGGGTTTGCTCACGTCGGAGGCCGATGCGGCGGGTGCAGCGCTGGGTCCCATCGGCGAGGCGTGGGTCAGCCCCGCCCTGGTGGTCGGGCTGAAGAACATCCTCGGCACGGGCACGTCGTGGAAGATGCCCCTGCTCTACGTCCCGTTCATCTTGCCATTCGTGGTCGTGACGCTCTTGGCGGTTCCGGTGCTACGAATGTCGCGAACCGCCGTGGCCGCGGCGTGGGGCGAGACGATCCAGCAGCTCACCCGCCCAGCGATCGCGCTGGTGGGCGCGCTGGTGCTCGTGAAGATGATGATGCTCGGCGGAACGACCTCACCCGCGATGCTCATGGGCCACGCGATGGCCGACGCGGCGGGGTCGGCGTGGCCCTTGTTCGCGCCCCTGCTGGGCGCACTGGGGTCGTTCTTCTCCGGGTCCAACACCGTCTCGAATCTCACGTTCGCGCCGGTGCAGGCCGCCGCGGCCGGGTCGCTCTCGCTGAACCTCACGACCATCCTCGCTCTCCAGACCGTGGGCGGGTCGATGGGTAACATGGTGTGCATCCATAACATCGTGGCGGTGGCAGCGGTGCTGGGGCTCAAGGATGGCGGCGCACGGCCCATGCCGTCCGCCGCCGACGAGCGGCCACCGATGGCCGCGGGCGGTGTGGCCGCGATCCTGCGGCTGACCATCGGGCCCATGCTGGTGTACGCCGCGATTGCTTCCGCGGCGGCGGGCATTCTCGGGATCGTGGAGTGATCAAGTCGTGGGAGTTGCTTCGTGCAAATGACGATCTCCATTCTGGGCGGCCTGGGCCTGTTCCTGCTGGGCATGGCCGTGATGACCGAAGGTCTGCGGGCTCTGGCCGGTTCGGCTCTGCGGTCGGTTCTGGCGCGGGCGGCGCCGACGCCCGCCCGTGGCGCATTCTCGGGCGCGGTCGCCACGCTCATCGTGCAGTCGTCGAGCGCGACGACGATGACCACCATCGGCCTTGTCAGCGCTGGGCTGCTCACCTTCCCGCAGGCTCTGGGCGTGGTCTTCGGGGCC
>JBBRUT010000279.1:0-1876 GCA_038247555.1 Phycisphaerales bacterium | reverse complement strand
GGATTCCGGATTCCGGGGTTCGGACTTTGGGTGACGTGAACCGCGTGGCACAACACCGCTCTGGAGAGCGGTGCCACCACAGCGGCGTTACCATGCCAGCGTGCCGCTGATTGTCTGTGGAATCGATGAGGCCGGATACGGTCCGCTGCTTGGCCCGCTGTGCGTGTCGATGGCGACGCTGCGCATTGAGGATTGGAACGAGGGGGACCGCGCGCCGGACCTTTGGAAGCTGCTGGGGAGCGCGGTGGCGCGGGCGGGCGGGGTGCCTGCCGCGGCGGCAGGGGGGGCGGGGGGGGCGGGGGGGGCGAAGCCGAAGAAGCCTGCTCGCAAGAGCGTTGGGCGCATCCTGGTTGACGATTCGAAGAGGCTGAAGCTTTCGAACGATGGCAAGCGCCACCCACTGACCCATCTGGAGCGCGGGGTGCTGTCGTTCCTGTTGTGCAAGGA
Organism: Phycisphaerales bacterium; assembly: GCA_038247555.1. GTDB lineage: Bacteria > Planctomycetota > Phycisphaerae > Phycisphaerales > UBA1924 > JAHBXL01. The sequence continues at coordinate 1,429 of JBBRUT010000279.1, read as the reverse complement.
GGGGATAGATGGGCTTGAAGGGGGAGGGCAGGATGTGCCAGCGAGCGATGCGGCGCTGCTGCGGGCGATGGGCGTGACGATCCCGTCGCAGGAGTGGTATCACCCGGATACGAGTGCGTGCCCGTGTGCGTGCACTTTGGGGGAACTGCTGATCGGGACAAATGTTCTGCGCAGGGCGATGGCGGATGCGGGCGTGTCGTGCCTGGGGATGAGCTGCCGCGCGATGTGCGAGCGGGAGTTCAACGAGGTGGTGCAGGCGGCGGGCACGAAGGCCGCGGCGACCGAGGCCGCGCTGGTGTCGCACCTTTGGTATGCGTGGCAGCAGTGGGGGGGGAAGGGGGAAGGGGAAGGGACGAAGCGACGAAGCGACGAAGCCACGAAGGGGGAAGAAGAGAAGAAGGGTGTGAGTGCCACATCACTGCGCGTCGTGTGCGATCGGCAGGGCGGACGGACGCAGTATGGTGGCTTGCTTGCGCGGGCCTTCCCCGAGGCGCGCGTGGTGACACTGGAGGAGCGGCCGGAGCGGTGCAGGTATGAGGTGGCCTCGCGCGATCGCGCGATGGTGGTGCAGTTCATGCCCGAGGCCGAGAGCCACCACATGCCCGTTGCGCTCGCGTCGATGATGGCGAAGCTGACGCGCGAGACGCTGATGGGACGGTTCAACCGGTACTGGAACGCGCGGCTGCCGGAGCTGAAACCGACGGCGGGGTATCGGCAGGACGGGTGGCGGTGGCTGACGGATGCCGCGGCGGTGCTGACGGGTGCGGAGCGTGAGGGGATGATCCGGCGGGCGTGAGGGGGAAGAGGCGAAAGTGCATCAAATGGCGCAGAAACAATCGGCGAACATTTTCATCTCTTGGTCGGGCGAGTTGAGCCATGAGATCGCGACGGCGCTCCATAAGTGGCTGCCCTTGGTCGTCGCGGAGGCGAGGCCTTGGATCTCTTCGGACAATATTCGCAAAGGCGCACCATGGCTGGAAGACCTTCGACTTGGACTCGCAAACTGCGCTTGTTCGATTCCAGTGTTGACACAAGCGAATCAGCTGGCGCCGTGGATCAATTTCGAGGCGGCAGCAAGCTACAAGGCACAATCCAGCGGTGGAGTGTTCACCGCACTGTGCGATCTAACTCCAGGACAAGTCGATGGACCGCTGTCCATTTTTCAGGCCACTGAGTTGACGAAGCCAGACTGTCTCAAGCTCTGCCGTTCAGTCGCTGCATCGCTCTCGGCGGCACGCACCGACTTGGTAGAGGTGCACTTTGAAACGTATTGGCCACAACTCGAAGAGAAGGTCAAGAACGCCCTTGCTTCCCATCCCTCGGAGGAGATGCCCCAGACACAAGTGGCCTCGGAGGCCGGGTCACTCGATGAGTTGTTGAGCATCGTTCGTTCACTTGAGCGAACCCAGGTCGATTTGATGCGTGCAAT
>JBBRUT010000278.1:0-1909 GCA_038247555.1 Phycisphaerales bacterium | reverse complement strand
TGAAGCGGTGGGCGACACGAAGACTACGCGAACAGGGTCTTGTGGCGGCGGACCGACTGGTCTGGTCCGAGCACGGCAGTACGAGGTGGGTATGGGACAAGGCAGGAATCACCGAAACATCGGACTACACAATGAATGGGCAATAACAGCATTGCGAGGATGTTGCGCCGTCGCGGGTCACTTCACCGCCGCGTACCGCTCGCTCGCCGTGTGCCGCCCGCCTTACCGCGGGGGCTCCGCCGAAATCACCCCTCCACCCTCCACCCCTTGCCCTCCCGCACTACACGCCGGTACAGCGTGTCCCGCTCCACCGGTTCAAAGCCCGCATCGCGGATCGCCTTCCGCAGCGTCCACACGTTCACTTCCTGGTGCGTTGGCACATCCTTCGCCCCCTGCGGCACCTTGGTGATGTCGTACCACACCACCGTGCCGTCAAGGTCATCCGCGCCATTGAGCAGCATCAGCTGCGCCATCGGCAGTGTCTGCATGATCCAGAACGCCTTGACGTGCGGGAAGTTATCGAGCATCAGCCGCGCGATCGCCAGCGTCCGCAGGTTCTCGAGCCCCGTCGGCCCCGGCAGGTGCTCAAGATCGCTGCCATCAGGGAAGAACGGCAGCGGAATGATCGTCTGAAACTTGCCGGTGGAAAGCGATGGAGCGACAGAGCCACGAAGCGACGAAGTCCCCGAACCGATTGCAATCGCTCCCTTCTCCTCCGTCGCTCCGTCGCTTCGTCCCTTCGTCGCTTCCGCTCCCAACGCCTCATCCTGCGCATCCCGCAGCATCTCCATGTGCACCAGCCGCTCGCGCCGCTGCTCGATGTGCCCATACAGAATCGTCGCGTTGGTGTTCAATCCCAGCGCGTGCGCCTCGCGGTGCACATCCAGCCACACATCCGAGCGGATCTTCCCCTTGAACGCCTCATCGTGCACGCGGTCGTCAAACACTTCCGCACCGCCGCCCGGCAGCGAGCCCAGCCCCGCCTTCTTCAGTTCGCTCAGCACCCAGCGAATGCCCTCGCGCCTCGCCGCGCGGCCGTCATCGCTGCGGTCATTCACACCCCGGTACACCTTCGCGATCTTCGCCAGGTGCACCACCTCCACCGCCGTAAACGCCTTCACGTGCAGCTCGCTCCCAAGCCGCCGCGCCTCATCGCGGATCGTCGACACCAGCTCCGGGTAATAGCTCCACGGCAGGTACGGGTGCAGCCCGCCCACCGAGTGCATCTCCGTCGCCCCGCCCTCCACCGCCTTGCGCACTTCCTCTCGCACGTACGCCATGTCGCGCGTGTACGCCCCCGCCTCATCTTTCTTGCGATAGAACTCGCAGAACTTGCACGACAGCGCGCACACGTTCGAGTAGTTCAGGTGTCGGTTGATGTTGTAGTACCCAACGCCCCCCTCGCCGGGCGCGCCGTGCAGCCGGCTGCGAACCATCGCCGCGAGTTCGCACACCGTCCAGATATCCGGCGTCATGTACAGCAGGTCGCCATCTTCAAGCGTCAGCCGCTCCTGCCGCGCGACCTTCTCGCGGATCGCATCCAGCCTGCGGTCCCGCCCCCCCGCCAGACCACCCGCGCCGCCTCTGCCGCGCCCCGCTGTCCGCCGCGGCAACGCTTCCGCACCCGCAGACCCCGCCATAGCTGGACCCTTTGTCGAAATCGTCGCCATCTGCGCACGTTCCTTACGACCCGACCCACCTACCGACCTTAGCACGGATGCCCGGTTCGACTCGGCCTTGCCCGCCGCGTTCCACCCTTTGGTTTCACTGATTCCTGAAAACTGTGGAATCATAGGCCGCGCCTCCCGGCCGCGGATGTACCATCGCCCCATGCCCCCCCCGCCTCGCCGCCTGCCCTTCGCCCTCCCCTCCGCACACTTCATGGCCTTCGCGCCCCTCGATGCCTGGT
>JBBRUT010000277.1:0-1972 GCA_038247555.1 Phycisphaerales bacterium | reverse complement strand
GAGCACCTCCAGAGGATCGCCATGCTTGCTCAGCTTCTCAAGTTGCTCCGACAATCCGAAAAGCGACCGCTGCTCCATCCGACCCTCCCAATCCCGATCACATCAGTGACTCATGACAGGCCCAAAAAGGGGAGGGTTTTTTGCGGGTGTCCAGCTCGGACGTCCATTTCATTCCCACGTGAACACTGGGCCCAGATCGCCAGTACGAATCCGTTGGAACGGGTCAACCGCGAGGTGAAGCGGCGCGCTGACGTCATTGGCATCTTCCCGAACGACGGCACCATCATCCGCCTCGTCGGCGCGCTGATGCTGGAGACCAACGACGAATGGGCGGTCGCGCGGCAATACATGTCGCTTGATACCCTCGACCGCGTCTCCGACGATCCCGCCGTCAGGCTGCCCGCCGCGGCCGTCTGATCAAGTCCTGACCTCTCCGAGGGTCGGCGCTTCCACACCACTTAGCGCAGTCGCCAGGCCCCATCTGCGGCCTTCTCCGTTGCGGGATGGGACCAGTTGCTCCGGCGCTTCGCTGGGGCTTTAGCATGGAGGATATGATGGGAATGATTGCAGCGCTGGACGTCTCGCAAGAGGAGACGGCGATCTGCGTGGTGCGTCAGGATGGGACGCACGTCGTTGAGGCGAAGGTACCGACCTGCCCGGACGCGATTGCCGGCTGGTTGGCGGAGCGAACCGAAGGCCTTGAACGGGTGGGCATGGAGACCGGCCCGCTGGCCGTCTGGCTCTGGAACGCGCTGACGGAGCGGCAGGTACCCATCATCTGCATGGACGCCCGCCACGCGAGCGGCGTGCTGAAGATGATGCCGAACAAGACCGACCGGCACGATGCCCGCGGGCTCGCGCAGATCGTCCGCACCGGTTGGTTCAAGGCCGCGCAGATCAAGAGCCATGATGCCTATGTCAACCGGGCGATGCCGGCGGCGCGTGAGGCGCTGGTCGGCATGCGCGTCAGGCTCGAGAACGAGATCCGGGGGCTGCTGAAGACCTTCGGCGTCATGTTCGGAAGGCGGGTCGGCGGGTTCAAGCGCCGGGCCGAGGAGATCATCGAAGGCGAACTGGCGGTCGCCACGGACCTCGTGCCGATCTTCGAGGCCCCGATGCAGGCCAGGCGCGACATCCTCGCCCGCATCGCCGCACTCGACAGTCGCATCCGCGCAGGTGCCAAGCGGCATGCGACGGTCCGCCTGCTGATGACTGCGCCGGGCGTGGGACCGATCACGGCGATGGCGGTTGTCGCGGCCTTCGATGACGCGTCCCGCGTCCGCCGTTCGTCCAGCGCGGGTGCCGATCTGGGGCTGACGCCGAGGCATTACGGGTCCGGCGAGATCAGCCGGAACGGGCGGGTGTCCAAACGGGGAGACGGCTTCACCGGGAAGTACCCGTTCGAGGCCGCGAACACCATATTCTGCCGAAACCCGGGCGGCCCGCGGCTGCGGGACTGGGCAAAGGCGATTGCCGAGATAACCGGACCGCGCAAGGCCAAGGTCGCGCTGGCCCGGAAACTGGCGGTCACCCTGCACGCCATGTGGCGCACCAACACGCCCTTCCAGGAGGCGGCAATGGCACAGATCCAGACAACCCGACCGACGCCGATCTTCAGCACGACCGAACGCGTCCAGCCGCGACGCGCGGCGAGGGCAAGATCGCTCCAACGGCTGCGGTAACGAGCGCGCACACCACTTCGATCTGCCCGACCCTGAACGCAAACATGACGCCCCGAGCGGCGACCGCGAAGAGAACGTCAGAGCCCGGCGCGCAGGATGAACCGCAGAGAGATGAGCCCTTGACCACGGCGATTAGAGAACCGAGTGGGACACTACCGAACGGGAGGTGCAAAAAAGCGAAATAGTAAATTTTCAGAATGATCTTGCGACGGCAGGGTATTCAGCTTACGAGCTGCGCCCGAGGAGAGATGCCGGAGTGGTCGATCGGGGCGGTCTCGAAAACCGTTGTG
>JBBRUT010000276.1:0-1980 GCA_038247555.1 Phycisphaerales bacterium | reverse complement strand
TCTGGTTCACGAGCTCCCGGTCACGGCCGAGCGCCTGGATGCGATCGACCACGAACGACTCAAGCTGCTCGGCGGGCACCGCCTTCGACGGGCACGCGTGATATCCGCTGCTTTGTGCGACGTGGCAAACGTAGTAGCGATAGGTCTTCTTGCCGGCCTTGGTCGTGAACGAATGGGTCATCGGCTTGTCGCAGTGGCGGCACCGCACCAGCCCCTTGAGCAAGCCGCCGTGCACGTTGCGCACGTCGCTGCCCCGGTCGCGGCCGTTTGCCTCGAGGATCATTTGGACCCGCTGCCAGAGCGCGGGATCGATGATCGCCTCCTGCTCGCCCTCATAGACCTGATCGTGGTGCTGGACCTTTCCGAGATACGAGACGTTGGTCAGGATGCGGTGGACGTAGGGGTTCGTCAGCGGAAGCCCGCCGACGCACTTGCCGTCCTTCTGGGTCCAGGATTTGGTCTTCCAGCCGCGCCGCAACACCTCGGCGGTGGTGAGCCGCACCGATCGGTGCTCGAGGTAGATTGCGAAGACCTCGCGCACGCGGAACGCTTCGTCGTGGTTGACCGCGAGTTTTCCGCACACCAGGTCGTAGCCGAGGATGGGCTTGCCGCCGAACCACTTGCCCCTCTTTCGCGTCGCGGCGATCTTGTCGCGTGTACGCTCCGAGATGATCTCGCGCTCGAACTGCGCGAACGACAGCAGGATGTTGAGCGTGAGCCGTCCCATTGAGTGGGTGGTGTTGAACTGCTGGGTCACGCTGACGAACGACACCTTCTTTCGCTCGAACACCGACATCATCCGGGCGAAGTCCATCAGCGAGCGGCTGAGGCGATCGACTTTGTAGACCACGACACAGTCAACTTTGCCCGCGTCGATGTCGGCCATGAGCTGCTGGACGGCCGGGCGTTCCATGTTGCCGCCGGTGTACCCGCCGTCGTCGTACTTGTCCGGGAGGCAGACCCACCCCTCGGCCTTCTGGCTGGCGATATAGGCCTCGCCGCTTTCGCGCTGGGCGTCGAGCGAGTTGAACTCCTGCTCGAGGCCCTCCTCGCTGCTCTTGCGGGTGTAGATGGCGCAGCGGATGAGCGCGGGCTTGCGGACAGGCTGCTCGCCGCCGGACGGCCTGCGGGTGTAAGCAGAGTACGTGGTCATACCGGTGCCCCCTCAACGCGCCGTCCGGTGACCGCGTCGAGCCCGAGGCTTTCAGCGAAGAACTTCAGGCCGTTCCAGTGGCTACCGGTGATCGCGTTGGCCACCGCCGACAGCGAGCGGTAGACCTTGCCCTCGTACTCGAACCCGCGGGGGAGCACGATCACGCTGATCTGACGCCCCTTGTACTCACGCCAGAGCGTCGTGCCGGGCATCGGATCGATGCTCTTGCGGGGCATCCGAATCGAAGCGATCGCCGCGCCGGCGTTGTGGGTTGGCGGGGCCGTGCCCTTTGGGATCCGGCTTTCGCCCGAGTTGGGTGGGGTGGAGGGTGGTGCCTGGAGCCGCAGGTTGGCGTCGTCGGCCAGTTCGATCACCCGCTGGCGAGCGCGTTCGGAGAGGTCGCCTTCTGCATCGGCCTGCAGCCGCCAGCAGATCCGCTTGAAGAGGTAGGGGCGGTTGTTGCAGCGCGTGGCCTCGCCGAACACTTCGGCGTATCGCGCGCGGAGCTCCGGCGTGCTGAGGCTTCCGAGTCGTTTGAGTTCCGCGTGAATGTTCATCGCCATGACTGGTCTCCGTCGTTCCCACCCGCGACAGGCGGTACGGCCGTGTCGGTTGGAAGCGGACGATCAGGGCGATCATCTTCCGCACAGTCAAGTCGAGAACTCTCGGGTTGTGGATGCTGCCCCGCGTACATGCTCGCCGCGCGGCGGACGCGAGCGCCGGCCCGGATCTGCTGGCGGTGCCAGCGGTGCAGGGCGGTGGCGAGCGTGGCGACAACCACCTCGCGCCGCTGGGCGGGGGTTTCCGGAGAGTCTTGCTGGGACACG
>JBBRUT010000275.1:0-2104 GCA_038247555.1 Phycisphaerales bacterium | reverse complement strand
GAACGCCGCGCTGAACGCCTCCTGATCCAGCGCCAGGATGTCCGTCGCCAGCGTCACCGCGTCCTTGCCGACAATGAACTCCCGCGCCGCAAACGGCGACCCCACCGCCAGCGCCTGCGAGAACTTCACGTTCCACGGGCACACACTCTGGGAGATGTGTCGGTATAACCGTTTTATGGTCGAGCTTGCGACAGGCCAGCGAACGCTGAACACTGCCAGAGCCTGACTCGGGCCGTGCGTCGCGATGCGGCACCCGCCGCGCGGTCGTTGTGCCAGCCGCCCCCGCGGCATGCGGGCGAAGGCGGCGCCCGCGATCGTCCCCCCCTTGGCTAGCGCCGACCGAGGTTACCCGCCGGTGGGCAGTCCTGCTCCAGCAAAGCTTCGAGGTCAACCCGCTCGCGTGTCCCACCTGCCGCGGCGCGATGCGCATCGTCGCGTTCAGTACGCAGACTTCGGTGATCGACCAGATCCTCACTCACCTCCGCACCCGCGCTGCGCGGCGGCCCCCGCCGGCGCTCGGAGTCCCGCATCGACCCGGGGACCGGCCAGACGGGGTGCCCCCCGACGTCCCGCGGTGACACCGGGCCTCTGGACCCCACCGTGAGCCTCGCACCGAACATTCCGCCCGCTGGGGACGTTCGGCGTTTGCGTTAGTCCCACCGGGGCCTCCGATCGGTCCCAGCAGACCCCGTGAGTCCATCGGATGAGGGTCACTCCACTCCACTCCAAAAGAACTGTCGCGCTCGCCGGCTACTTCGCAAAGGACGACCACGGCCACCGAGCCTGCATTCGTCCCCAATGACGCAAATGTGCCCGACCGTCCGCCGCCGAGCCGCTACGCTTTGCCCGGCTCGATCAAAGTGGCGCAGGCCGCGACGATCGGGACGAAGTTGAGCAGCCGAAAACGGTCATTGGATCTGCAGAGATTGCGAATCCCAGAAGCGAACAAGAGTTTCGCGCGACGTGAGTCCGTTTTTACCGGAGTCGCCGGTACATGCAAACCCCATTCGCGCGCGGCGCGGATCGGCAGGAACTAAGACTTGTCTGACTTGCCATGGACGGAATCAGCGGTTCTGCCGGTCGGTATTTAGCCTGGACTACCGCGCCTTGCGGAGGGATGAAGAGAATGAATGGTGAGCGCAGTCTCATCGACGCCCTTAGCGGCACCTGCTTTTGGCAATTTTACGGGTTGCGTTCCGACAGGCTTGGCGAGACATTAATTTTCCGCAAAATGCGTGAGGCACTTTTGGCATGATTCGCGGCATCGGGAGCCGCCTCTAGGAGGGGCGCGGCGCACTTGGGATTTACGGCGAACACGAGCGCTGCATCGTGACAAAGGATGCGTTGCCGAACGTCCGGCATGCCGCCATACCGTCGGACTCGGTTGAGAATGCGCTTGCGGGAAGCGCAAGTAGACATGGTTTTCGCTGTGCCCTTGTCGCTGTCGTTGTCTGTTTGGTCCCGTTCGGTCTTAATCGTTTAGCCACTTCCGCGGGAGGTTCGTCCCGGACTGATCGGTGGACGGCAGCCGCTCCCGCTGCTGGCCCGCAGTGACTCGCGCGTATTTTTCGCGCCACCGCGCCACCGCTCCGGCAATGAGCGGTCCACGCCGGATGCCGATACGCGGCGGTGGCCTTCCGTCGGCGTGCATCAATGGTACTGTCCTGCCAACCCGATCGTGGAGGGATGACGTGGTCTACAACCTCATGCACCGGTACCACTGCGCATGGTAGCCGACGCGACGCGACCGTATCTCGTGCTCGGTGCGAAGGGCGCGCTGGCCAGCGAGTTGCTCGGCGTGCTGGGTTGTTTATGTACCGGACTGTCGCGCGCCGAACTCGATATCACCGACGCCGGCGCGGTGCGGCGGTGCTTCGACGCGCGGCGCCCTACCTGGGTGATCAACCCGTGCGCGTTCCATCGAGTCGAGGACTGTGAAGATGATCCGGGCCGCAGTTTCGCCGTCAACGCGGTCGGAGCGGCCACTGTGGCCCGGGAAGCTGCTCGGATCGGGGCAGGCGTGGCGTTCATTTCCACCGACTATGTCTTCGGCGGCGAGTCGCGTGAACGCGGACGGCCGTACACCGAGCTCGATGCGCCCGCT
>JBBRUT010000274.1:0-2111 GCA_038247555.1 Phycisphaerales bacterium | reverse complement strand
GGCGGGTTCACATCGGCGGAAGCGATTGACCTCATCCGCGCCTGCCGCGGCGTGAATGTGGGGGGAGCGGAGGTGGTGGAGGTGCTGCCGGATCGCGACGTTTCCGGCATCACCGCGCTGCTGGCGGCGCACGTTGCGTTTGAAGTGTTGAGCCTGGATGCGGCGTGGGAGTGAGGGAGCGGGGGGGCGAGGGGGGCGAGCGGGGTTTGGAGCGGGAAAAAAAATGGTGCGCGCGAGACTGCCTGCTTATGGGGGGTTGACTTGCTCGACAAGGGGCAATAGCGAGGCCGCCTCAGAGCTTGCGAGGTCGGTGGCAGTGCGGCGTTGGTCCCCTCGGAGAACATGCAGGATAGTATGGATTATGGACGGGTGTTTGTCAAGGGATTTGTTTGGGATGTGGAACGATAAGGCAAGGGGTTGGGGGGAGGGGGAGTGAGGGTTGGTGGTGGGAGTGCGCGAAACAACCTACGCCCGCTTCGCGGGCTCAAGAGCACGGGCCGCGGTCAAAGCTGCTCACGGCTGCGGGACGGTCGCACTTCAAGGCAAAGAAGGCAGCCGTGGCACCCGCCGGATGGGTGTTTGTGCCGACAGCGACACCCTACTCGCGAGCAGCACGGCTGCTCCGAGCCCGACAAGATTCCTGATTTTCATGCGTTCTACTTTCTGCGTCTGCGTCGAGTAACGAGAACAACACACCCGAGAATCCCTGTCAGGCTTGACGGGGCGGGGACAACAGATGCGATTCGGAAACCATGGCCATATGCACTGATCCACGGTTCAGTAGAGCTTCGAAGCCAGACAGGATCACGGACGACGCTACCCAGGTCGTTCCATGAACTGCCGTCATAGACACGGAACATCCCACCTCCGTCGATTGTGTGAATACTCTCGGTCCACTCGCTCGTGCCACCCGAGACATCGAAGAGACCCCACGGACTTTGAACATCGGAATACGCGCCGAGCAACGTGGTGAACGGGCTGTAGCCGGGGAAGTTCTGCGACTCCCATCCGTAGTTGGTCTGAGCGAGCACACCGTTGGGATCGGGAAACGGCGCCTGCATCAGGTTCGCGCTGACGAGCACGCCCGGCGGGCCGGGGATGAGCGGTGAGTCCGAGCCGTTGGGGTACGTCCACCAGCCGCCCTGGTCCGGCCCGCTCTTGTGCGGGTCGTAATGCGCCGCCTTCAACCATTCATCCCAAGACGGGATGAAGTACCGCGCGCTTGCTGACCGGGTCACCTGATCAGAGAACCCGCCGGTGCCGTTGGGGCCGAAAGTAGACACGTCGTATGCGCCGATCAGGAACGCCTCGCGGCTTGTGCTTTTATCATTATGGAGCCAGTTACAGTACATCGCCGCCATGCGCCAACTGATGTTGCCCACAGGGCGCATCTCGTTGCCCGCGGGGACCTGCCACCGCCGCGCGTTCGGGTTCGAGGGGTGCGTGGGAGTCGTTGGCGAAGCGCCCCAGAACGTCGGGGGGATGAGCCAGGGCATCCCTTGCTCCCCGGCCGGTCGGTCGTACGCCGCGTTGAAGAACTCGGTCCACTGGCTGGTCGTCACCTCAAAGCGGCTGATGTTGTACTCGTAGCCCACGCTGCCGCGGCCAAGGGCCTGATTCTGGATCGGCGGGAACTGCTGCGGCGGCGAGCCCATCCACGGCGCGTTGCCCGGATGCGTGATCCGCACGAAGTCGATGCCGGAGAGCGGGTCGATGTCGGCGAGGGCTGTGCCGCAGAGGACTGCGACAAGGCAGAAAACCAAGACACCCCTCACCGGTCGCTTCGCGACCACCTCTCCCCGTGCAAAGCCACGGGGCGAGGGTGCTGAGAAGTCTGGTCCGATAGTCCAATGCATGAATGGGCGCAAGGAGAATCTCCGTTTGCTGCCCTCTCTTCCAAAGAGCAGCCTACCAACCCGGTTCGCGTGAGGCAAGGCATGGTTTCACAAAGGTCTCGCCGCGGCCCGGTTTCTTCGATGCGCGAAGCTCCGCCGAGGGGCAGCGGGACCGAGCCTAACCGGAACCTGCGTAGGGCCGCAAGTGGGCAACATCGAGATTCACGAAGTATGAACTCCGCGGACCAAATCCCCCTGATTCAATGTGCAAGTTCG
>JBBRUT010000273.1:0-2135 GCA_038247555.1 Phycisphaerales bacterium | reverse complement strand
CGGGCTGGACTAGGCAGGAGCCGAATGACCCAGACCCCTGCCCTTTCCGTGCTGATCCCCTTCTTCAATGAGGCGGGCAATGTGCATCCCGTGATCGACGAGGTGCATGCCGTGCTGGCGGGGATCGATTTCGAGGTGATCTGCGTCAACGATGCGTCGGGCGATGCGACCGGCGCGGAACTGGCCGAGGCGAAAGCGGCGCATCCGGACACCGTGACGGTGCTGACGCATGTGCAGCGGCGAGGGAAATCCGCCGCGTTGTTCACGGGCCTCAAGTCCGTACGCGGAGACTGGGTGCAGCTGCTCGACGGCGACGGGCAGAATGATCCGAACGATACCGCGCGGCTCTGGCAGGCGCTGATCGCACCGGGCGCGCCCGGCAAGCTCGGCATCATTGCCGGCAAGCGGAGCAGCCGCAACGATTCCGGATTCAAGTGGGTCCAGTCGCGCGTGGCGAACGGTGTGCGCCGGTTCGTGCTGCAGGACGATGCGACGGATACCGGCTGCGGCTGGAAGCTGATCCGGACGCAGGCTTTCCGCGACCTGCCCTACTTTGCCTCGATGCACCGCTTCCTGCCGGCGCTGGTCAAACGGGCCGGATGGGACGTGCGCGAGGAGCTGGTAAACGACCGGCAGCGCCTCGCGGGCCAGTCGAAGTACGGATTCCTCGGGCGCCTCGGTGCTGGCATCTTCGACCTGATCGGGATGTTCTGGCTGGTGCGGCGAGGCGGATACGGCGTCGCCGCCGAGTGGAATGATCCACGCGGCGGCTAGGCCGTCACCTCAATCCTTGTCGCGGCGGCGGGAGCCGTCACGGCCACCATCATCCGGGCGGCTGTCGCTGCGTCCGCCCCATCCGGCGTCATCGCCGTCTCCGCCCCGGCGGCTTTCGCTCGGCGGCGGAGGCGGTGGGGGTGGTGGCGGAGAAACAGCCGCCGGCGCGCTGCGGCCTGAGCCCGCACCGAAGATTCCGCCCCCGGACATTCCGTCTCCGAACCGGCTACCGCCGCTGCGGTCATCGCTGCCGCTACCGGCTCCGGCATCATCGCCGCCGCGCCCGCGTCCGCGCACACCGTCTCCGCCGCCGCGCGGTGTTTCGGTGTCCGGACCGCCGAACAGGCCGTCGGGTGTGCCGCCGCGCCCACCCCAGCCTTCGCGTCCCCCACGAGGTTCGCGCGGAATATCAGCCGGGGGTGTCACGATTGCTGTGTCGATACCGGTGCCAGGAGTCCAGCTTCCGCCATCCCCGCCGCCCCGTCCGCCCCTGCCCTCGCGGCCCGGACGTGGATCGTCCGGTATCGGTGTCACAGTACGGGTGCCGCCGGCGCCGGGTCCCCAGCGATCGCCGGGAACATCGCGCACCGGACGATCGTCGCGGTCATCTCGGCCGCCACGTCCGTCACCGCCTCTGTCGTCGCCGTCACCCGGGCGCCAGTCGCGTCCGCCGCGGCCGTCACGGTCATCGCGGTGGTCACGGTCGCCGCGGCGCCAATCGCGCCAGTCATCGCCGTGGCGCCCGTCGCGCCAGCTCCAGTGGCCATGCCGCCAGTCGGACCGGCGCCAGTCCCAACCGGTCCAGTAAGGGTTGATCACGCTCGGGCGCGGGTGGCGCCGGTAGGTCGTCGTGTAGCGGATCGTGCCGCGCGGGCCCCAGGCGAAGCCATAGGGGTCGTAGCCCCAGGTCGGGCTGTAGTAGCCGTAGCGGTGATAGTCCGGTGAATAGCCGTAGTGCGAGACGCTGAGGCCCCAGGAACTGGCATAGCCGTAGTTCCAAGTGTCGTAGCCATAGCTCTCGTTGTTGGCGTAGCGGATGTAGCCATACTTGTCGCGCGAGAAGAGGAGACCGTGCGCCGCCTCAGTATACTCGTATATGGGGCGTACGGAGGAGACGCGCCCGGCAAGCCCGAACCAGCCAAGGTCGCTCACATCTTCCTTGATGAACACGCAGCGGCCCGTGAAGTTCTTGTGCTCACAGAGTTCCCACTGGCCGGCGAAGACCGCGACCGAGCGCGTCTTGTCGTTGAAGGCGAGGTCGTGGAGATTGCCGAAGGGGTCATAGGCGTCGCGGATGTCGCCGTAGAAATTCTCGTCGTCGAAGAGGGCGATGGCGGCCGGAACATCGTCGCCCCGCCCAT
>JBBRUT010000272.1:0-2243 GCA_038247555.1 Phycisphaerales bacterium | reverse complement strand
GCGATGATCGAAGTTCAGCCGGGAACGCGTACGTAGAGCGGGACTTCGCCGAAATCCGTGAACCCGATCCGTCGGTAGACCGGGTGGCCATCCTCAGATGCTTGAAGCACGCCGACGCGATAGCCGAGCCTGTGAGCAACTTTCAGCGGCTCTCCTGTCGCGAAGGCTCCGAGCCCTTTGCCCCGTTCCTCGGCGAGTGTCGCAACGCCGTAGATGCCGGCGACACCGTCTTTGAGATAGAGCATCGAAGTGCACACGGGCCTCCCATCCTTGAGGATCCAGAAGTACTGGAGGGGAGCATCTTCCGCCTTGTCCCCTTTGATCCCGCCCGCGAACGCGCCGCCCACTCGGAGCGGGAGTCCGTATCCGCGGGCAAATACATCCGCCCAGGCGTCGCGCTGAGCGGCGCTGTCCACCCGCGCAAACGCGTACCCCGCGGGCAACGCGGTGCTGCTCAGCTTCTCGATCTCGACGGCCATGGCGGGAAGTCCGCCGTGGCGTTGGAACCCGGAGGCGTTGAGCTCTTGCGCCACGGCTTCCGAAACCAAGCCGGTGAAAAACACGGCCGCCGGCGCGCGACAACCCATCAGCGGCCCGACCGCTGCCTTCGTGGCTTCCAGATCTGCCGGATCAACCATGCACGCGAAGTTGCCGAACGGGTGCGGCTCTCCCGTCACGAGGCGAACAAAGCGCCGGTCGATCTCCACCCCGGTGCCCGGCATGATGTCGCGGAACGCCAGATCAATGTGGCCGCAGATGAGGCGGCCAACGCCGTCACCAATCGCGGCGATCGAAGGATACGGCTTGGAGTGCATGTGAACGAGTTTCCTGGTTGAGGGATCCGGGGAGACATTGGCCACAGGTTAAAACGGGCTAGGCGAATCGTGTCAGCGCATCCGGTCCGGATGCTCTTGTTCAGCGTTGGGATGGAGTTTACGCTGCCCGTGGGCTGCCAGGGGATTCCCGCACCTTGGGTGACCCGAACGCTCCACGCTTCCATTGCGCATCGTCAAAGTCGTCCGCACGATCATCTACCCCGTGCCGCGCAGGCGCGGATTGGAGAGCCCATCATCCTGCCGGCACTGGTGGGCGTGCTCGTATGGCTGGGTCTGTACCATCGAGATCCGGGCCTTCGAGCATTCCTGAGGGTTCGAAGTACTCGCGAGAAGTACTTCCTGCCGAGGCTCCGATCACGCTGCTCCCATCACCCTGGCCACGTGCAACGTATCGGCGTGCTGCTGAAAGCGGACCGCCTTGCCGCCGGCAACCCGCCAGACGTGGACGATCTGCGTGTTCTGGGCCCGCCCGGTGGCCTTGCAGGTGCCGTGATAACGCCCCAGCGCGACAACGGCATCTCCGGCATCAAGGATCTCCTCGACCACCACTGCAAACCCGTCCCACTCGCTGATGCAGCGGGCGAACACGCCCTGCTGTACCGCTTCGGGCCCCCTGTATGGATTGCCATCCGCGTACGGGAAGTTCTCCGCCTCGTTCCAGACGATGTCTTGGCTCATCCGTCCCAGCACTCCGGGCACATCGCCTGCGGAGAACGAGTTGTAGATCGCCCGAATGAGGTCGACGTTTGCCTTGGACATGATCTATCTTTCGATTTGCAGAGTGTGGCCTGCCTCATGCAGGATTGAACCGAGTCTGGCTGCCCGTGCTCATCGATCAAGCCCCACCTTCTTCAGCAAGGCTGAAAGCGTGGTTCATCGATCCGGACCGGCCCGCTGGAGAGTAGGTCGGCGTGCGTCTCGCCCTCGACAAACTCCAAGATCATGTATTGATGCCTGTCGGCTCCTTCGAGCCCGTGGATTCCGCCGACGTTGGGGTGGTTGAGGGATGCCAGCACCTTTGCCTCGCGCTGGAAGCGAGCCATGCGGTCGGGGTCAGCGGCGAGGTCGCCGGGCAGCGCCTTGATGGCCACCTGCCGGTCCAACTTCGTATCCGTGGCGAGAAACACCTCACCCATGCCGCCACGGCCGAGCGGGCCGACAATCTCGTACGGGCCAAGTTTTGTGCCGGCGGATAGGTTCATGGCTTGCGCAACCCCGCGTCCCAGTTGATCACCACGGTCAGCGCGGACTGCGCCCGACCTTGAACAGGCAGGGTCACCAGGAATCGTTTCCCGTCCGCAGACGCGTTGACCTGGATCGCGCCGATGGGCAGTTTGAACAGCGGTCGCGGTGCTCCCACGTGGATGGTTTCACCCGGTTCCACGGGTACGGCCATCACCGTGCTTT
>JBBRUT010000271.1:0-2298 GCA_038247555.1 Phycisphaerales bacterium | reverse complement strand
GGGCCGGCGCGGCCCCCTGTGCCTCCCGCGTCCACGGGCCCGCCCATTGGGCCCCCAGGCGGCGCAGCCCCGCTCCCCCCGCCGCCGACCCCGGGGGGCTGGGGGGGGGGGCTGACCGGCTTCACTGGGCCCATGTTCTACCTCGGCTGTAACTGAGCCGGCCCCATCTCGCGTAACAGGTTCATGTGAATCTCGCACGCAGCGTCACGAAAACATCGGTCGGCGGCTCGTCGGCAGGACTTGGTGCGGTGGTCGCCAGCCTGTCCCGCACGTCAAACGCAGTGTTTGCGGCGATGCCGCGCCATCACCCGCACCCCGTCGTTCGACCACACGGCCGCGTTGAGCTCGATGAACCGCGTCGACGACACCAGCGACGCCTGTGCCAGATCCCCCGCCCGAGCCCCGCTTACGGTGACATCGATCAGCGACGTCGCGCCCGGTGCCAGGCTCGGCAGGTACCAGGACATTTCCGATGCGAACTCCCGCTGCCCCGACTGCGGCAGCAGCGGCGTGCCGTTCAGCGCCGCGGGTGCCGCCTCCGGCAGCCCGTAGAGCCGCAGCGATTGCAGATCGATCGGCCCATCAAACCCGATCACCCCCATCTGCGCATAGGACACGGACGGTCCCACGCGGATGGTCTGCCGCCGATTGAAGTTGGCATCATCCATCGGCGCGCCGGCGTTCCAGCCCTTGGCCGGCCCGTTCCACTGCATCGTGGTGATCGAGGCCAGCACGTCGCCCGCGATGTTCTCGCGAACGTTCCCCGCGCCATCGAACACCCGCACGAACAACCGTCCGCCCGACGCGCCCACCGTCAGCCAATGCGCCAGGGCGAACTCCTTCGGCTGGGAGGTGTCCAGCACCCACCCCAGCCCGCGGTTCGCCGCCGAGGTCACCGCACGATCGGTCGGCATCAGATCGGTCAGCCCGTTGATGCAGAAATCCGCCATGAAGGTCGCGGTGGTGGTCGAGGTGGCGATGGTGATCAGCCCCTCTACCCCACCCGCACGCGGAATGGCAAAACCGAGGAGGTTGGGGCACATACCAGGGCTGATCCGCCCGGCGGTGATGGCGACAAAGCTCCGTCCGCGCGAACGCCAAGGGATGCGGGAGGCGATGCGGATGTTATTCAGGTGGCGGCAGCGCCGGCCCTTGTGCAGGGCGCGATCCGCTTGGCTCCGCAAATTGGACGTGTCCTGCCACGAGGCCTCCCGGCACTAAGGCGGCGGAACCTGCTTGATGACGCAATCGACGAAGCTAGGCGCGGGAGCATCGCTCCTCGGTCCTGGTACAATACGATTCCTGAACAGCCCGGCGAGCGAGAGGCTACCAGCGAAGTCGATTCAGAAGCGACAGGTGCGCCAAGACCGGAAACCACACCGTCGACACCGGAAGCTGCCGAACCTGATCGGCCGCGCTACACGGTTCATCCCGGGCAGCAGGGTAAGCATCAGCCGGGACACAACAATCATATCCCCGGCCGCAGCGAGATTGCTCCGGGTGTCGACGTTCAGGAGTTGGTGGATCGACACGCATTGCGCGGACAGCCCGGTAACCGGATCAGGGTTGGCGAACCGAACTCCCGTGAGTTTTTCGATACAGGCGACCGTGTGATTGGCACATGGCGAGACGCGAAGACCGGGCAAAGTGCGCCAACAACGCGAGGCCAGATCCATTATGGGAGTGGTGGCCGTGTTCATGTCGTTCCGGCGCCACCGCGCGGACGGCCTTGAGGGGAAAACAGATGAAAAACGATGAGTGGACACACGAGGATCTTGTGATCGTATCCGTTGGTGAAGAATGGCCCAGGTCTCCACCAAAAAACCTTGTCTCCTATTCGTTTGCAGTAGATCGAGATGCAAAGGATGTCTTGTTAATTGCCGTGTTCGATGGTCCGATCAGCGACGACGATCGGGACGAGATTCTTGCTCTGGAAGGCTCTGTAGGGGGACAGATACCTGCCGACTGGCAGGCCAACACGCGTCTTGTCCTGCTTGAGGAAGGTGAAACCACCGCGCCCGGGGCGTCGACAGTGATGTTTCAGCGAGGGTCGTTGGTGACACCGAATGTGCTCTTGACGGAGGTGCTAAGTCGCCACGGTCGTTAGCGGTGGACGAGAGGCGAGTCCCTCACTGGTTCGGCAGCCGGATCTCCGCCTTGCAAAACAGCGTGCAAAAGTTTCCAGATTCCTGGGGTAAACAGCGTCCAAACGTTTCCACCCAGGATCATGCGATCATCCGGCATTTGAGCTGGAGAATCTGGGGTGTTGACGATGGATCTGATTGCCAAAATTCGATT
>JBBRUT010000270.1:0-2320 GCA_038247555.1 Phycisphaerales bacterium | reverse complement strand
TGCGCGGACTGGTTTGTGTGGCTTTGGAGCGCGTTTTCATGCTTCGGTAACGTCCTCGATGAGCCGGTACAGCCGCTGGGGCGTGCCGCCCGTGGACCGCTCGGCGAACTGGATGCGGCGCTGATCCATCAGCGCCTGCCGCACTTCGTCGTGCTCGCGGGGTGACCACGCCAAACGCCGGCTCACTTGCCAGAAGGGCATCCACGGATCGGCCGGGTGCTTAGCCGCCCACTCCCTGAGCACGCGGACCATCGCCTTGCACTGGCTCTCAAAGTCGCCGGCGCTGACGTGCTGGCTGGCTTTGAACAGCATGCGGCGTGTCTGGTGTTCGACCAAAGACCACGCCCAGTCCACGCCTTGCACAGTGATCTGCGGCCTGCGGTGATTGTCGCTGCAGGCGTGCACGAGCGCGAGGCGACGGGCTTTCTCGTTGGCGCGGGCCCACAGCGCCATCCCCGCTTGGTCCGACTTGCCTTCAGCCTCCGCGTATGCGGCATCGGCCAAAGCGCGAATCTCGCCGAGGCGCACTCTCGCATCCGGCGTGGGCTCGACAAGTTTGGGCTCGGGGTGCGCGGTCTTCAAGTTGCCCTTGCCCGGCTTGAACTCCGCCCACCACATCGCCCGCTTCAGGATCGACTTGGGGAGTTCGTGAACATCGACATCCTGGCCGAGCCCGCGGCGGCCGGCCTCGAAGATCAGCATGCGAGCGAAGAAGCCGTTGGAGAGCATCTTGGGCGACAACGCCTCATAGAAGATGTCAGGGATCGCCGTGCCGAAGAGGCACAAGCATGGCTGGTGGATGATGCGGGGCTCTTCGTCGCTGGCCTTCACGCGCAGCGGATAGATGGTGTTCGCCGAGGTATAGAGCTTCAGGAGCGTTTGCATGATGCCCTCGTACCGAGGGTCGCGCTTGGCTCCGTACCCGCTGATCGCCTGCATGAGCGTGTCGATCTCGTCGGTCTGAAAGAGCATGACCGGCATCAGGTGCATGCGGTCCTCGAGGCCTTCCCCGCTCGCGAATCCGTCCGCGATCGCGCCGGCCATCCCGGCCTCAGCGAGGATCCGCTGGTTTACTTTGCGCGGGAAGTCCTTGCCCGTGCCGGTGTTGGCCAGGCCCAGAAGGTAGATGGCCGTGCGGTTGTCCTGCGGGTCGCGGACTTTCCGGCCCACAAGCGCGGCCTGCAGCGCCACCGCGCCGCAGAACGCCAGCACCGGCTCGGGGTAGGGCGCGTTGGCGAGCGTGTAATCAATGACTTCGTCAATGAAGCCGGGGACGCGCAGGAGCGCCGGCGGCACGGGGCCGGGATCGATCGGCGCAGACGGCGGTGGCTCGCCCTGCGGGATTGTGACCTTGAAGGCGGACAGATCGACATCGCCGGAGGCGGGTTCCGCGCCGAATCCCTCGCGCCGCAGCGCCCGGGCGGCCGCCGCGAAGTCGCCGTCATGCTTGAGCAACGTGTACACCGCGAAGAGCGAATACCCGCGCCCGTCCTCGAAGGGCGGGGCGTTGGTCGAGAACACATAGAACACGCCGCCCTTGAGCGTGGCGCTGCAGCCGCGGTCCTTGCCCGGGCGGGCCCAATGCTCGTTCTCGCCGGCGCTCACCCGCGTCCATCCGTGCTCGACCAACAGGTCCCGCACGTCGCCGCGCTGGTTGAAGTCATCACCCGGCTTCAGGTCGCTGGGAGATGAGGCCGAAGATGCCTTGGGGCGCGGTCCATCCTCCACAGGATGCCTGGCCTCGTTGAACTCCCATGCGCAGGCCAGCAAGCACTCGCGCTCCTCGGATGTGATGACCGGCAACGCGGCAAGATCACCAGCCGTGAGCACATACCCGTTCGACGGTGCGCACAGGAACATCCCTCCCTCGCCTCGGGTCTCGATCATCGTGGCGACGGTTCGCCAGCGCCCTTCGAGACCTTTTCGCGGCGTGAAGCGCTTGCCCGCAACCTCGATCGGATCAGCCCCGGATGCGTCGAAGGACCGTTGTGCGAGTTTCATGTTGCCGCAGACCGGGTCCGAACACCGGTAAGCGACATGGCGACCGCCCGAGGGTGTGGTCTCGACGACCAGTCGATCGATGAGGCCCGGGCACACCGCCTCGACCCGCGCTCGCCACGGCTCGAAGGCCGCGCCGGCCAGGTCGAAGTCGATCATCTCGAGGTTGCCCGAGACGCGTCCGCACACCAGGCACAGATCACGCTGGGTGGGCCCGGCGAACCATCGCGCGTGCTCCGCCGGCGTCGGGAGCCGCGTCTGATACGACTTCCACGAGCGCAGGGCGACGCGCTTGTCGTCACAATCGCGGATCGCGGGCAGC
>JBBRUT010000269.1:0-2337 GCA_038247555.1 Phycisphaerales bacterium | reverse complement strand
GGCGGGCGCACGACAACCGAGGTCTTCGTGCTCGATGGCGAGTCGCGACTGGTGTATCGCGGCGCGGTGGATGACCAATACGGCGTGGGGACATCGCTGCCCGCGCCGCGCAGCACCTTTCTGCGCGATGCGATCGATGCGACGCTCGCGGGCACGGCCCAAAGCCTGCCGGTGAAGGCGACGTTTGCCCCCGGTTGCCTGGTGGATGTGCCGCGGAAGAGGATTGCGACGAGCCTGACATACTTTGGCAGCGCAGCGCACATTCTGGCGGACAACTGCGTGGCGTGTCACGCGCCCGGCGGGGTTGCGCCCTTCAGCCTGGCGACCTACCCAGACATCCTCGGGCGCGTGTCGATGATTGAAGCGGTGGTGCGTGATGGGCTGATGCCGCCGTCGCACGGCCGGGTGACGAGTTCGCGCGGCCGGTTCGAGTCGCCGCGGCAGATCAGCGACAGGGAGCGGTCGGACCTGCTGGCGTGGCTGGGATCTGATCACGCGATGGGGAGCATCGCGGAGGGGCCGCGGCCAGCGCGAAGCACGAGCGCGGAGTGGGCGGTGGGCGGCGGTTTTCCGGATCTGCTCTACATGACGCCGACGCTGCGGCTGCCGGCGGATGGCCCGCTTGTGCACAAGCGGTCGGTGATGAGGCTGCAGATCGCGAAGGATTCGTGGGTGCGCGAGATCGAGTTCAGGCCGATCAAGCCGGACACCGTGCATCACGCGCTGGTG
Organism: Phycisphaerales bacterium; assembly: GCA_038247555.1. GTDB lineage: Bacteria > Planctomycetota > Phycisphaerae > Phycisphaerales > UBA1924 > JAHBXL01. Next base: position 1,608 of record JBBRUT010000269.1, on the reverse strand, counting down.
TGGATCCTGCCGCGGGGTGTGCAACCTCCGGCCGACGATGCGATGCCCGAGGGTCTTGAGCTGCTGGGCGTCTATAGCCCGGCGCAAACGATCGTGCGGTATCCCGAGGGCGTGGCGCGTCGGCTGCCGGAGGGATGCTCGCTGCTGGTGGATCAGTATGCGCAGCCAATGGGCCGCGAGATGATGTCGTCATTGCGGATGGCGATCGCGCTGGGAGACAGGCCGCGGCAGGAAGTGAAGAGCCTGGTGGTGCAGAAGCTCGATCTGGCGATTGCGAGCGGCGCACCAGGCGAGTTGGAGATGGTGGAAGCGAAGCCGGGTCAGGAGATGAGGGTGCTCTCGGTGTTCCCGAACATGCGGGCGCGGGGCGTATCGATGCGGGTTCTCGCGGAGGGGAAACTAAAAGGCCAGACCGAGGCCGTCATCCTGCTGGATGCGCCGCGATTCGATTATCGGTGGCAGAGCCGCTTGGTGTACGCCGAGCCGTTGACGGTTCATGCGGGGCTCGGTGTTTTGGTGTCGGGCACGTTCGACAACTCCGATGCGAACCCCAACAACCCCGACCCGATGCAGGCAGTGCGTGCGGGGGCGGGCGCGGCGGATGAGTCGCTGATGGCGGTGATGGAGATTCTGGTGCCGGTGGCCACGGACTCCGGGCAGGATTGAGTTCACTGCTCTGGAGAGCGGTGCCACCAAAGTTCAACTGCACCAACTTCACTGCTGGGCAGTGGCAGAACCCCGGCTTATCGCGAGACGGAGTCGCTGAGTTCTTCATCGGCCCGGCACCGCTCGCGCATGCGGCGGAGTGCGCCGGCTTCGATCTGCTCGACGCGCGCCCGGGTCAGGCCGCCGAGCTCCTTGCCGGCCTGTTCGCGGGGCATGCCAACGTGGTAGAGCAGGTGGAGCACCGAGCGCTCGATCGGGCTGAGGGTGGCGACGTGGCGGTTGACCAGCGCGGCCATGTCTTCCTGCGCCATCGCCGCATCGACATGGTGATGCTGGGCGCGGTCGCCGACACCGGGAGCGAAAGCGCAGACGCGGCCGGCCTGCTCCCAAAGGTCGCGGTCGTGGGGGTTGGTCGGCCGGTTGCTGGTGCGGGTAACGGCCGTGTCGGTGATGAGCTCTCGCCAGACGAAGCTCTTGATGGTGATGCTGGCGTAGGTGAGGAGGCTGCCCGCTTTCTGGGGATCGAATCGCTCGATGGCACGGATGAGCCCCTCGATGCCGCTGGAGAAGTAATCCTCGGCTTGGCGCTGGCGTCCTGAGCCAAGCGCTTCACGAACCATCATCCACACGAATCGTTCGTGACGGAGGAGGAGCACGTTGCGTGCGGGGATGTCGCCGGCCTGGGCCGCGAGAATGAGTTCGAGATCGGGAGTCTTTGAAGCCATGCGAGCCCCTCGTGGATTTGCGTGGAGACTGGCAGCGGGTCCCGAAGGGATCTCTCCGCAGGGCCTAAACAAATCGGGATCGACGCACATTCGCAATGCATCGGCTGACCATTCTACAATGGTACGACCCTGAATGTTCTCTCATACACGAATGAGCCACCATTCGGGCCTCGCCACCTGGCACGAGCTTATCTGAGATATGTCCACGCGTGTCATG
>JBBRUT010000268.1:0-2346 GCA_038247555.1 Phycisphaerales bacterium | reverse complement strand
GCCACGGCATGAGCTGTGACAGCGCGGGCATCCGCCGGTCGATCCCACCCTTGCGCCGCATGCGAGCCTTGCACGATCGGGCCGCAATCGCGTAGAGCCATGTCCCCGGATCAGCCTCGCCCTTGAAGGTGTGCCACTTGCGAAAGGCCTGCATAAAGACCTCCTGCACCATGTCGTCGGCATCGGCCCGGTGCCCGCACAGCCGCAGGGCCAAAGCGTGGAGTTTCGGTCCGTACAGATCGAGCAGCGCGGGGATGGCCTCGGCGGCGGGCGTGGCGCGAGTGATCACCGCGCGATCGTCGGCGAGCCTGCGCGAGGACGCGCTGTTTGATGCCGAAGCGTCGGTCATGTGGCATGAAGAGTAGCGACTGGAGCAACGTAGCCGAGGGAGTTGATGGCGGCATTCGAGTTGCACTCAGACTGTTCGCGCGCACATGCGGCAAGGAGTTCCAGACGTGAAGAAACGTGTTGCATGCGTAACGTGATAAGATGCGGCCCTTCTGTCTGTGAATCATGCGGGGGCTCGGGTTGCCCAGCGGGCTGCTTGGTTGACCTCAAGGCCTACTTGCACGGACCAACGCCCACCAGCGGCGACGCTGTTCACGCCAATCCGCAACGGCACACACCGTGCGGAGTTCGTGCTCGCTGACCGCGTCACGCTCTCGCTCGATACGGGGCAGGAACGGCAGTTCCTCTTGAAGGTCCGGGGCAAGGCACAGCAGGTCCATGATCTGGCTGATCCGGGCTCGGGTGACCTGCCCGAGCAGGGCCAGCTCGGCGTGGGACTCGACATCGCCCATCCTAACCAACTCCTCGAACCAGATCGCCAGGGCCATCAGGCGAGCAACCCGCGGCACGCAGCCAGGCTCAACCACCGGCGCGACGGGCTCAACGCCAGCGTTGACATCCTTTCTCGCCCCGGCCCCGCGGGTGAAATGGACCGGGAACTGGATCGTGACGTCGTGCGTGTCGTTCATGCGACCTTCTCGTGCTCAATCGGTGCCTGGCCGAGCGTCGTGAGCCCGGCCGAGTGGAATGTAATCGCCACCGTCTTAATCGCGCCGTCGTAGTCCACCCGCTTGACGAGGTTGGCCAGCACCGCGGCCTGCTCGCGCGGGCAGAGAACGTCCCACGTCGCCCCGAACTCGCCGAACGCCGCCGCGACGTCGTCGCGGATAAATGCCTCGCCTTCGATTTGCGCCGCCTCGGACCGAAGCGCCCGAGCCCGCTCGTTGGCTTTTGTCAGACGCTCGTGGAGGTCGGCCAACCGGGCGTCGGCGTTAGCATTCGTGGCCGCCGTCGCGGCGATCTTCCGCATCTCGGCTTCGAGCTTCTGGACCTCGCGCACGCCAACCGCCCCGTCCCTCTCAATCTGGGCCATTCGCGAGCGGATGCCGTTCTGCAGTTGCCGGAACGTGGCCGCGACCATCGCAGGGTCGCCGCCGATGTGCTTGATCCGGTCGACCACCAGCCGCTCGATCTGCTCCGCCGGTAGTGAGCCCGAGGGGCACGCGTGCCAGCCCTGCTTCTGAGCGACATAGCAGACGTAGTACCGATACGCCGCCTTGCCGTCCTTAACTCTGTAGGTGTGGCCCATCGCGTGCTCGCACGGTGTGGGGGGTCCGCAATGGATCAGGCCCTTGAGCAGCGCCCCGTGCTGGTTGCGGACGTGCATCCCGCCGGTGCGGCCGTTATGCTTGATGTTCGTATAGACCTGCTGCCACAGCCGCTCATCGACGATGGCGGCGTGCTCCCCGGCAAAGAGCTCCTTCTTGTGCTCGACCTTGCCCGTGTACGCCGGATTCGTCAGCACGTTCAGCAAGAGGTGCTTATCCCACACGCGGCCGCCGAACGCCAAGAGCCGAAACCCCCGCCGCGACGGGACTTTCCGCGACCCTGGCCGGGGGCGTCCGGCGGGGCAGGGCCGTCAACCAAAACGCCCCCGCGTTTCCGCGAGGGCGTCGGTAACTCCCTCAGAACAACTGCTTCAGACCTCGATCCCCTGCCGCGCACGTTCAACCCTGACCCGTCTTCGTGCAGACGCCAAACCCGGGCGCGACCCAGTGGTTCCACGGTGTCATTCCACCCACCTTCACACACCGCACGCGGCCCCGAACTTCATAGAGATTCTGCCGAAATGGCCACAGCAGCGGTTCACGCGGCGACGGTTCTGTGGTATGTTCGGCCCCGCCGCGCGTTTCGGATGCCCTTGTGATCTTCGTATCACGCGGCCAGCACACACCCGCCGGAGCCTCATCCATGCTTATGCACGCCACCACAGCCACCGCCGCGCCCGCCCGCTCCCGCTTGGCCCGCCAAGCAGTGTCTCTTGCGGGCCAAACTGCT
>JBBRUT010000267.1:0-2357 GCA_038247555.1 Phycisphaerales bacterium | reverse complement strand
CAACCCTCCCGTTAACCTCGCGGGGGTCGTCAACCAGAGAGCGCGAGAGTCCGAGAGGGTTGCCGCCGGTGGGGGGTGGGGCGAGAGCAACCGTGGGGGTTGCCGCCCCCCCAACTCGGACCCGGAGATTCGGCTTCAAGACCGAGAGCGCGGCCGCCGGGCCGCCAAGCGCCGAAACCCCCACGCAAACCCCCGCCGCGACGGGACTTTCCGCGACCTCGGCTCGGTCGCCCAGAGCGGGCCGACCCGTAAACCAAAACGCCCCCGCGTTTCCGTGAAGGCGTCGGTAACTCCATCTCAATGCCCGCCAACCACTTGCACAATCCTTCCATATACCAAACAAATCTCTTGACATTCACCTGTCCATAAGCCATACTGTCCCCATTTTCTTCGAGGGGACCACCTCCGCTTCATCAGCTGCGCCCGACGCCGCCGCCCCCCTGCGCGCTCCCTGTCCCCACCCACTAACAGGGGGTCTTGCGCGCAACTTTTTGTTTTCCACTCGACCTCCACCGTCCACTCCCCACACTCGCACCTGAACGTTCCCGCCTTCACATTCCCCATTCCGTACTCCCCACTTCCTGCTTCCCCTCTCTGTGACCTCTGCGTCGTCCTCTGTGACCTCTGTGTACGGCCTTTGAATCTTCCCGCCTTCGCGTTTCCACTCCGCATTCCGCACTTTCCACTTCCGACATCCCACTTCGACTCGGGGGCTCTCGCCTTTGCTACCACTCCTCCGCCTTCACCTGACCCCGTCCACGCCCTCACCCACGCCGCGGCCGACGATGGCGGACGCTTCTCGTTTGGCCATGTGGCCATTTGCCATGTGGCCCTTTGGTCCCGAAGCATCTTCCCAGGCCCCTATGATCCCGGCCCATGCCCTCCCGCTCCGTGTATCTCGAGACTTTCGGCTGCCAGATGAACGAGCTCGACTCCGAGCTGGTCGCAGGGCAGCTCCGCGCCTTGGGCTACCGGTTCGTCAGCGAACCGGATACCGCCGATGTCATCCTCTACAACACCTGCTCCGTCCGCGAGCACGCCGAGCAGAAGGTCTGGTCGCGGCTGGGGCTCGACCGCCTCCGCAAACAGCGCGAGCCGCACATCGTCGTCGGCGTCCTGGGGTGCATGGCCGAGCGCGATGGGGAGGACCTGATCAAGCGGATGCCGGTTGTCGACATCATGTGCGGGCCGGGGGAGCTCGACAAGCTGCCGGGGCTGCTCGACAACGCGGTGCGCACGCGCGACTCGCTGCTGGCGGATCAAGAGCCCGAACGGCCGACCGCGGCGGGGACCTCCGCCCGCCAGGTCGCGCTGCAGGGCAGCACCTCCCGCCGCTCCGGCACGCTCGCCGCGGCACAAGACACGCTCGAACTCCTCGATCTCTCCCGCGCCATCTCGCCGAACGATGGGGACGAGGGGCATAAGGGCTCGGCCTACGTCCGCATCACCCGCGGCTGCAACAAGTTCTGCACCTACTGCGTCGTCCCCTTCACCCGCGGCGCAGAAGTTCACCGTCCGCCCGAGCACATCATTGATGAGTGCAAGAAGCTCGCCGATGCCGGCGTGATCGAGATCACGCTGCTCGGTCAGACCGTGAACCACTACCGCTTCGAGTCCGGCGCGGCGGTCACGGTCGATGGAATCGTTCAGCCCCAGAAGGGCCGGTCATATGGTGGCGGTCACCGCGCTGACCCGTTCCGCGGCACGGGCGTCACGACCTTCGCTGACCTTCTCGCCCGCATCCACGATGAAGTGCCCGCCATCCAGCGTCTCCGCTTCGTCACCAGCTACCCGCGCGACTTCGGCGACGATGTCCTGCAGGTCATCCGCGACCACCCGCGCATCTGCCGGTATCTGCACGTGCCGGCGCAGTCGGGCTCGAACGGTCAGCTCAAGGCGATGAACCGCGGGTACACGGTGGAGGAATACCTGGAGTTTCTCGACCGGGCGCGTGCTTTTCTGCACCAGCCGGAGATCGGTCGGCCGCTCGCGGTTGCCGGGGACATCATCGTCGGCTTCCCCGGCGAGACCGAAGAAGACTTCGAGGCGACGGCGAAGCTGCTGGAGAAGGCGCGGTACAAGAACTGCTTCATCTTCAAGTACTCCGCGCGTCCCGGCACCGTCGCCTATGACAAGCTTCCCGATGATGTCCCCGAATCTGTGAAGCGCCGCCGCAACAACGAACTCCTCGCATTGCAAACCCGCATCAGCGCCGAAGTCGGCACTGAGTACGTCGGCACCACGCTGGATGTCTTCATCGAGGGCCTTTCCCGCCGCGAAGTGAAGCGGGCGGCTCGGGCCGCGGTGGTGAGTGGTGGTGGGGGCGGCATCAGTCTGACCATCGGCGGCCGACCGCT
>JBBRUT010000266.1:0-2402 GCA_038247555.1 Phycisphaerales bacterium | reverse complement strand
GACGCCGGCGATGACGTCGGGGATGAGGGCCGAGCCGTTGAGGGATCGCCACCCCTTGCTGGCGCTCTCGGCCAGTTTGAACACCATCGTCAGGCAGGCGACGCGGCTGCCGCAGCCCTTGGTTTTCTCGGTGCGCAGACGCACCGTGGCGAACGTGCTCTCGATCGGGTTGGTGGTTCTCAGGTGCAGCCAGTGTTCGGCGGGGAAGTCGTAGAAGGCCAGCAGGGCGGCGCGGTCCTTGCTCAGGCACTCGGCCGCGTTGGGGTACTTGGCTTCATACGTCGCCACGAACAGGTCGAAGGACTTGTCGGCCGCGGCCTTGGTGTCGGCTCTCCATATCTGGTGCAGATGATCCTTGGCCTGACCCTGCAAACGCTTGGGCAGTTTGTTCAGCACGTTGGCGGTCTTGTGCACCCAGCAGCGCTGCGTGCGGGTGCTGGCGAACACCTGCGGCAGGGCTTTCCAGAAGCCCAGCGCTCCGTCGCCCACGGCGAGCTTCGGGTCGATCGTCATGCCACGATTCTTCACGTCCAGCAAGAGTTCCTTCCAGGACTGCTCGCTCTCGCGGACTCCGTCGGCGATGGCGATGAGTTCCTTGCTCCCGTCGGCGGTCGCGCCCATGACCACCAGAATGCACTGGCGGTCCTGCTCGCCCAGCCGGACGTTGAAGTGGATGCCGTCGGCCCAGATGTACACGTAGTTCTTCCCCGTCAGATCACGCTGATTCCAGGCCTTGTACTCGTGCTCCCACGATTCCTTCAGCCGCGTGACGGTGCTGGCCGAGAAGCCCGGCGTGTCCACGCCGATGAGCGCGGCCAGCGCCTCGGTGAAGTCGCCGGTGGAGACGCCCTTGAGGTACAGCCACGGGATCAGGTCTTCCATCGAACGGGTCTTGCGCAGATACGGCGGCAGGATCGCGCTGCTGAACTTCTCCCGCCCACCCTCGCCCTCGGGTCGCTTGTCATGCACACGCGGCTGCCTCACCGGGATCGGCCCGATCCCCGTCACGATCTGGCGCTCGGGCAGGAAGCCGTTGCGCACCACCTGGCGATGACCTTGGGCATCCAGCACCTGCGCGTGATCGTCGATCCACGACGCGACCTCGTGCTGCACCGCCCGGGCCAGCAGGTCCACCGCCCCCTTCCGCAATATCTCCGTCAGAGCGTCGCGAACACCGCCGGGCTCCGAGCCGATCACCCCGGCGACTCCCGCGTTGGGTCCCGGTGACCCTCGCGCTGGTTCCCGCGATGGCCGGTGCCATCCCGCCATCGCTCCCACCACCCCGGTCCCGCTTCCACGATTCGTGCTATTCTGGTTCATCGGCGCGTACTCCTGGCCTCGTTGGCCGTTCAGGTGCTTCAACAACACCCTGAAAGTACGCCGCCGTGTCACGTCCTCATCCACAACTTCTGGTTATATCTCCTTCCCTTCCGGCTCGGCATGGCGAAGATGTTCGGCATGAACAGATCAGAATCGGCGAGGACGAAGTGGTCGCGGGTCATCCGTGAGCAGCGCAAGAGCGGGTTGTCGGTCAAGGGGTTCTGCGGTGAGCGGAACATTCCGGCGTCGTCGCTGTTCGCGTGGAGGCGGAAGCTGAAGAGCGAGACGGGGCAGTCGCCTGCGGCATCGGTGTTTGTCGAGGCGAAGATCCGCGGCGTCGATGACGGGCATAGCGGTGGTGTGATGATCGAACTCGTGGGCGGGCGACGGATCGTCGTCGGTCCCGGCTTCGACCGGAGGGTGCTGCTGGAGGTGATCCAGACGCTTGAGAGCGGCGTGGGAGTCGTGGGAGCGCGGTCGTGATCGGCCTGCCGTCGCTGACGCAGCTGGATCGGTCATCGGGCGCAACACGGATCTGGCTGGCCGCGGCGCCGGCGGACATGCGGTGCGGGTTTGATCGCCTGGCGGACCTGGCGCGGACGGTCACGGAGCAGGACCCGTGTGGGGGGTGTGGGGGGGCGGGGCATCTGTTCCTGTTCCGCTCGCGAGGCGGGGATCGGCTCAAGGCGCTGTACTGGGACGGCGACGGGTACGCGCTGTGGTACAAGCGGCTGGAGCAGGGGGTGTTCAAGCTGCCGCGGGTGGCGGACGGGGTGAAGTCGGTGGAGCTGCGGGCCAGCGAGCTGGCGATGCTGCTGGATGGGATCGACCTGCGGAGCCTGAAGCGGCTGCCGCGGTACCAGAAGAAAAAATAAAATGTCCATGGGTGGGCTGCAACCGGCTGCGGGAGGGCGCGGATAGTTGGCGTCATGAAGAGCAGCCCCCCGCCGCCCATCCCGTCCTCCACCGCGCTGCCCGACGATCCGGCGGCGCTCAAGGCGATGATCGCGGCGCTGATGCATCGGGTCGACGATCTCGAAGTGAGCAAGCTGCGTCTGGAGCTGGAGCTGCTCAAATACAAG
>JBBRUT010000265.1:0-2453 GCA_038247555.1 Phycisphaerales bacterium | reverse complement strand
CTGGAGCTTGCATTGCCGCCGCGGGCGCAGGTTGATGCGCTGCTGTCGGAACTGCCGACGCATCCGGAGCTGCTGGAAGTGGCGGTGGATGCTGCGCTGGCGGAGACGAACGGCCGCGCGACGCAGGAGAACGCGGAACTGCTTGAGCGGTATGCGGCGGCGAGGCCGGTTGACCCCAAGCCGCACCGGCTGCTTGCGCAGCTGTATCTCGATTCAGGTGAGCCGCAGCTTGCGATCCCGCACCTTGAGTATCTCGATGCGCGGGAGCAGAAGACGCCGGCCTATGCGAGCGAACTGGCCAGGCGGTTTGCCGCGCAGCGCGAGTTCCGCAAGGCGCTGTCGAAGGCGGAGCGGGCCACGCAGCTTTCGCCGTACGATGCGCGGCCGCGGGAACTGGCGGCGACGGTGGCGATTCAGGCGGGCGAGCTTGGGATCGCGGAGCGGCACATCGCGGCATTGACGGTGCTGGAGCCGGATCGGGCGATCCACCGCGAGCGGCTGGAGGCGGTGCGGAAGCGACTGGCCGCGGCGGAGGGGCGGTAAGCACGCGGGAGGGCTTTCGCCGAACCCGCGTGGGAAGTGGTTTAGCGAAGACGGCACCGGTTCCGGGCAAAGCAGCAAACAACTGCAAGGATGCGACGTTCCGAGTGTTGAATTGCGTTACTTGCGATGCTGCGTGACGCCGAGTTCTTCTTCGGAGACGTGGGCTTCATCACGGTCGCCGACGGGGGCGGCGCTGAGCGGGCGGACGATGACCTGGGGAGCGGCCGCGGGGGCGCCATTGGTAGGGAGCTTCTTCTCTCCGCTGCCTGCGTGCGTGCTGCGCTCGTGTACCGCGGCGTTGCGGCCGTCGCTGGTGATGCTGTACTGCATGCCGATGGTGGTCTCGGGCTCGCCCTTGAGCAGGCGGTTGACGACCTCGACGCCCTGCATGAGCGTGTGGTCGGTGTTGGAGACTTCGTACTTCCACATGCCGAAGCGGCCGCGGGAATAGATGCCGCGGGACTCGAGCCAGGGGATGACTTCGGCGAGGATGTCATCGCGCTCGACGCTGGGTGTGGGGTAGGAGTAGTCGGCGTAGTAGCACCAGCGGGAGACGATGTTGGCGCGCTCGCCGGGCTCGAGGAGGCCGGCGTTCTCGAGGCCGGAGATGACGGATTCGATCACGGCATCGTTGTCGCGGCCTTCGTTGCCGGGGGTTGGCTTGAAGGCGGACTCGGAGACTTCGCAGAGGAGGGAGTAGTAGTTGTCCTTGTCGGGCGTCATGTTGGGCGAGTAGTTGGAGAGGTAGGTGACGCGGTAGAAGGGGCAGTTGTCCTCGGGGAAGTACATCCAGCTCTTGGTGTCGGGGGTGCCTGCGCCGGCCCCCCCACGAGCGCGGCTCTTGAGGCCGATGCCGACCATGTAGCCGGAGGAGTGAAGCAGGCGCTGCGCGGCAGCGCGGATGGAGTCGGGCACTTCGCCGGTGAGGATGTCGCGGCAGAGGACATCGAGGGGCATCGCGCTGATGAGCGTGTCGTAGGTGTCGGTGGCGGAGTCGGAGAAGGTGATGAGCTTCTTGTCGACATCGATAGAGACGATGTTCTTGTTGAGCGCGATGTGCTCGGATTCAAATTCACCCGCGTGCAGGCCGAGCGCGGGGCCGAAGCGCGCGTAGAACTCGCCGGTGCCGCCCTTGAGCGGGAACTTGAACTGGTTGTTGGGGCCCCAACCGAAGTCGTCCTGTTCAAGGAGGACGTTGCGCAGCGCGCGATCGACATCGAGGACTGCGACGCGCTCGCCGATCCACTGTTTGTTCATCATCTCGGGCGGGTGGGCCCAGACTTTGAAGTTGTACGGGCGCATGAAGTGGTGCGCGATTCCCTCGCCGAAGACGGCGTCGATGAACTCGCCGAAGTTGCGCGCGGCCGCGGCGGAGGAAACTTTGCCCTTGCCGTTTTGGGCCTTGATGAGGCCGGAAAGGCACTCGTAGGCGGCCTGCCTGGGGAGATAGCGGATGTTGTTCTGGAAGGGGTATGGCACCCAGCGGTCGAACATCCGCACCCAGGATTCGCGGTTGTTGAGTGTGAAATCGGGGCCCATCAGCTTGTCGAAGACCTGGTCGTAGTAGGCGTAGTGGCTGAACATGACGTGGCCGCCGATGTCCCAGGTGAAGCCGGCGGCGTCGGTGAAGGAATGGGCCAGGCCACCTATGTAGGGGTTGCGGTCGTAGAGACGGAAGTTCTTGTAGCCCAACTCCTTGAGGCGATATCCGGCACCTAAACCGGTGGGGCCTGCGCCGAGGATGAGGATGCGGTCACCGCCAGAAGTGGGGGTAGTTGTTGGGCCCAAGGGCATACACATACTCCGGGGAGGACTTTGACACATCTCGAAGCCAGGAAAGTTGCTGATCCCCGGCGTTGGGGGAAAGGATAGCGTGGGTGCGGAAGGAGCACGCGAGAACGGCGCATGCT
>JBBRUT010000264.1:0-2460 GCA_038247555.1 Phycisphaerales bacterium | reverse complement strand
CGGCGTTCCGCTCAAGGACCTGGTCAACAAGTTCAGCCATCTGCGCTTCGAGCCGGCCGGGTTCACGACCAACCGGGATATCCCGATGGCCAAGTCGCTGGTGGATTACATCTTCCGGTACATGGCGTCGAAGTTCATGTCTCAGGACGACAAGGACGCGGTGGGGATCATCAATCGGCAGATGACATTGTCCGATGCGCCAGCGAGTGCGAGTGCCGCCGGCGACACCACGACCGCGCCCGGCGTTGCAACGGGCGTGCCCGCGTCGTCGCCGACGGCTCAACCACAGGGTGAGGCGAATCGGGCAGGGTCCCCTGGTGGGGTTCCAGAGGCGGCTCCTGAGGCTGAGCCGGGAGCGCCTGCGGCGGAGGAAGAGGCGTCAGCCAAGGGCGGCCTGCTGGATGGGCTGAAGCTCGTGGCGCACAACTCGGCGGCGGCGACGCGGGAGGAGCGGCTGAATGCCGGCCAGGCGCCGGTTGTCTTCGACACGGCCGATTCGCCGGCCTGCACCGAGTGCGGCTCGATCATGGTCCGCAACGGGTCCTGCTACAAGTGCATCAACTGCGGCGCGACCTCTGGTTGCTCGTGAAATTCGAGGTGATTTGAAATGGCCAAGTCAGTTCATCGTTCAGCAAGTACTGGACGTTTCGTGCGGCCGTCGACAGTTGTGCGGCATCCGCGCAGGACGATCACGCAGTCGGTGCCAAGCCACAGCTCTGGCCAGTACCGATCTGCGATTTCAGGCAAGTACATCTCAAAGGCATCTGCGGCTCGCCATCCCGGCAAGTCGGTCCGGGAAGGCTGAAGCCATCGGCGGTCCGACACCGCCGATTCGTCGGCCTGCACAAGACTGCGCCTCGATCATGGACTGGAGCAGATCCGGCCCATCGAGATCATAGGCCGTCCTTGGTCCTCGCGGTGGGCGGCCTCTATGGGCGATGATCCTGGTCACCCCGTTGGCGACCATCACGTCTCGGGTGGTCGATCAGCGGAGAGTTTCGCGTGCTTTATTGGCCGGCGTCATACCATCCGGCAATTTCCTCCTGAAGGAAGCGATCGGGTATCCAAATCCCTCGTCGCTCGTCCCAGATGAATCCCGGCGTCAACTCGAGCTCAATCGCCGGCCCGCTCAAGTTCTTGTATGGCCGTTCAAGAACCTGATCCGGCGCTGAACGGACGATAGCGGCGGCCGCCACCAAACGGCTCCGCACTTCATTGTCGGAAGCGGAGCCACTGATGTGGAAATCAAGCGACCCAAACCGGATCGTCGCCGACTTGTCGGATCGTTGATGTCGTAGCTTGTTGATTCCCTTCACGATCAGCGTATGGGTATCATCTGCGAGCAATTCCGCAAAGCGCTTGAGATAAGCGGCCCCGAACACCGAGAGTGCGACGAGCAAGCCGACCTCGCCAGGGCCTCCGGTGGTTAGGAGTCGCGGATTCTGTCCACACAGCTCAAGAGACGAGGTCCCGCTCCGGAGCCCTGTGAGCAATGCTCCAACATCAGAGTCTTGGAGGTCCGCGTCGCCTTGTCGAAGGTCGATAAGGACGTCAACATGACCGTCAGGCGGTTCAATCATCCGAAGAACTCTTTCTGCTCCGCGGCCTTCTTGGCCGGGATCCGCTCGCCCTGCTGGTAGGTGGGCAGGATGAGCAGCGGCAGCATCGGCTTCTTGTGTTCGTCGAGCAACTCGCGAATGGTCAGGATCTGGATGCGCGGGTAATCGCGCCCGTCGATCGGCGAGGTGTAGACGCCGGCGGTGGTCGCCTCGAGCTCCATCTCGCGTGACGGCTCGTCGAGGGTGATGAAGATGCCGATCTCGGCCTTCTCGCGCTCGATGGTGCCCTTCAGGTCGCGGATCATGCTGCTGTTGACGTGGCCGCTCTTGACGCTGGCCAGTGCCTGGCCCATCTCGCCGCGGCCGCCGACGGTGAAGGTGATGCGCCCGTCGATGCCGCGATCGGCGCCCTTCTTCTCGACGCCGCCCAGCGGTCGGGCGTCGATCAGGTTGAGGGCCCACCACTGGAACTGGTAACGGCCGTCATCGCCCTGCGCCAGCTGTCGGGCGCCTTCGACCTCCGTCGGCTGACCGATGACCGGTATATCGATCCCAAAGTTGTCCTTCAGCCGCGCCTTCACGTCATTCGACGACCTCTGAATCATCAACAACCATTCCCTCCGCCATTCCCTCCGCTGCTTCGAGCTGGGGTAGCGTCGGAGACGTTTCGGCTTCGACGCCGACAAGAATCAGGGGCACCGCCGGAACGCCTCGCCCTTGCCTGGCGATTGAATACAGCGCACTCTCGTAGTATCCCGGCCCTGACGACATCTCTGACTGCATCACCTTTGTCGCAAGGATCTCGACGCCCAGATCGATCTTGTTGCCGACGAAGAAGGCCATGTGCTTCACGAATAGGTCGTAGGCCATGAATGCGTACTTTCCGAGCTGCACCTCGATG
>JBBRUT010000263.1:0-2499 GCA_038247555.1 Phycisphaerales bacterium | reverse complement strand
CGGCACGCGAGCACGCCCCCCCGGGCGTACATCGACTCCATGCGGCCGCGCTGCGTGCAGTTGGCGCGGGTGCTGAAGAGGACGGGGAGTTTTTACTACCACTGCGACCGGCACGCCGTCGCCGGGGGGTCGACGTACGCTCTGAACCAAAATAGGATATTGGCATGATTACGCGACTCTACGCGAACAACTTCCGCTGTCTGGTGGCCTTCAAGGCGGAGTTCGACTCGTTCGGCGTGCTGTGCGGGCCCAACGGGGCGGGCAAGAGCTCGGTGTTCGATGCGTTACACCTGCTGCGGAATCTCGGCACCGGCGATGGCCTGCTCGGCGGGATGGGTGAGCAGGACGTGCCCCGGCTTGAGTTCACGAAATGGCTCGAGAGCAGAGTACAGGAGTTCGAGCTGAGCCTGAGCGTGGACGGGCACACATTCGACTACGCACTCCACATCGAACAGACGACTGACTCCGAGAAGCCGCGGGTGATCCACGAGAAGGCCCTGTGCGACAAGAAGCCGTTGTTCGAGCGCGACCTGGAGGGTGTGCGAGTTCTGAAGGCGGATGGAGGACAGGCAAGCTTTCCGCTGGACTGGCGACAGGCGGCGCTGGCAGCGATCGAGCCGCGTGGTGTCAACAGCAGCAAGCTGGCGTTGCTGCAAGAAGAGATCGCCAAGTTGCTGATCCTTCGCCCCAACCCGCGCAGCATGGAGTCCGAGAGCAAGGCCGAGGCCAGGCACCCGGACTTGTCGATGAGCAACCTGACGTCGTGGTACCGGTCTCTCGCGGGGAAGCAAGAATGGACCGATGCGCTGCGGGATGCTCTGCGAAACGTCTGGCCGGACTTCCGTTCGTTCAATCAGGTGGACGTGGGGATCAACGCCAAGGCGCTGCAGTTGCGGTTCGAGGAGAGAGGCGGCAAGCCGGTGTTGCTGTTCGTTGGCCAGCTCTCGGATGGAGAGCGAGCGCTGATCGGGCTGTACATGGTGCGCTCGGCGCTGGAGACCGGCGCAGCGCGGACGGTGCTGATCGACGAGCCGGACAACTTTGTCGGCCTGCCCGAGTTGCAGCCGTGGGTGCTGTCGATGCGGGAACTGCTGGATGATGAGCACCAGCTCATCATGATTTCCCACCACCCGGAAGTTCTCTCGAACTCTGGCGAAGCGAACGGACGCTACCTCTGGCGCGACAATCACACCTCCCCAACGCGCATCGGACCGCTGAACGTGCCGGAAGGCATGACCGCGGGTGAAGCGATCGCAAGGGGGTGGGCCAGTGGCAAGTAGAACGCAGATGGTCTGCCTGTGCGAAGGTAGAAAGGGCCAGAGCATTGATGAGGTGTTCATCAACAAGATGATCAAGTCCCTGGACTTGAAATGGCTCCGGCCACAGGGTGGCAGCAACACGCTCCGGCTTGTGCCCTGCGGGGGACGAAAGGCGGTCATCGAGAAGATGCCGAAGGAACTGGAAAGTTGCCTGAATGCAGGGGGTCATACGACGCTGATGGTCTGGGCCGACTGTGACCACGACTGTGCCGACGGAGACGCCCTGAAGGCCGCCTTTTGGGAAGAGGCAAAACGACAGGGAATCACGAACGAACAATTCAACCGAGTCGTGTTCGTCTTCGCCAAGGACCGGTTGGAGAACTGGATCGAGTTCCTACTGACAGGAAACACAGACGAATTGAAAGAGGGTCCGCGCGTGAAGTCCGACCGCGCCGTGGCCGATGCGGCGAAGCAGCTGGCCGATTTCTGCAAAGCCGGAACGCCCTTGGACGGCATCCCCCCATCGCTGAAATGGTCCTGCAAGAACTGGCGAGCGCTCGTCGAGCGCATGAATCGTTGAGCGCACGGTCAACATCACCAGCACCCCAACGGCATCGTCCTCGACGCCTTCTGCGGGTGCGGCACCGCACTCGTCGCGGCCCAGAACCTTGGCCGTCAGTGGATCGGGATTGACATTTCGCCCACCCCCCCCAACCTGCCGCGTCATGGCCAAGCGCCTCCGCGATGTCTGCCGCCTCCCCGAGAACGAGAACCAGTGGCGCGCTGGCAAGGGCTTCGTCGTCCGCGACCTCCCGTGGACGGTCGAGAAACTCCGCGCCATCCCGCCCTTCGAGTTCGAGAACTGGGCGGTGATTGGGCTGGGGGGCATCCCGAACAAGGTGCAGGTCGGGGATATGGGGATCGACGGGCGCATCTATCCGGTTGGCACCAAGCCCAACGACCAGAACAGCATGTTCGCGGGGGACTGGTTCCCGGTGCAGGTGAAGCAGACGGAGAGGGTGGGGCGGCCGGATATCGACGGGTTTGAGGCGGTGATGGAGCGGGAGGACCGGCAGCGCGGGTTCTTTGTGTCGTTTGGGTACTCGGCGGATGCGGTGGCGGAGTGCGCGGCGTTCCATAAGCGGACAGGGCGACTCATCAAGTTGCTGACGGTGCGGGAGATTCTTGATGAGGAGCATGTGCAGAAGATGTAGGCGCAAACTTGGAGCACAATGATGGT
>JBBRUT010000262.1:0-2571 GCA_038247555.1 Phycisphaerales bacterium | reverse complement strand
GGAGGCGCACCGTGACCTGCCCCCCGCCGAGGTGCTCGGGGAGTCGGAAGTCGCTGTACCAACGGAACAGACCGGTCTCGGCCTTCATCCGGTGGGTCCGTTTGCGGACGAGGGGGGTGAACCGGAGCTCGCCCGCCTCGGTCGGGCGCATTATGCCGATGGCACCCGCCTCGGAGAAGAGCCGGATCGTGACGGACGAGCCGTCGGGGAGCCTGACTTCTTTGTCCTCGACATGCACGATCTTCTCGCGCCGCTTGATCTTGCGCTTGAGGGTCTTGCTCGCGAACGTCTCGGCGGCGGCGACCATGTTCACGGGCACTATGCCGAGCTCTCTGAGGATCTTCTGGTGGTGGACTCCCCGAAGCGCGGTGTCGTAGACGATCGCCTGGACTCCCGGAACATGCGGTGCCAGACGCTCGAAGCAGGAGACGGCGACCGCGGCCTCGGAGCCGGGATCAGGCACCCGGTCCAGGTCCAGGATGAACCTGCCAACCGGCGAGCGTGTGGCCACCATGACGAACTTGGTCCCCCAAGCGGCCTCTCCGTCACCCTCGAAGTGAAGAGCTGCGTCGGCCTCGTAGCGGATGGGGATCATCTCACCGGTCTCTGTGTCGACACGGAAATGCCCCGGCCTGGCCTTGAACAGGGGAGTGACGACTTTGCCGTCGGCGTGCAGAACGCGGGAGAGATCCGGGTGCGTGAAGGAGCCGGGACCACTGGGGTCGAGCAGTCCCGCGTCTTTGGCCTGTCCGGCGGCAAGCTCACGGTGGATCTCTCCGAGGCGCTCCAGGATCGCGGGATCGGTCAAGTACCGGTCGCGTCCATAGACGTAGTGGTGGCGCCGCATCGGCTGCTGCGGCAGGTGCATCGAGGGGTCAT
Source organism: Phycisphaerales bacterium (assembly GCA_038247555.1). GTDB lineage: Bacteria > Planctomycetota > Phycisphaerae > Phycisphaerales > UBA1924 > JAHBXL01. The sequence continues at coordinate 1,692 of JBBRUT010000262.1, read as the reverse complement.
CGGGGAACCGACGCCGAACGATGCGCCGCATATGCCTCCACACGAGCGGGTGAGAGAGTTCGGCCTCGACTTGCCGACCGCTACGCCAAACCGACAAGAGCGAGTTGAACACCAGGAGCATGAAGGTGGGGTAGTCGCGACGACGGCCCGACTTGGCGGGTCCGGGAATCGCGCTCGCCAGTTCGTAGATGGCAGGGTTGTTCAGGATTGCCTCCAGTTTCTCCAGGGAAGAGGCGGTTAGCTTCTCGCTCACAGCCGTGTCGCCCAATCGAAACCGATGAAGGTGGCGGCACGGTCGAGACTGCGCATCCCTAACAACACGGCGACCTCGTCTATCGATGCGCCGTTTTCCAGTTCCGTGACGCCGCGCCATGCCGGAATCGAGTTCGGCCGCACGCCAGGTGTCTTCGCGAGACCCGCTTGTCTGAGAGTCGACGCAACGAACTCACAGACTGATGCACGAGACGTGGTTCCCGGCATGAGCAGGGAGCGATCCGGGGGCGGCTTCGACTTCGACATCATGACGCTTCGAAGCTGAGTGGCACCCCAGTCGGTGAGCCGGCTCCATCTCGCGTCTGTATTCGTGGATCCACCGATCCAGACTCGACCACGCCCGAGATCCAGGTCCCTCGCCCGAACCGCTCCGAGTTCGGGCACGCGAGCCGTCGCTTCGGCGAGTGCCCACGCGATGGCGTAGCGGGTTTCGTCCTCCATGTGCTCGGCGAACGAGCGGCACTGTTCAATCTCCCCGTCCGTCAGGGGCCGCAGATCACGGTAGGAACGCGGGGGCAAGGTGATACTCGTCGAGGGGTCGGCGGAGATGACGCGGATGGCCTTGGCTTCCCGGAAGAAGATGCGCAGTGCCGTGCGCCGAAGGTGCATCGTGGCGAGACTCGGCTCGGTCTTGCTACGGGTGAGCGATCGAACGAAGGCCAACGCATGTGTCTCGGTGATGTCGCCGGACGACTCGACTCCAGCGGCCGCAAGGTAGCTGGCGAAGCCACGGATCAGGTCGGCGACCCTGATCAGGCTGACGGGCGCCATGACGCCAAGCTCAGTCAGGTGAGACACGACACGGTCGCACAGCACCCGCGGGGGCAAGCTGTCGGCACACGGCGTGTCGGCGACAGGCGGTACTCTCACTCGTCGGACCTCCTTAGGAAGGTTCGGCCAGGCCCCGGGGTGTTCACGCACCGCCGGGGCCAACTATTGTCGGTCGGCAAGATTCTACGCCTATTGTTGTCCACCGACAACTGTCGGGCTATCGTTCACCCATGACCCATCACCTCGTTGGCGTGGCTGAGATAGCGGAGATGCTTGGCGTCTCCCGGCAGCGGGTCAACCGGATGGTTCAGACGATCGCAGACTTCCCCGCTCCCGAGATAGAGCTGTCCGCCGGGCGTGTATGGAAACGATCGCGAATCGAGGCGTGGATAGAGAAGCATCCTGACCGGAGGCCCGGCCGACCTGCCAAGCAGTAGGCCTTCCCGAGCCTGGACTTCACGCAGCCGATGACACCGTCTGCATCCGTCTCACAGCGTCACCGAGTATGCACTCCTTGATTGCGAGCGCGCCTTGATGGCATCGTGGGAGAACGGGTTCCGATTCCCCTCCGATGCCTCGGCGTCGTCGGAAGGCGCCAGGCGTTCGATGTAACAGTGTGCCCCGCAGAAGCGGCGACGGATGAAGATC
>JBBRUT010000261.1:0-2575 GCA_038247555.1 Phycisphaerales bacterium | reverse complement strand
GAACGTTCGCGGCACAATCCCCAGCCCTCCGGCGAGCGCCGACGGCAAGGCCTCACCAGTCGATGCCGAGAACTGATAACGAATCGCGTCCGATGCGCGGACACCCATCCCTCCCAGCACGCTCTGGCTGGAGTCGCGCCGGAAGGTGTAAAGATCGTTGGAAGGCAGCGACACACTGAAGTCGCGCGATGGGCTGTACGCGGTATTGCCGTGGAACGACTTCCCGCGCCCCGCAGCGCCGCTGATCACCGCTTCGTTGAAGCGGATGGTCGAGTCGATGTCCCGAACCCGCGTGTTCCGCCCGCCCGAGCCCACCTGCAGGTTTCGATCGAGCGCCGTCCCATCCCCCAGAGCGGTCTGCCCGAGGCACATGCCCACAAGAGCCAGAATCGCCGCCGCGGCCACTGTTGTACGGATCGTGTCAGCCATGATGCACCTCACTGAAGGAGTATATGGAGATACCCCTCGCAAGGATGCCAAGGGCCGAGAGTGATGCCTGAAGGCTCAGGATTCAATCGGCCATTCTGACAATCGGGATGTGTGCAAGTTGTGTCCCTGCGGCGTCTCGCACGACCACCGTGCCGCTTGCAAAGGTACCGGGAGGCGCATCTGCCGCAGCCGTTGCTACGACCTCCCAAGCCGGATGAGGGTGCGATCCGGCATCTTTGAGCGTTACGGACAGCCACGGGGGCAAGCCGACCAGTTCGACAGTCGCCGGATGTTTTACTGCTTTTGAGCGGAGCAAAAGTTGGCAAACAGCGGATGACGGGCCGTTCTGCCCATTCCGGAGCACAAGCCCGCCCACATTGCAGACCAACGCGTCGGCAACCCGGATTCGAACGGGCACCGTGACGGTCGGAACGGAGTCGCTCGCCACATGAAGAGTAACCCAAGCCGTATGCACGCCGGGAGCCAGTGGCTTCACCGTGACCGGTAGCACCTGCACGTGCGGCGCATTGGATTGGGGCACCGCCGCCCCAACTGTCAGCCAATCGGCGTTTACGTCGACACTCGTGATAGGAAGATCGATTGGCGTAACCCGCACCACGCGGATCTCGCTCGCGATTGCCTGCCCTGCGATTGCGTTGATGAACAACTCTGCGGGGAGTACCTCGAACTCGCGATCCGGGGTGAAGCCAATCGTTGCAATGACCTGGTCTGAGGCTGACGGTTCAGCGATAGTCGTCAACTGGAGCGTGGCGCCCATCCTTTGGAAACCGATGCCGCCCAGAATAGTCGCCTGTACCTCGCAAGTGGTCGACCCGCCTGCTCGAAGTGTGTCCTGACCGAACAGGACCTTCAGGCAGCCGCATGATCGCGCCGCAACGCTTAGCCGCGCATCTGTCGAACCGGTGTTCTCGATCAGGAAGCGTCGAGACACTGTCCTGCCGATGCGGGCCGGTCCGCGGTTCTCTTTGTCGACTGGAACCAGACGAATGCGGGCACTGGACTTCGCGATGTGGGGTGATGTCTCGCTATCGGGCGGAGGCAGTCCAGCTTTCAGTGATGCGCAGGTGACGATAAGAATGGCAAGCCAGCTGAAGTTCATCATGGCTCATTCTCCGGTATATGAAGTACTTCTTCATCCGGGTTCTCGATCAGCTCACCAGCCTGATTCTGGCGAGTGAAGATATCGAGATACCTCATTCCAGGTTCAAACCGAATCGTAAACAGATCATCTCCTAGCGGAGTATTGATGGAGAGGATCTCAACTTTCTCTAGCCGCATTGGCGGCACCAGATCCTCAAACGGCACCCCTTCCGATCCAAACACTTCGTCGACCGCCGCATGGAACTTCTCGCGAACTGCAGCGTCAGACGGGTCTGAACCCTTTACCCAACCATGACGCGATAAGGCGGTTTCGAGAGCAGCCATCTTCTCGACAACTTCTGGTCGTGTGCTAATCTTCATATTGCTGGCGGTACCCTCCACGGGGATCCAAACTCCTCCATGCTGCTTAAAGCGATCAACTGTCGCAACTGCAATGGGCGTGCCTATCAGCGAATCCCGCACCTCGATTCGACGAGGCGCGTATCCATGCGCCGCATCTACCTCCACTCGCAACTCCCAAACCGCATACCCGCTGTTGTGGGTCGCAGTCAGCACCGCTCGATCTGGTACATCTGGGCTCGTGTGGATCCTCAGGTCGTTTGCCGCGAGCAGCATCTCGCCTAACCGATGTCGAGCACGGGAATCAACAAAGCGCCCTAGGAAAAGCTCAGGCGAGGGGAAAGCGACTCGCTCCGCGTCTGGCGGTCGAATGAGTCCGCCGTTCGCGGCGGGCTTGAATGTACGCAACACACGGCCGTCAAAATAAGATTCACTTGCGGAAACTCTGTTCTCACCGCCGGGACGCTTGTTAGTTGTAGTCCACTTCGCGAACCACCGCCCAACTTCGTCAAAGGCTTCCTCGCCCGACGCCCTGGAAAGGGTGACACGTTCAGTGAGTGTGTCTCTCACCGCTTCAGAGCGCCAATGCAATGAACGAACAGACCGATCGTGGATGAGGAGAAGGGTAGCCCAAGCCTTGGCCGACTCGCTCCGTGAGTCGGCGATCTGCTGAGGTGCCTGCGCG
>JBBRUT010000260.1:0-2598 GCA_038247555.1 Phycisphaerales bacterium | reverse complement strand
GGCGACCCCGCCACGTTCCGCTTCCTCGGCGTCGCCACCCGCACGCCGCACATCACCGAGTTCCCGCTCGAAGCCCGCGGCAAGAGCGCGGTCTACATGCTTCGCTGGGTCAGCACCCGCGGCACGCCGGGGCCGTGGAGCGATATCGCCAGCGCGACGGTGGCGGCGTAGCAACACGTTCGCTACCGTTCGTACATGAAGGTGCGAGCGATCATGCGCAAGGCTGTCAAGTGGGGCGCGCCCGCCGTCAGCGCAGCACTGGTGTTCGCGTGGATGCACAGCGGGCATCGCGTCATCGTGCTCGCCGGGCCCGGCGGCTGCATCGCGAGCATCAACGGGGGCAGGCTGAACCTCGAGCAATGCCTGGATTGGAACCCCAACTTTGCGAGCGTCGGCTCGGGTATTGGGGAGTACCGCTCGGACTTCGAGTGGTGGTTCGACGGGGGCTGGCGGCCGGCGATTCGGTGGGTCAAGGTGCCGCTCTGGGCGCCCGTCGGCGCGCTGGTGTACGCCGGTGCGGCGGCCTGGCGGCTCGACGCGAGGGCCCGTCGCCGGGACCGCGCGGACCTGTGCAAGAAGTGCGGCTACGACCGCTCCGGCCTTCCGCTGGGGTCCGTCTGCCCGGAGTGCGGCGCGGCCACGGTGGCGGCGTAGGTGGGCGCGAGCAGCCTGCCCTTCAGCGACTACAAGCGCAAGCGCGGCGAACGGGTTGGGCTGAACTGGCGCGTGCCGATCGTGACCGGCAAACGGGCCGTGCGGCACATCGTGTTTGACACGAACTACTGGAAGTCGTTCGCGCACGCTCGCCTGGCGGTGCCGATGGGTGATCCGGGATGTCTGTCGCTCTTTGGGAACAAGCCCGAGCTGCACCGGATGCTCTCTGAGCACTTGACCAGCGAGTACCGAGTGAAGACAGAGGGACGCGGCCGCACGGTCGACGAGTGGAAGGTCCGCGTCGATGGGCTCGACAACCATTGGCTGGATTGCCTGGTCGGTTCCGCGGTCGCGGCGTCGATGCAAGGCGCCGTGCTCTTCGGCACCGACCACAAGGCGGTTGTGCGTCCGAGGCTGAAGCTCTCGGCACTGCGCGGGAGAACCTCGTGAGCCAAAGGCCCGCCCCCAAGCCGATCACGCCGCCCGTTCCGAAGGGCATCTGCTGCCCCGGGTGCGGATGCCAGCACTTCGAGGTCCTCTACACCCGAGCGACGCCAGCCGGCACCATCCGCCGACGCCGCCAGTGCCGCCATTGTGGACGCAGGATCACGACCTCCGAACGACTTGGAGCGTGAATCCCCGCAGCTCGGTTCTACCGGTGGAACAACCTCCGCCCCGCCGCCGCTCACGCGGACAGGTTGCGAAGCAACGGCATAGGTAGCCAGTGGAGGCCCTGCGCGTCGCGGGCCGCGGAGTGCCGCCATGCCCGAGCCCACGCCCAACCTGGAACAGGCCATCCGCGACAACGCGGCCGGTCCTGCCAAGGCCGCGGGTGATTCCGGCAGCGTCGAGCAGCACCCGCTGAAGGACCAGATCGAGGCCGACCGCTACCTCGCTTCCAAGGACGCCGCGATCAACCCCGCCCCCCACAGGTGCGTCGCGTCCTCCGCAACCGCGCCCGCCCCCAACTACGAGCTCGACAATAACTTCTACGCCAAGAGCATGTGTGTGTGGGGGGGGGGGCATGGGGGGCGTCCTCACGCTCGCCAACGACACCATCGGCACCGGTCCTCGCCTGCAGATGCTCACTCAAGACACCGATGCGAACGCCCGCCGGCGCCATCGGCAGAGGCTCTCCGGCCTTGATACGCCCCATTCGCGCCTTTCTTTACTCGGCCCGTGCCTTCCGCCGCCCCAATCGAAGAGTCCAACGAGGTAGTTGAAGGCTTGGATGGAGCAAAGGAAGGCTTGGATGTGGCTGTCGAAGGGTTGGAGACGCTCGTCGAAGGCTTACACACGACCCTCGAAGGGTTGGATGCAATCGCCAAAGGGTCGCACAGGACCTCCGACGACATTTTTCTTGTTGTTCTGGGGTCGGGCCTCAAGTGACTCCTCGCGCGGGTCGATGCCTTTGGCTGATCCATCGCCGGGGCACGTCCTTCTTTGTTGGAGGATCGCGACGCCCGGTTTGGCCCCACCGGCCAATCGGCCAAGGAGAACACCATGGGCGTCGTTCCTGAGAGTCGTTTAGGCAAGATTCAGTTTTATGAATCGCACACGCTCGCTGGTGGGCCGTGGGCCACCAACGCGGTGGCGATCGGGCTTACGGCCGGTGCTGTCACCACGCTGGGCACGCTGACCACGCAGGCTCGCGCGGCGTTCAATGCTGCCGAGGCCGCGCGGCAGGCCGCCAAGACCGCCACCCAGAACTTGTATGACAAGGTTCGCGCCCTGCACAGCGGCCCGGGCGCAGGGCAGGACATGATCGACACCATCCGCCTGTGGGCGGAAACCAAGAACGATCTCAACGTCTACACGCTCGCACAGATCCCGCCGCCCGCGACGCCGGGCGCGACTCCACCGCCGGGCACGCCCTTTGAGTTTACCGTTGGCCTGTTGCAGAACGGCGCGCTCGCACTTAAGTGGAAGTGCAACAACCCCAGC
>JBBRUT010000259.1:0-2659 GCA_038247555.1 Phycisphaerales bacterium | reverse complement strand
TCCATGTTGCTCATGAACCCGACCAGGTTGATCAGGTCGCTGCGGACCTTGCCGAGGTCGCCCGCGTGGCCCCAGTTCTTCGGGTCGGCCTTCTGCTCCGCGTCGTGCTTGTCGAGTTCCATCTGCAGCACGTCCATCAGGCGGGCGATGTCGCTGCGGCGGGCGGCGTAGGTCTCGGCGGCGGTGGGTTCGGGCTTGGTGGTCTTGGTTTTGGGCGTGTTCTTCTTCATACTGGTACCTCTCGTCGTTTGGGGTGCGTGGTGTCTCTGGTAAACAGCGAAGCCCGCGTTACGCGGGCTTCAGGTCGTCGGGCGGTTGTCGTTGGTGCGGTCCCAACTCGTCGTGTCTTTCGGTTGGCCGACCGCCCGGAGGTAGTCGATCAACTCGCTTGCGGTCCAAGTATCGCCGTCCACCGCGTCGTGCTCGCTCGGGGCGTCGGTATCGCGGTCGATCTCGAAGAGGCGGAACCCGCCCAGCGCCCCGGGACGCGGTCCCCAGTGGCCGTCCAGGTGGCGGGCTCGTCCGGCGGGGACCGTCGCGATGTTCCAGGTGCGGCCGTCGGGCGTGTGGATCTCGATGGCGGGGATGTGGAACCCGCTCTTGGCGAGGGTCTTGGCGAGGTCGAGCGTGGTCTTCGTGGTCGCGTTCATGTTCGTGGTCTCCGTCGCGTGCGGGGCGTTTGTTCCCGCTCGCGTATGACACACATTGGCCGGCTGATGGCCAACAGGCAAGGCGTTAAACGCTCATTTCTCGATGATTCTGCGACATGTGGGCAACTGCGTCCGCGATGTGGGCAAGTTCGCGCGGGAGGTCCGCGATGACTCCCGAACACGCGCCTAGCTCCGGGCCAACATCGGGGGGACAGGGGATGTCCCGGCTCAACCCCGGCGCATTGCCCGTGGCCGATGCGGCTCGCGTGCTGACCCGGCTGGGCGGTAAACCCGTCACCGAGGAGATGCTCCGCGCCGACATCGATGCGGGCGCGCCGACGAATGCGGACGGGAGCGTGAACCTCGTTCACTACGTCGCCTGGATCGTAAAGGAGATGTCCGCTGGTGGCGATTGACCCGCGCAAACTCAAGCCCGGCGAGCTCGCGCGGCTGCTCAACAGCACTCCGCTGGGCGAGGTGGTCAGCGAGCGGCAGCTCCACCGCCACCGCACGCGAGCAGGCTTCCGCGTCGCGGCCGACGGCGACGCCGGCAAAGTCGATCTGTTCAGGTACGTCGCATGGCTGGTGAACACCCGGCACGAGGCGATTGCCGAGGCGGCCAGAGCGCCCGAGGGTCTGACGGGCTACGACGCGATGAAGGAGCGTGCCCGGCTCCGCAACGCGATGCTCTCGCTCTCGGGGCGGGACATCGGTGACCTGCCCCCGGTTGCTGATGCCGCACGTAAGGAGAAGGCCGTGAGCGACTTTCGGTTCTTCTGCGAGGCGTACTTCTCGCAGACGTTCCATCTCAAGTGGTCGGCCGATCACCTCAAGGTCATCGGCAAGATCGAGCGGGCGGTGCTCGAGGGCGGTCTGTTTGCGATGGCCATGCCCCGCGGGTCGGGCAAGACCTCGCTGTGCGAGGTGGCGTGCTTGTGGGCGCTGGTCTATGGGCACCGGGATTTCGTGGCCCTGATCGGCTCGGACGAGGAGCACGCGGCCGGGATGCTCGAGTCGATCAAGGCGGAACTGGAGAACAGCGAGATCCTCGCCGGCGACTTCCCGGAGGTCTGCCACCCAATCCGATCACTCGAGGGCATCCATCAGCGGGCATCCGGGCAGCTCTTCCAGGGCAAGCAGACGCACATCGGCTGGACCGCCAAAGAGATCGTGCTGCCGACGATCACCGGCTCGGTCGCGTCCGGGGCGATCATCCGCGTGGCGGGGATCACCGGTCGCATCCGTGGCATGAAGCACAAGCGGGCGGACGGAACATCCGCTCGTCCCTCGCTGGTGCTGATCGACGATCCGGCGGGAACGTGCTCGACCTCTTTGGCGGCAGCGGCTCCACGCTCATCGCCGCGGAGATGACCGGGCGACGCGCGTTCCTCATGGAACTCGACACGCTCTACGGAATGACAACGACCGCATCAGTCACGTCCAGCACAATCCTGAGCGCTGAGTTCTCAGCCGTCTCGGCCCGAGGTCGAGTCGCATCATTAAGTTCAGTGTAACTGCTAGTCACACCATTGACCCTAAACTTCACAGCGAGCGGTGAGGATTCGTAATCGCCAGTGCGACCGAACGACATCGCCCAAGCTGCGGCTGGGTCGGCAACGCGAATGGTCACCCGACCCCCGGCAACGCGTTTATCTTTAGGATTTTCCAACTGGGTCTTTGGATCTTTGATGGAGACAAGCGCAGACCCGTAGCCTGGAACGGGATTTTGGACGGTCTTGTAGGAGTCATTGCCGACGCGCCCAATCGGGGCGTCGAGTAAGCCTCCAAAGGGTTTTCGAGGAGGGCTTCCTAGGCCGGTAAAGTTGGTGTTGAAGTACTGACCGGAAACACAATTGCTTACAAGCACCGTGTCGATCTGCCACACAGGACCCGAGGCATCGGACAGCAGGGTGGCGACCCCGCTATGAACGGCGATGTTCGCGGTGAAAAAATGGCCTACGCACGAGTCCGCGAGGCTCATCCATCGGGATGCCGACGCCTGTCTTACG
>JBBRUT010000258.1:0-2670 GCA_038247555.1 Phycisphaerales bacterium | reverse complement strand
CCGGGGCGCCAAATTTGCCTAAAAATGTGCGCGTTTACCCCATTTTCAACCCCCCCCACCCCCCCCCCCCCAACTGTCAAGACGAAAAATCGGATGGAGGATAACTTTTCCGACCCGTAAAGCGTGGCGGTGGCCGCACTCAAAGGCAATCAAAGACAGACGGGGTCTGCCTTTGCAGGCCGAAGGCCTTGAACGTCCGTAGCCGGGGCGTGGAGGAGGCTTGGCGACGAGACCCCCGGAGAAGGCACGCTCGCGCAGTCCCACTCTTTGTTCCCCCGCAGCCTGTAGGGCTGCTCGTTGGTCGCTTGGTTGACCCCTTCGGGGTCCGGTTCGTCGTGCACATGCGGTCCGGGGGTCGCGCTCGAAGACTCGCTGGACCGCGGCTCACCCCTGCGCCCCTACGGCGCCGTTAGGCGGTGAGTTTCGCCGACAGGGCGGCGCGGATTCGATCCGCGGAATAGGAGGCCGCGGCGGGCTCGCGGTGGAAGGGGAGTCCGGCTGATTGGAGAACGTGGTCGACGAGGCCGTCGCGCTGCTTGCGGTCTTCGCGTTCGTGGGACTTGTCATCGAGTTCGACCGCGAGGAGCGGGCGGAGGTCGCGGGCATCGCAGACGACAAAGTCGATGTGCTTGGATTGCACGCGGTTCTGCCATGACTGACGGTTCTGGACGCCACTGGGGAAATAGAGCAGGTCAAGCAGACGCACCTTGGCGATGAGCACGGTGCCGTTTGGGATCGCGAGCCGAAGTTGCTGATAGAACGCGGCTTCACCCTTGGTGAGGAGGTAGTCGCGGCGTTTGAGTGGCGAGGGTTCGAGCGCCTTGCCGTCTTTGAGCGGGGCATCAGCGGGAGAAGCGTTGAACAAGCCGAGTTGCTTGAGTGCGGCCCCGATGATGAGGATGATGACGAGAGCGCTGGCGATGATCAGAAGAAGTTTCATGGCGGAGTCTATATGGAAGGGGGCGCGATGAACTCTCGCGCGGAGGCAGCGCCGGCCGTGCTGGGCGTAGGCTCGCGCGGCCCCCGCAGTTTCCCTTTGCACAACCCTCCGATCCGAAGACACACCGAGGTCGCCCCAAAGCCGGCAACCTCGGTGGCACGTCAACGACTTCTCTGTCACGCCACCTCATCCGGCCGCGGCTCGGCCTTTTCGGTCCCCGTCGCCTCATCGTCCTCTTCTGCCGGTGCGTGCTCCTCGCCGCCGCCGGCCCACGTCGGCCAGTGGGACCGCGCGGTGAGCCCCTCCAGCAGGCTGCGCCGGTTTGTCCCCGGCTTGTAGGGCACTTCCGGGCCATCAACCTGCGGCACACGCCAGAGCAGCATTGCAACGCCCGCCGCGAAGAGCGCGACGGCCAGCACGCCAACGGCCAGGTGTGTCCCCAGCGCCCTGTCCCCGCTCCACCCCCATACCGACTCGCCAAGCCAAGCGGCGCCTGCCGTTCCCAGCGCGGTCGCGCCGAAGCTCGCGACGTTGGCGGTCGCCATCACGCGGCCGCGCATCGAATCCTCGACGAGGTGCTGCATCGCGGCCCACGTCTGGTTGAAGCCCCAGATCCAGAACACCCCGCAGAAGAACATCGTCACGTATCCCCAAGTGAGCGAGCCGGTGAGGGCAAACAGCCCGATTGTCAGTCCTGCGCCGCTCAGCGCCATGGGGATGAAGTGGTGCTTGGGGTACCAGGGCGGGATGAACTTGAGCATCAGCCCGCCGATGACCGCGCCGATGCCGAGCACGGCGAGCAGGCGACCGACCGCGCGGTCGGCATCGGCCATCCCCAGGCCGTAGACATCGATCGCGTACATCGGCAGCAGCCGCACCAGCGGCGCGGCGAGGAGCGACATCAGGAACATCGCCACGAACACCGCCAGCGGCCCCTTGTTCTTCAGCAAGAACCCGAAGGCCTTGGCGAGCTGCCGCCACGGGTGCTCGCCGTGATGCGGCGGCGCGGGTGCATCGGGCGTTGAGATCACCGCGACCACCACCGCGAGGAATGTGATGGCGTTGATGACGAACAGCGGCGTTGCACCACCCCACGCCGCAGCCATGATCCACCCGCCGAGCGCCGGGCCGACCACGCGGGCGAGGTTGAACTGCACGCCGTTGAGGGTGATGGCCTTGGTGAGCTCTGCCCGCGGCACAAGCCGCGGCGTGAGCACCTGCCACGCGGGCATGTTGAATGCCATCACCACGCCTTGCAGCGCGGAGAGCACGAGGAGCGCGGCGACGATATCGCTCTCGATCCCGAACATCCACGCCATCGGGGGCGCGCCGAAGTATGACACCGCCGCTAGCGCGACGGCGATCGCCATGAGCATGACCTGCGTGACGACGAGCAGGGTCCGGCGGTTTACGCGATCGGCCAGCACGCCGCCGGCGAGGCCCAGCACGAGAATGGGAGACAGGTGTGCAAGGGCCAGAACGCCGAGCATTTTCAGCGATTGGGTCTCGTGCGCGACGAGCATCTGAACACCGAGGAGTTCCATCCAGTTGCCGGTGTTGGAGACGAGCGCTGCGCCCCAGACGTTGCGGAAGTGGCGGTGGCGGAGGACGCCCCAGCGTGAGGGTTGGTCCGCGGGGATTGCCGCGGTTGGCGAAGACGGTGCGGCCGAGGCCGGTGGGGCAGGGGAAGCGCCGGAGGAACGCTCGCTTGTGCTTCCATCGTCCCAGTT
>JBBRUT010000257.1:0-2689 GCA_038247555.1 Phycisphaerales bacterium | reverse complement strand
CGGTCCCTGGGGCCCCGTGGTCTTCGGCCTCGCGTACTTCGTCGCCGCCGTGCTCTTCGTGCCCGGCTCGGCGCTCACGCTCGCGGCGGGGGCGATCTTCGGGCTTGCCGGGGGCTTCGCCACGGTCTCGGTCTCGTCCACGCTTGCGGCGGGGGCATCGTTCCTTATCGCCCGCTACCTCGCCCGTGATAAAGTTCGGAAGATGGCAGAGAGCAACCGCACCTTTGGGGCGATCGACAAGGCCATCGCGCAGGGCGGGTGGAAGATCATCGCGCTGCTGCGGCTGTCGCCCGCCGTGCCGTTCTCGTTGGGCAACTATCTCTACGGCCTCACTCCGGTGCGATTCTGGCCGTACCTCCTGGCGAGCTGGATCGCCATGATGCCAGGGACGTTCCTGTTCGTGTACCTGGGCTTCGTCGGGAAGACGGCGGCGGCGGGTGGGGGTGGAAAGAACCCGTGGCAGTACGTGCTGCTGGGCGCTGGGCTGCTCGCGACCATCGTCGTGAGCGTGTACGTGACACGCCTGGCCCGTAAGGCGCTGAAGGAGTCCGCGTTGAAAGATCCCGAACCTCCACAACCCGCCGCCAACGGCGAGACGGCTGCCGCTTCCAAGCCCATCGGCAAGCTGATTGTTGCGGCTGGCGTGCTCGCGGTGCTGGCAGCGTGCGCTGAGTTGAACAAGGGGCGGCTCGGGAGCATGTTCGGCCCGCCCAAGGCAACGCTCCAGGAGGCGTATGCAAACAGGCCCGACAGCGTCAAGTTCGATCATTCGGCGTTCGACTCGCTGCTGCGCAAGCACGTCACCGAGGGCGGGTTCGTGGACTATGACGGCTTCAAGAAGGACTCCGCGGCGCTCGACGCGTACATCACCACCATCGGTAAGGCGGACGTGGAGACGCTCGGTCGCGACGAACGCTTGGCCTTCCTCATCAACGCATACAACGCCTTCACGCTCCGGCTAATTCTCGACCACTACCCGATCGACTCCATCAAGGACATCGCGAGCGACCAGCGATGGGACGCGAAGCGGTGGGCATTTGCCGGCGGCACCTACAGCCTCAACCAGATCGAGCACGAGTTGATCCGCCCCAAGTTCGCCGAGCCGCGGATCCACTTCGCACTCGTGTGTGCGGCGGTGGGTTGCCCGCCATTGCGGGCGGACGCGTACACCGGTGCCCGACTCGAAGAACAACTGACCGATCAGACCAGATACGTGCACACGCATCCACGCTGGTTCCGGTTGAACGAGGCCAAGGGCGAGGTAGCCCTCACGGCGCTGTACGACTGGTATAGTGGCGACTTCACGCAAAAGGCATCGTCCGTCACCGCCTTCGCCGCTCAATACTCGCCCGAGCTCGTCCGTCTGATCAACGCGGGCAAAGAGCCCCGTGTGACCTTCCTCGACTACAGCTGGAAACTCAACAGCATTGCCAACCGTGGGCTCGCGGATTCACAGTGAAGGCGAGTCATCCATATGGCACTCAGAACAAACGACTCGTCTGCGCACCCGACGGGCACCGAAGCCCATCCGGCGACCGCTCGCGGACCATCTCAGAACGGCACACCATTCATGCAGCCTTCGACATCCTCCACCTCGGCCGCCAGTCCAACCGGGATTGATCCGCACCTCTTGCGGGACCTCCAGCCGCTCGACGAATACAACTCAGCGCTGCTCAACGCGGTGCACCCACCGGTGTGGACGAACCCCACTCCCTCCGGCAGGTACAACATGGTTGTGATCGGTGGCGGCACCGCCGGTCTTGTCACCGCGGCCGGGGCAGCAGGCATGGGCGCCAAGGTTGCCCTCATCGAACGCCGGCTCTTGGGCGGAGACTGCCTCAACTTCGGATGTGTGCCGAGCAAAGCGTTGATCCGTTCGGCACGAGCCGTCGCGGAGGCGCGTGGCTCTGGTGAACTCGGAGTTCGTGGTGCCGACGGGGCCCATGCTGATTTCGGAGCGGTCATGGGACGAATGCGCCGTCTGCGGGCTCAGATCGCGCCCCACGATTCAGCCGAGCGATTCCGCTCGCTGGGAATTGATGTCTTTATCGGAGAGGCGAAGTTCACCGGCTCGGACACGATCTCTGTGGGTGGACAAACCCTGCGATTCGCGCGGGCGTGTATCGCCATGGGTGCCCGTCCGGCCGCCCCCTCGATTCCCGGCCTTGCCGAAGCCGGGTTCTTGAACAACGAGAACGTCTTCACGCTGACCGAACTGCCCCGCCGGCTCGCGGTGCTCGGGTCCGGCCCCATCGGCTGCGAGCTGGCGCAGTGTTTCGCCCGATTAGGATCGTCGGTCACTGTCATCGAGAGGGGCCAGCAGATCCTCCCGCGCGAGGACCGGGATGCCGCGGAGTTCGTCATCCGAGCCATGCGCCACGATGCGGTTGCGTTCAAGCTCAGCACGAGCGTCGTACGCGTGGAACGAACCTCTTCGGGAAAGACTCTGATTCTCAAGACAGCCGGCGGCGAGGAACGCCTGGAGGTGGACGAGATTCTCGTCGGCATCGGCCGCGCACCCAACGTTGAGGGCATGGGTCTTGAAGCCGCGGGTGTGAAGTTCGACGCTCGCAGCGGCGTGGAAGTCACCGACGGCTTGCGGACCACCAACTCTCGCATCTACGCCGCGGGTGATGTGTGCAGCAAGTACAAGTTCACGCACGCCGCCGACGCGATGGCGCGAATCGTG
>JBBRUT010000256.1:0-2769 GCA_038247555.1 Phycisphaerales bacterium | reverse complement strand
CGGGCTGGCCGTCGGCGTTGAAGTCGCCCACCGCGACGGAGCGCGGGCTGGAGCCCGCGGCGTAGTTGACCGGCGCCTGGAACGTGCCGCCCCCCCCGCCGTTGCCCAGCAGGATGGAGACGTTGTTGCTGCTGAAGTTCGCCACGGCCAGGTCAGGCCTGCCGTCGGCGTTGAAGTCGCCCACCGCGACGGAGCGCGGGCTGGAGCCCGCGGCGTAGTTGGACGGGGCGTTGAAGGAGAGCGGGCACTGGCCCAGCGCGGGCATGGCCACGCCAACAACGACCAATGGCACAGCGAACAGGCAACCGAGGTGGGTGATGAAAGAACGCCGCATGGGTGTCTCCTGAGAATTGATCGCCGAGTGATGCCGACCGATTCCGAATGCGACCCACAGCCCAGCAGGAGGGATCGTTCCTGCTGGCGGCTCGGCCGTGCCCGCGCGGGCTCCGAGAGTTTAAGCGATTTCCCTGAGAATGTGCAAGCCCTTTCTGGACCCGGGGCAGGTGGCACCAAGATGACCCCGCCGCGTGCGTGCCACCGAGATCGACTTGGGGGGGCGATCTCGGTGCGGGTATGGCCGGAGCCTGGGACGTAGGTGCTCCTCGCAACGGCCCCCCCGCCCTATCCCCCTCCCCACCAACCACTTGCAGTATCCTTCCACATCCCAAACAAATCCCTTGACAATCACCCGTCCATAAGCCATACTGTCCCCATGTTCTTCGAGGGGACCAACTCCGCTTCACCACCCGTCCCCGACGCCGCCGCGGTTAGATTCACCCCGTCCACCGGAGATGGGTCGGTTCACCCACTATGTACCCATCACCTCACCACTCCGGCCCGCCACCATACCGCCCGTAGACATCCGCCAGCGCCTGCACCATTTCGCCGAGTGTGCAGTTGGCCAGTGCGCCTTCGACGAGCGCCGGCATGACGTTCTGGTCTGCACGCGCGGCCTCGCGGATAGCGCCCAACGCTGCGGATGCCGCTGCGGCGTCACGCTTCTGCTTGAATGCGGCGAGCCGCGAGCACTGGTCGGTCTCGACCATGTGCGAGATCTGCAGGATATCGAGCGGCCGCTCATCGGAGCCCTCGGTGAAGGCATTCACGCCCACGATGATGCGGTCGTTCGCCTCGCACTCCTCGCTGAACCGGTACGACGCCTCGGCGATCTGGCGGCGGAAGTAGCCCTTGTTGATGCCAGCAACAACGGAGCGGCCGTAGCTGGTGCGGGGGGCGTAGGCGGGGTGCTGCGAGAGCGACGCAGCGACGGAGCCACGAAGCGACGGAGGGGGAGACAGAGCAACGGTGCCCTTCGTCGCCGCGTCGCCTCGTCCCTTCGTCCCTTCGGCATACGTACCCATTCTGTCGATCTCGTCAATCAGCTCAAGCGCCCCCGCTTCCATCTTGTCGGTGAGCTCTTCGATGAACCACGAGCCGCCGAGTGGATCGACAGTACGGGTGACGCCGGTTTCGTAGGCCAGGATCTGCTGCGTCCGCAGCGCGACCGTCACCGCCTGCTCCGTCGGCAGGCCGAGTGTCTCATCCATCGAGTCGGTGTGCAGGCTCTGGCACCCGCCCAGCACCGCGGCCATCGCCTGATACGCCACGCGCACCACATTATTCAGCGGCTGCTGCTCGGTGAGCGAGCACCCCGCTGTCTGCACATGCGTCTTCATGAACCATGAGCGCTCGTTCTTCGCACCGTAGCGTTCCTTCATCATGCGGGCCCAGATGCGCCGCGCCGCCCGCAGCTTGCAGATCTCCTCGAAGAACTCGTTGTGCGAGTTGAAGAAGTACGACAGCCGCGGCGCAAAGTCGTCGATCGGCAGGCCGCGTTCGATGCAGGCCTCGACATACTCCATGCCGTCGCGCAGTGTGAACGCCAGTTCCTGCACCGCCGTCGATCCCGCCTCGCGGATGTGGTACCCCGAAATCGAAACGCTATTCCACTTCGGGCAGTGCTTCGATTGGAACTCGATGGTGTCGACCACGAGCTTGACCGACGCATCGGGTGGAAAGATGAACTCGTTCTGCGAATGAAACTCTTTGAGGATGTCGTTCTGGAGGGTGCCGCCGAGCTTGTCCCAGCCGATGCCGCGCTGCTTGGCCATGGCAAGGTACATGGCCCAGATGACCGCCGCGGGGCCGTTGATGGTCTGCGACACGGTCACCTTGTCGACCGGGATATCGGCATACAGCCGGTGCATGTCCTCGATGGTGTCGATGGCGACGCCGCACCGGCCGACCTCTCCAACGGAAAGGGCATCATCGGAGTCGCGGCCCATCAGCGTGGGGAGATCGAACGCGGTCGAAAGACCGGTGTTCGCCGTCACCTTTCCGCCCGCGTGCTTGGCCTGCTCCAGCAAATACTTGAACCGGTTGTTCGTGTCATCGGCAGAGCCGAAGCCAGCGAACTGCCGCATCGTCCACAGGCGCGAGCGATACCCCTCGGGGAACAGGCCGCGGGTAAAGGGATACTGCCCCGGCGCGGCGATATCTCTCGACAGATTCGTGAGCGATTCAGCGGGGTTGCTGGCGTTGTACACCGCATCGAGCACCAAGCCGGAGATGGTGACCGTGTGCGGGTCGACGTTCTCAAGGCTCGGGCCGATGATGCCATGGGAGGGGTGCTGGGGGGTATAGGTGGTCATGCGAATAGGGTAACGTCGCCGGAGCGGGGCGGAAACCCCTATTCCCTCGGCCGCGTATAGGTTCTCTCTGGCTCGGGGCTCACCCCTGGGGTAGATTCTGTATCTTGGCGTGGTTGTG
>JBBRUT010000255.1:0-2797 GCA_038247555.1 Phycisphaerales bacterium | reverse complement strand
GGCCCCCCCAGGGATTCACGACGAGCCATGGCGACCTCCCCTTCCACACCCACAGGTCAGCACAAGTCCCAGGCTCACGCCGCGACCATCACTCTGCCCGCAACCCGCGATGCCCGCATCATCGCGCTCGTCGGCAACCCCAACACCGGCAAGACCACGCTCTTCAACCGCCTCAGCGGCCTGAACCACAAGACCAGCAACTTCGCCGGCACCACGCTCGAAGCCCGTATCGCCCGCGTCCGCGCAGGCATCGAAGGCGGCCGCGATGCCGACCTGATCGATCTCCCCGGCATCTACTCAATCGAGCTCGATGCGCTCGAGTCGCGCGTCGCGCGCGAAGTCCTCGCGGGCCAGCTCGCGCCCCGCGGCCACGCCATCGGCGTGCCGGAAGTCTGCGTCATCGTCGTCGATGCCACCAACCTCGCCCGCAACCTCACCCTCGTCGGCGAAGTCATCCGCCGCCGCCTGCCGACGCTCATCGTCGTCAACATGATCGACCTGGCGCAGCGCCAGGGCCTGACCATCGATCCGCACAAGCTCGGCGAGGCGCTCGGTTGCGGTGTCGTCACCTCCAACGCGCGCACCGGCGAAGGCATCGACCAGATCCGCATCGGTATCTGCGAGGCCCGCATCCCCGCGCCGGTGCGTCCGGTGCCGGGCGATGGCCCGCAGGCCGCCGCGGCCGGAGCTGTCATGGGCGGGGGGGCCGGAGGAGGCTCCACCGCGCTGCGCATCTGGGCGGAAGAAGTCTTCGCTCTCGCCGCCGCCGAGAACACCGGCCACTGCACCAAGTGCGGGTACGACGTTTCCACACTGCCGGGTCGCAAGGGCAAATGCCCCGAGTGCGGCACGCCGTATGTCCGCACCGACATCAGCGCGAGCGAAGCGACCACCGACCGCATCGACCGCGTGCTCATGCACCCGGTGCTCGGCGTCATCGTGTTCGCCGCGATCATGACCGGCCTGTTCTGGTCCCTCTTCTCCCTCGCGGCCTATCCGATGGAGTGGATCGACGGCATCTTCGGCTGGACAACCGGTATCCTGCACGGCGTGCTGCCCGAGGGCAGCATCCTGGGCGACCTGCTGACCGATGGCGTGGTCGCGGGGATCGGCGCGACGGTGATCTTCCTCCCGCAGATTTGCCTGCTGTTCTTCCTGATCTCGGTGCTGGAGGACACGGGGTACCTGGCGCGCGCTGCGCTGTTGATGGACCGCGTGCTGCGCCCCTTCGGCCTGCCCGGCCACGCATTCGTGCCGCTGCTGTCGAGTCATGCGTGCGCGCTGCCGGGGATCATGGCGACGCGGGCGATCCCCGACCGCAAGGAACGCCTCGCGACGATCCTGGTAGCGCCGTTCGTGACCTGCTCCGCGCGACTGCCGGTGTATGTGCTGTTGACAGGGCTCTTGTTCACCGGCCAGCCCGCGATGGCCGCGCTCGCGTTTGTCGGCTGCTACGCACTCGGCATCGCCGCGGCGGTCTTTAGCGCACTGATCGCCCGCCGCACCATCCTCCGTGGCAAGGGCCGCCCGATGGTGATGGAGCTGCCCAGCTACAAGCTGCCGAGTATCCGCACCGCGCTCATCACGACGTACCACCGCGGCTGGGTCTTCCTGAAGAACGCGGGCACCAACATCCTGATGATCTGCATCGCGCTCTGGTGGCTGAGCAGCTATCCGAAGGTGGAGCCGCCGGCGATCGTGACGGAGCTTCGTGTAGAGGCAGACCGGCGAGAGGCGTGGGTGCCCGGCCAACCAGTCGGCGAACTTGGGCCGGGTCGGGTTGACGCTGAGCCTGACGGTCTACGGGCGGACGCCGACCAACTCGAGGCCCGCCATCAGGCCGCGAACTCCTTCGCCGGTCGCCTCGGCAAGTTCATCCAACCCGTGTTCGAGCCGCTCGGCTACGACTGGCAGCTCTCAATCGGTGTGCTGTCGAGCTTCGCCGCGCGAGAAGTCTTCGTCTCCACCATGGCCGTCGTCGTCGCGGGCTCCGATGATGCCGAGGATGAGGGCATCCTGCAGCAGGTCGCAACCGCCAAGCGCGATGACGGTGTGACGCCCGTCTTCACCCGCGCCACCGCGTGGTCGCTGCTCATCTACTACGTTCTGGCGATGCAGTGCCTGCCCACGCTCGCCGTCACCGCGCGCGAGAGCGGCTCGTGGAAGTGGGCCGCGCTCCAGCTCGGCTGGATGTGCGGCCTCGCCTATCTCGCGGCGATGATCGTCTATCAGGTGCTTGCCTGATGCCCGCCTTCCCAACCCACGATTGGCAGTTCTGGGTCGCCACGGCCATCTTTCTCTTCGCCGCGGCATACCTGCTGCGGGGCGTGCTGCCGATCCCCTGGCTCTCGACACGCATGAAACGCAAGAAGCACGAACGCCGCGTGACGCTGACCGTCGAAGGCCAACGGCCGGAGAAGGACACGAAGTAGCCGGTGCTTCTTCAGCCCGCTGTCTTGGCCCGCAGGGCCCACTTGCTCACCGTGAATCCACCGTAAGCCTCCTGCCAGCGGAAACTCTGACAAGCCGGAAATGTCTCATGAATCCACTTGGATGATTGAGACTTGACGTGTCGAACGAGATCAGAGTGGGAGAGATCGGATCGATACCGCACCAGCAGATGCACATGGTCCTCGATCCCATTGATCGAGATGAACGAGCATCGCAAGTCGCGCACGATTCCGCCGATGAACGGATACAACCGCGGCTCAGGTTCCGCATCGATCATGGGTACGCGATCGATGGTGCTGAACACGATGTGATAGAAGTTCTGGGGCCATGCGCCGGGCATTCGATC
>JBBRUT010000254.1:0-2928 GCA_038247555.1 Phycisphaerales bacterium | reverse complement strand
GGAGGCGGCGTAGAGATCGAGGAGCTTTCGGGCGCGGGGGCGATCAAGCAGGAACATGAGGGCGGAGACGAAGATGAGGGATCCGACCGCACCGAACTGCTGCCAGGCTTCGAGTTCGCGGCGGAGATCGCCGCGAAGAAACGTGGAGGAGAAGGACCGGACGAGGCCTTGGATTGGGCCGTCGAACGGGTAGGTGAGCAAGAAGGCGAACGGCACCAGAGCAAGGGGGATCGCCCACCGGCGGCGCGCCGTGCTGAACAGCCCTCTCCACAGTGGGCCGAGCCAATCGGCGATGCCGGCGAAGACAATGTGCACGAACCGAACCGGCCGTGCCAGCCCGCGGTTATAGTCGCTCGCCATGCGGACGCCCGGACTTGCCATTGCGCGGTTGATCCTTCAGAACCCGAAAGGGAGTGGGAAGGCTGATCATTCGCAGGCCGAAGGCGCGGCGACGGAAGCGCAAGGCTTGCGCCGGTGGTCGCGGCGGTGGTCGGGGGCGGGGGCGGCGTTGGTGATGCTGTGTCTGGCGGTGTTTCTGCCGGGGCTCTGGGTGATTCAGCCCATCGACCGGGATGAGGCGCGATTTGCACAAGCGTCTCGGCAGATGTCTGAAACTGGGGACTTTGTCGTCCCACGGATCCAGGATCGGCCGCGGCTGAACAAGCCGCCGCTGGTGTACTGGCTGCAGTGCGGATCGATCGCGGTGTTTGGGGATGCGCCGGGGCGTTATGCACACGGAAACATCTGGGTGTTCCGGATGCCCAGCGTGCTGTGCGCGATCACGAGCGTGCTGCTGACGTGGCGGCTGGGACTGCGGATGATGGATGCGCGAGCCGCGGCGATGGGGGCTGCGCTGCTGGCGGTGTGTCCGCTGGTGGCGTGGGATGCGCATCAGGCGAGAGCGGATCAGATGTTGTTGCTGACGGTGGTGGGGACGCAGATGGCGCTGTGGGCGTGCTGGCGTGCTGCACGGAGGGGCCGCGGCGTGCCGACGGTGGCGTGCATCTGGCTATGGGTGGCGATCGGGCTTGGGGTGCTGGCGAAGGGGCCGATCACGCCGATGATCGCGCTGCTGACGTGCGGTGCGCTGTGCTGGCAGACGAAGACCTGGCGGTGGATGCTGCGGCTGAGGCCGATGATGGGGGCGGTGATCATCGCGACCTTGGTTGCGCCGTGGGTGATTGCGGTGGCATCGCGGGTCGGGTGGGATGTGTATCTGAAGACGGTACTCGATGAGACGCTTGGGCGATCGGCGGGGGCGAAGGAGGGGCACTGGGGTCCGCCGGGGTATCACCTGGTGATGCTTTGCGTGCTGTTCTGGCCAGGTGTGCTGATGACAGGACTTGCGGTGCGGCGGGCATGGACGCGGCGGCGGGCGGATGCGAGTCTGTTCTTGCTTGCGTGGGTTCTGCCAGCGTGGGTGGTGTTTGAACTCGTGACGACGAAGCTGCCCCACTACACGATGCCGCTGTATCCGGCGATCGCGCTGCTGTCGGGAAGGGCGGTGCTGGCGGCGGGGAGCGGGCGGTTGGCCGGATTACGGGAGTGGGGCACGCGGATCGGGTTTGTGATCTGGGGTCTTGTGGGTGGGGGGATACTGATCGCGGGGATTGCACTGCTCGCGCTGTTGTCCGGGTTTGACGATGTGAACAACGAAGCGATGATCACAAGCCTTTGGTATGTGGGGATTGTGTTCGTGCTGGTGCAGGCGATCCGGTCGCTGTGGGGCGGGCGGTGGGTGCAGGCGCAGCTGCGGTCGATGATCGCGGCAGTGCTGATGCTGGTGCTGCTGTTTCAGACGCTGGCGCCGGCCGCGAACCGGATGAGCACGAGGATTGTGGAAGCGATCGATGCCTTTGATTCCAGCGGCGAGCGACCCATCGCGGCGGTTGGGTATCAGGAAGACAGCTTGATCTTTCTGACGCGTGGGCGGGCACGGCGAATCGCGCCCGATGCTCGTGATGAGTGGCTCGCGGCCAATGAGGTCGGAATTCTGGTTGAGGATCTGTCCACGAGTTCCGCTCCCGCTGAGCTAACGCAGCCATTGCCGGGGATGATTTCTGGACTGAACTATTCGCGAGGGAGAGTCGAGCGGGTGTGGCTTGTGGTTGGAGATCGCGAGTGACTGATTGTCAGACGACACAGATTGCGGGCCTGATGCTTATCGACAAGCCCGGCGATGTGCGTGTTTCGTCTGCACGCGTCGTGGCAGCGGTGAAGCGGAGGGTGATCGCGGGGGGTGCGCCAAAGAGTGTGCGGGTGGGACACGCGGGCACCCTCGACCCGCTCGCAACGGGGCTGCTCATCATTCTGGTAGGGCGCGCGGCGACGCGGATGTCCGACAAGCTCATGGCGGATGAGAAGGAGTACGAGACGCGCATCGATCTTGCGCACTCATCGCAGACCGAAGACTATGAAGGTCCGCTGGAGCCCAACCCCGCCCCGGCATCCACGCCGACACGGGCTGATGTGGATCGCGTGCTCACGGGGTTTCGCGGCGTGATTCAGCAGCGGCCGCCGGCGTTCTCCGCGATGAAGGTGGATGGACAGCGGGCGTATGCGGAAGCTCGCAAGGGCAACCTGATCGAGCTGGCGGAGCGCCCCGTGATCATCCACGCCATTGATGTGATGGGGTATGCGTATCCGTTTCTGGATCTGCGGATTCACTGCGGCAAGGGGACATACATCCGCTCGATGGGGCGCGACATCGGGCTTGCGCTGAGCGGACATGCGGGGTGCTTGGCGAATCTGCGGCGCACGGCTATCGGCGCGTATCGGATCGAAAAATCCGTTCGGCTTGATGACCTGCCGGACAGGTTGGTGCAGGCCGACCTGCTGCCGGTGCCGGAGATCAACCCACTCCCCCCCCCGCCCCCCCCGTTCCCCCCGCCCCCCCCGCTCCACTCAAGCCCGACCACGTAAGCGTGC
>JBBRUT010000253.1:0-2998 GCA_038247555.1 Phycisphaerales bacterium | reverse complement strand
TGACTATTCCCAGCAGCGAAGCGATGATCCGCATCGCCATGATCAATCTGATGCTCCACCGCTTGGCGCCGGGGTGAATCGGCTTCTCACACATGCTCTAAGCCATAATTGCTGTGTCATCGGCCCTGCCGAGCTTCAGGGTTATCGGGCTGCGGAAGAACTGAATGAACGGGCGCGATCAGAAAACCAGATCGCCCCCGTGGAATCGCGGCACGGGGTGCCGAGCCCAAACGCATGCCGGGACACCCGCTGCGGTGCGGCGTCCGGGATCGCAGCCCCCGATAGATGCCGACGCCGAGCACATCGGCAACGAAAAGGTGTCCGCCGCCCGACTCGGGGCAAACCCCATTGGCCGCGGCGGACAGTTGGGAGGGAGATCAGGAGGCGCGTGCGCGGAGCCGGAGGCTGTTGAGCACGACACTGACGCTGCTGAAGGCCATGGCCGCGCTTGCGATGATCGGGGAGAGGAGCCAGCCGGTGAACGGGTAGAGCACGCCGGCGGCGATGGGGATTCCGACGATGTTGTAGATGAACGCCCAGAAGAGATTCTGCCTGATGGTGCGCATCGTCGCGAGCGAGAGGGCGATGGCCTCGGGGACCGAGCGGAGGTCGCCGCGGATGAGGGTGATGTCGGAAGCCTCGATGGCCACGTCCGTGCCGGTCCCCATCGCAAGCCCAACGTCGGCCTGGGCGAGGGCGGGTGCATCGTTGATGCCGTCGCCGACCATGCCGACCACGAGGCCCTGAGCCTGGAGCCGCTTGACGTGGTCGGCCTTGTTTCCCGGGAGCACCTCGGCGAAGACCATGTCGGGCGCGATGCCCACTTCCTTCGCTACGGCCGCGGCGGTCTTGGCGTTGTCGCCGGTGATCATCGCCACGCGCAGGCCCATCTTCTGCATCTGCTCGATGGCCGCCTTGGACTCGGGCTTCACCCGGTCGGCGACGGCGATCAGCCCCGCGGGCTTGCCGTCGATCGCGGCGTACATGGGCGTCTTGCCCGCTGAGGCGAGTTCGTCGGCGAGCGCATCGAGCGCCGATGTGTCCATTCGGCGGTCGTTCAGCAACGCCCGCTTGCCAACCAGGACCGCGCGTCCGTCCACGGTCGCTTCGATGCCATTGCCGACGACGGCCTTGAACGCGCTGGGGTCCATGAGCGTGAGGCCGCGGGCGTTGGCTCCTTCAACGATCGCGGCGGCGAGCGGGTGTTCGCTGCGACGTTCAGCGGAAGCGACGAGCCGCACGAGGTCGGCCTCGACAGTGCCCGGGAGTGCCCGCACATCCGTCAACGCGGGCTTGCCCTGCGTGATGGTGCCGGTCTTGTCGAGGATGATCGCTGTGAGCTTGTGGGCCATCTCCAGCGCCTCTCCCCCCTTGATGAGGATGCCGTGCTCGGCCCCGCGGCCGGTGCCGACCATGATCGCCGTGGGCGTGGCGAGCCCGAGCGCGCAGGGGCAAGCGATGATGAGTACGGAGACGAAGGTGAGCAGCGCCATGCTCAGCCGCGTGTCGATCGGCGCTACGAAATACCAGATGACGAAGGTGACGAGCGCGATGCCGAGCACCACGGGCGTGAAGTAGCCGCTGATGGTGTCCGCCAGACGAGCGATGGGAGCCTTGTTGCCCTGGGCCTCCTGCACGAGGCGGACGATCTGCTGGAGCGCGGTGTCCTTGCCGACTTTCGTGGCGCGGAACGTCAGAGCTCCGGTGGCGTTGATGGTGGCCCCGAAGATCGCATCGCCCGCCTTCTTCTCGACAGGGACGCTCTCACCCGTCAGCATGGACTCATCGATGGCGGAATCGCCGCTCTCGACCTTGCCATCCACCGGGATCTTCTCGCCGGGGCGGACGATGACCGTGTCGCCGACGACGACGTGCTCAACGGGGATGTCCTGTTCCTGCCCAGCTCGTACCACGCGTGCGGTCTTGGCTTGCAGACCGATCAGCCGACGGATCGCCGCGCTGGTGTTGCCCGTGGCTCGGGCCTCAAAGAGCTTCCCGAGCAGCACAAGCACGATGATGACCGCGGCGGCTTCGTAGTACACGGGCACCATCATCATGTTGCCCATTTCGCCGCCCTGGGCCGCCGCGAAGAATCCCGGCCAGATCGTTGCGGCGATGGAGTACAGGAAGGCCGTACCCGTGCCGAGTGCCACGAGCGAATCCATGTTGGCCCGGAAGTGCTTCAGGCCTATCCACGCCATGCGGTAGAACTGCCAGCCGCACCAGAGAACGACCGGCGTAGTGAGGGCGAGCTGGAGCCAGTTGATCCACGGCTGGTTGAAGATCGCGATCTTCCCGTGCGACATCGCGATGATCAGCACGGGCAACGACAGGGCTGCGCCGACGATGACTTTGCGGAGCAGCACCGTCTGCTCGTCGGCATTGACGTGCATGTGGGCGGAGTGGTCTTCTCCAGCCTCGCCCTTGGCCATCGAATGACCGGCGGGCATCGCGGCGTGCTCTGCTGCGGTCATTCCCGACATCGCGTTGCCGTGCCCGGCGTGATTTCCCGAGGTCGACTCGGGGACGACCGCGTCGTACCCGGTCCCCTTCACCACTTCCACCAGCTTTTCCGGCGAGGTTGCGGCGGCGTTGTACCGCACCGTCGCGGTCTTGGTGGCGAAGTTCACGCTCGCCTTTGATACGCCCGGGGCCTTGCCCAGCGCCCTCTCGATGGTGTTGGCGCACGAGGCGCATGTCATGCCCTTGAGGGGCAGGTCCACGCGCCCGTCGGGAGCGACGGCCCGGGGAACGGCGAGTGCTTGCGCCGTGCCTGCGCCTTGGGGCGAGTTCATATGGGCACCATGCTGGTGTTCGTGGTTCATCGTCGGCCTTTCCGATCTGTCGGCGGCTCAAGGCATCTCGTGACCGGCGGCTTGTCGTCATGGCATCCGCAGTTGCAACTCATCGTCGGCCTTGTCATCTGGTCAGTTCATGTGCGCAGTTTGGCGACGAGCCCCATCAGTTCATCCACCATCGCCTCGCGCGTCATCCCTTC
>JBBRUT010000252.1:0-3005 GCA_038247555.1 Phycisphaerales bacterium | reverse complement strand
GGAACTTGCCGGGGTCGTTGGCGTCGGCGGTGGTGAGTCGGATCAAGGTGATGTCGAGGCTGGATGTAGCGGAGCGCCGGGCCCCGCAAGATGGACGGGCGAGTGTGACTGTTGGCGGAGTGGGGGCAGCGGGGGTGGGGCGCCGGGTTGATCTGCGGGTGAGCACGCTTCCGAGCACGTATGGGGAGCGGGTGGTGCTGAGGCTGCTGGATCCCTCGCGCTCACCGCATCTGCTGTCGTTTGCGGCGCTGGGGATGCCGGCGGAGGTGGAGAGACGATACCTGGCACAGGCGAATCGCGCCAGCGGCATTGTGCTCTCGACGGGGCCGACGGGGAGCGGCAAGACGACGACGCTTTACGCGACGCTGGCGTGGTTGAGTGCGAATCACGATTCAGGGGGAGTCGGGGACGGCTGCGAACTGAACATGATGACGGTCGAAGACCCCGTCGAGTACGACTTGTCGGCGATCGGGGCGACCATGCGAGGAGGAGGGGGCGGTTGTGGCGGCTCGGTGGGGCGGAGCGCGGTCTCGCAGACACAGGTTGATCCGAAGAAGAACGTGACGTTTGCGACAGGGCTTCGGCACATCCTGCGGCAGGACCCGGATGTGATCATGGTCGGGGAGATCCGTGATGAAGAAACGGCGCGGATGGCCGTACAGGCGTCTTTAACGGGGCACTTGGTGCTCTCGACGCTGCATACGAATGACGCCGCGGGTGCGGTGGCGCGGCTGATCGACCTCAGCGTGGAGCCGTTTCTGGTGGCGTCATCGTTGTCGGCGGTGTTGGCGCAGCGACTAGTTCGGCAGTTGCATGCGGGATGCGGGGGGCGTGGTTGCGTTGAGTGTCTGAGGACAGGATTCAAAGGTCGACTGGGTGTGTTTGAGCTGTTGACAGTGGACAGCACAATCCGTGGTTTGATCAACCAGCGGGCCACTGCAGACCGTATCAAGCTGGCTGCGCAGAACGGAGGGATGGTCTCGCTTCGCGATGCGGGCGAGGCGTTTGCCGCGCAGGGCGTGACGAGCTTGGCGGAGGTTGGCAGGGTGATCGATTTGCTGGAAGATGAGGAGGGCATTTGATGAACGCAGATGATGCGCCGGGGAGCGTGAGTGCTGATACGCCGCCGGGCGGTGGAGAGTGTGGGGAGGAGAAGCGGGCTCGCGCAAACCGGGTTGGCGTGAACCGCGCGGCGGCTGGGGTGTGTGTTGCCGGTGTTGTGAGCGCAGCGTGGTGGGCCTTTGTTGTGCCGGTTCGCGAGCCGTCTGTGCGGGAGAACCTGCTGGAGCAGTTCGATTCGGTGGGTAATGTGCCGAAGAAGCAAGAACTTCGATTCGCTCTGGATCTCGCAGACTTCCGCGCACCGCTGTGGGTCGCACCGCCTGCGCCGCCAGCGACAGTTGCAATGCCTTTGGTGCCGAAGCCCGCACCGGAGCCGCCTGCGCCGCCGATGAAGTGGCAGTTGCTGGCAATCATGCTCGAGACAGGCATGGAAGGTGAGGTTACGCGTCGAGCGATGGTGTATGACCCAGAATCGGACATCATCGTGGCACTGGGCGCGGGCGAAAAGCATCAGGGCAGGACGATTGAATCTGTCGGGAGCGGCTGGCTCGCGATCCGCGACGGGAAGCATGCTTACACCCTGAGACTGGACCCGCAGGCACGCGGGGGAAGCGAGCGTGCGCCGTGAACGCGATGCTTGCAGAAACGACGAGCAACAAGAGTGAGACTGCGGAGATGCTCATGCCGGTCATGCCCGTGCAGGAGAGACGGGTGCCGCCTGAGCAGCTCTACTGGTCGGTGCTGGACGTGCCGAGCGGAGTGCGGGTTCGGCCGGGTCCGCTGCCGATCGGCTTCAGGAGCGCGTTTGAAGAGGATGTGCCCGATTGTGTGGCCGGACGGGATGGTGTTGAACTTTCGAGCGATGAGGCGCAGCTTCATATTGTGTGCGTGCCGATCGGTACTGGCCGCCTTGTCGCGTGCGGGGGAATGATCGCGGAGCTGCGTGCCGCGGCGGGGAGCGGCTTGGTCTTGACTCCGCGCGAGTTGCCTGAGTTCATACGCCGAGAGTACGAAGTCGGCGTGGATACAGCAGCGGTTGCGTTGTCGATGAATCTGCTGGTGGGTGCACTCGAGCCGCCAGTGATGAGGGCAGCTCGGAACCGCCAGATCGCGCTGGTACTCGTCAGCATGCTGCTCATGGCGGCGATGGTGGTCATCGGGCTGGATCGCCGAATGCGGAGCGATCGGGTGCTGACGGAGTCGCTGTCAGAGCAGGCGGAATCGGCGGCAACTGACTTCGGTCAGCGGATCGGCTCCGCGACTCGAGTAACTCCGCAGATGCTGCCATCCGTTCTAGCGATCACTCAACGAGCGGCGGACACCGCGATGAGGGTTGAAGCACCGCGTGACGCGACCGCGGTTCTGGCGCAGGTGTTGAAGCAGTGGCCGAGTTCGGCGAGCACGGATGGGGGAGGGGGGCAGCGATGGACGTGTTCTGTGCAGTCGCTGAGCGTCGGAGCGGACTCCGTGACAATGACGCTCGTGCTGCAGGGGGATTCATCAGCGTTCCTGCGGGCGATGTCCACGCCGGATGGACTTGTCATGAATGAGCCGCGGCTGACGAGCATTGGTCGCGGCAGCGATGATCGCGCGGGGTCATCCGAGGGGGAGCGGCCGGCGGTGGCTCGTACCCGGATCGTGATCAGGATGCGTCGCACGGCGGATCAGGATGTCGCCGCAGCGGGAGGAGGGCAGTCGTGATGAGGATGATGCAGCGCATGCTGGCGATTGCGTTTGTGTGCGTTGCCGCGGCCGCAGCGGTTCTGCTGGCGCGGGCGAAGGATACGTCGCGGGAAGCGGATCGCGCGGCCGCGAGGTATGAAGCTGTGCGGGAGCAGATTGCAAGCGCAGAGCGTCTTGCAAAGATGACCCCCAGATGGGCTCAGCGCGGCCGTCCTGAGATGAGCCCGGGCGGACTGGCTGCGGCCGTGAATGATGTACTG
>JBBRUT010000251.1:0-3023 GCA_038247555.1 Phycisphaerales bacterium | reverse complement strand
CGTTACCGTTTTCATGGTCGGTAGACGGGTCGACCTCTCGCTTTCAAAGATGTTCGGCCATCGGTCCTGATGCTCCGCGGCGAACGCGGCAAGAACTCCCCCGTGCGAACGCATTTGCGATAGGCACTTGACCTCGCGTCCCTGCTCCTTTGCAGACCGTAGCAGTGGAATCGTCAGCCCGATGAGGATCAGGACTATGCCCGTTGCCATCAATGCTTCAACGAGCGTGAAGGCCGAGCGATCTCTGCGATGACCGCATCGTGTCATGTAGGCATTCTTGACGGAGGTTGATGTTTCTTCAAATCACTATAAATTTGTGGATAAGCTGTCGAGGGAGAAGTACGGTCGGGAAATAGATTCCAACTACGCATATTCCGAGCTGAACACTCGAACGGAGGGTCGTCATGAAAGTGAATACGGTGTTGGCGCTCATCTGGGCTGGTGTGCTGGCGGGCGCCGCTCTCGCGTGCGTGAAGCCCGCTACTCCTGCTCTTGGTGTGACGGAAACAGGCCCCTGCGGTGGGTGCAATGCGAACTGGTACACGATTTGTCCACAGGACGACTCATGCCCGGGCGGGGACTTCCTCGGCTTCGAGACATGCACGACGACGTTCGTGACAGTCGCTTGCAGTGATTTCCAAGGCGGCTACCTTGGCTCGAGCGGATGCTGCACTCGTGGCACTTTCTCCCGAGCCAGCTCAACGACAACATCGCGTATGGTTCAGACCGGAGCAGGAGTCTGCAGCTTCTGGGTGCTCCCTTGGTGAATGCGCAGTCTGATGGCCATCGGCGAGTCGGCAAGTCAATGCCCCGGCTGTTCGCGAGCGGGGCGATCGGTCTCTTGGCCGTCTGCGCGTCGGCGCAGCAACCATCCTCGGCCAACGACCCCCTTGACGGCCTTGATCCAGGGTTGCCGCGGGCGGTGCGGATCGAGGCACGGAACCATGCCGAAGGAGTCGACAAGCCGCCGCTGTCCCAGTCCACCATGGAGATCGCTCCTGGATGGGGACGATTGGAAGGGTACATGAACCAGGGCGGTTTCGGGATGCAACTCCAGAGGGTCAGGTCCTACGACACGACGAAGTTCTTCGCCTACGAGGTTCCTTCTCGTACCGGGGCGATCGCTGCTCGCCAGCCGTCCTACAGGGTCGTGGCCAACGTTGATTCACCAATCGAGTATTGGCACGCGCTCCGGGGCCTCATCCAGGACGGGGCCGTCCCCGTCATCACCCACGATGGTCCTCTCAGTACGATAACGATTGATGCCAGTCCCCTCGGGCCGGCCACTTGGCGGTTCACACTCGTCCGCGAACCCGTAGTTGAGCTTCGAGAACTTCGTATCGAGGGCGGCACGAAGTTCATGCGGATGACCTATTCCGATTACCGTGACATCAAGGGCGGCGGGCGTCATCCCTTCCGGATTGATATCGAAGCTGTCGACAAAGCAGCACCGCTCGACACCCGCCCTACCCCAGTCGTCATCATCTCGAAGATCGAACCCCTGACCGACCTGTCACAGCCCGCGCGTTGGACACTTCCCGATGAGGCTGTGATCGTCGACCAGCGGACCGGGCAGGCCGTGAACGGCAAGGGCCAGCGCATTGACATCCCCGCGCCACAGCCGTCCAAAGCCACGGTTGGAAGCGGTCGCTCAATCCGCTCCGCATGGGTCTCAAACGGCTTGATCTTCGCCGGAATCGGTCTGGTCGTGGTGGGCGGAATCGTGTGGGCTCGGCGACGCTTCGCCGCGTAGCCCGAGAACAGCCCAATCGTCAGGCAATCGCGTTCGGAAAAAGAACGCGACAGGTCGCTCTCTTCGACACCGCGATCTACCGAACCACCTTCAGCCCCACGCGCTTCTCAAGTTCATCGACCGGCCTCGCGACAAGGTCATACCCGTCGCTCCCTACCACCACGCACCGGATCAGCTCCCCCGGAGCCAGATCGCGCGACGACTGCACGAACGTCACCCCATCCACCTGCGGAGCCTGGAAGTACGTACGGCCGATGTACAGCCCGCCCCCCTTGCTCACGCCCGTCGTCTTCTTCCCCTTCGTCCGCGTCGCCAGATCAATCAGCACATCCAGCCTCCGCCCGCCCTCGCTTGGCTTGTGCTCATCAAACTCCGCGGCGATCGCCTCGTTCTTCGCAAACGCCAGCCGCTGCTGCAGCTCCATCAGCTCGCCGCGGCGCCGCGACTTCACCTCCGCCGGCACCGCAAGCTTCGGGTCTTCCTCCATCGTGCCCGCGACCGTCCCCTCTTCATGGGAGTACTCAAAGACGCCCATGTTCTCAAAGCCCATCTCCCCCACGAACTCAAGAAGTTGAACGTGATCGCTCTCGGTCTCGCCGGGAAAGCCGGAAATGAACGTCGTGCGGATCGCGATCTCGGGAATGCGCTTCCGCAGCCGCAAAAGCAGCTCGCGCTGCTGCTTGGCCTTCACGTTCCGGCGCATCGCCGTCAGCATGTTGTCCGACGCGTGCTGCAACGGGATGTCGATGTACGGCAACACGAACCCGCCACCCCCCGACTTCCCGCCCTTCCGCTCCAGCCAGCTCAGTTCCGCAATCGCATCGATGCACGCATCCGAGAAGTTCGTCGGATACGCGTACATCAATCGCGCCCAGCCGCCGCCCCCGGCTTCGCCGATCGCATCCGACACAGCGTGCAGCATCGCCGGCAATCCGCCCCCGCCCCCCCCCACGCGTGCCTTCATCCCCATCCCGATGTCATCGCCGTAGCTCGTCGTATCCTGCCCGATCAGATTCAGTTCATATGCGCCATCTGTAAGCAGCTCACGAGCCTCCGCCGCGACACGATCAAGCGGCTTTGATCGCATCTTCCCGCGAATCGATGGGATCGTACAGAACGCGCAGTTCTGGTTGCACCCCTCGCTCACGCGCCGGTAGGCATAGTGCCGCGGCGTGATCCGCAGACGCGCCGAATCGTCTTCAAAGTACCCGATCCCAGTGCCATCCTTGCCGTTGACCGTCAGGCCCGTCGTCTTCATCCCGCGGTCTTT
>JBBRUT010000250.1:0-3122 GCA_038247555.1 Phycisphaerales bacterium | reverse complement strand
CGGATGCTTCGAGGCCCAGACCGAGATCTGGACCGCACGCGGATTGGTGCCCATCGAGGAAATCCGTGATGGCGACTTGGTGATCGCCACGGATGAGACGACCGGCCACACGATGCTGCGCCCGGTGACTCGGACCTTCACGCGTCTGGGAGCGCCGATCGTCGCGGTGACACTGCTCGTCGGTGCGTCAGGCCAGGACGGCGCGGCCGAGGCCTTCAACACCACCGAGGAGCACCCGTTCTACGTCGAGGGCCGCGGCTGGGTGGAGGCGCAAAGCCTGAAGGCCGGTGATGTGGTTCAGACGATGGCGAGCGGAGTCGCGCCGAAGTCTTCGCCCGAAGCTTGCCTGATGACGGAAGTGGGCACGATCGAGTTCACCAGCCGACTCGCCACCGTCCACAACTTCGAGGTCGAGGGCGTTCACACCTACCGCGTGGGAACCAGCGGCGTGCTGGTGCACAACGGCATTCCGTGCATGCGGGACTTCACTCGCGGGAACTTCCACCACAACATGGAGGTCTTGCTGCCGAAGCATGCGGGGGACCATGCACACCACATGATTCCGCACCGGTATCAGACTGTCATGCCCTATAATCTGAACGATCCAACCAAGAACGGAGCATGGGTGCCAGGCGGTGTCCACATCGCGGAAATCACTGCAAGGTGGAATCGATGGCACAATGCCCTCGGACGCAACCCCAGCATGTCCGAGGTGCTTGAGTTTGCAGCAAGAATTGAGGTTGACTTTGGCAGCGTCATGCGAAAGCCCTAAGGAAGCGCTCTTCCGCATTCTGAATCAGGGCGCGGAGCAACTTGCGAGGCATGTAGTTGAGCAGTACCGACACGGGCACTTTCCACTAATTGCTGGATCGGCTACTACAAACGGTCGTGCGCCATCCCCGGGAGTTAGCGATTTCGCTCAAGTGGAAATGCTGTGCTTGGCGAGTGCGCATTACGCATTATGCAAATTACTCGCATTGGCAGATGGAGCTGATTCTGTCGCGGCCGATGGAACTTCTATTCGTTTGATTCTTCCCGATGGCACCGACTTAGGCGGTGATCTGCTGAACGAGTATCAACTATTTGTGATGAGTCGGAAGTGAATCCACTTGCGAGAAGTGTGCCCTTGGGAACATGAGGCATTGACTCGAGATATCACTGGCCGTACCAGCTGATTCACGAGCTCCAACACATTCCGGGGTTGTAGCATGAGCGCGGAAGTGGCTACGGTCCTAGCAAGAATCAGACTGGC
This sequence comes from Phycisphaerales bacterium, assembly GCA_038247555.1. Lineage (GTDB taxonomy): Bacteria > Planctomycetota > Phycisphaerae > Phycisphaerales > UBA1924 > JAHBXL01. The sequence goes on along the minus strand of JBBRUT010000250.1, from coordinate 1,870 downwards.
CGCAGCAAAGGATCGTTCTATCCGGCTCTTTCCGGCCGCTTCACCGTCTCACATTGTGGCGGCGACTGCTGCGTATTGTTCATCACTGCCGGCTGCTGTTCGAGATCTGTATCTGGAATCCGATGGACTTTAGTTTGGACGTTTACGTATCTCGCCTGTCCAAGAGTGGTATTGGCATCATCTGAACCAATTGGTTATGCACATCTGGGACAATGGTGATGTTGATTGCGTCGTCACCGCAGTGGAAAGCCACTACCCCGTTGGGGCAGTACTGTTTTCGGGGCACGATCCGGCATGGAACTTTGAAGTCGCTACAACTATCGGTGCATGGCTTGAAGCACTGTTGGAAGAGCATCTGACATACGGCGATATCTATGATCCATGGACTTGCCATACTACCGGATCCAATCGGCTTTATGCTCGTAAGTAGGTGCGTTGAACGCGTGCTAATGATCCTAACGATAGTGGCGCTGTTTGTATTCGGCCAACTGGATGCTGGCATCCCCGGCGTCACGCCCGACAGCGCGCACGAGTACAAGGCGTGGGCGCACGTTGCCAACGAGCAGAACGAGTTGCGCCGCCTGCGCACCGGCGATGGCGATGCGGGCACCACCCAGCCACCTCCTGCGCCGCCGGACAAGTGGGTCCGGCGGGACGCGACGGGCAATCTGATCAGCGATGGCACCTACTTCTATCAGTACGATGCGTGGGACCGCCTGATCCAGGTGAATCTGGTGGTCCAGACCGCCGCGACTCCCGGCGCACCCGCGCCGGGAGAACCCGCACCGCTCCCCGGCGAGAACACGTTCACCATCAAGCCGGGCCTGCTGGTCAAGCACTTCAGTTACGACGGGCTGGGTCGGCTCGTGCGCGCGCAGTCGCCGTGGCCGAACGTGCAGGAAGGGCCGGTCACCAAGAAGGTCCGCAGCGAGCGGTTCTTTTATGACGGCATCCGGCGCATCCAGGAACTCGTCACCGACCCGGTGCTGAGCACCGGCGGCGCGCTGATGTCCGAGGACCCCGGCCTGGTGGCGCTGGCGGAAGCGGAAGGCGCGATCGCGCCGGAGGGTGGGGCGGGCGGCGCGGGACAGAACCTCGCCGATGGCGATGCGACATCGCTGAAACTCGAGGAGGGCCAGGTCGCCGCGGCGGGCGCGGCGGGCGGGGGGGCTCCGCCCCCCGGAAGTCCTCCCGCGGACTTTGTCACCTACCTCGCGCGGGAGTACATCTGGGGACCGGGCGATGCCTTTGCCGGAAGCGATGAACTGCTGGTGCAGTTTGAGCGGGACCGCTGGGCGTGGTGGGTGCTGCAGGATGCCAGCGGCGATGTCGTGGCCGTGTGCGACATGGGCGGGGTCGATCCGGGTGAGGGCGGCGGGAATGCCGCTCGCGTTTGCGGCCAATGGCGATATGATGCGTATGGGGCCGCTACGGCCGCCGAGCACCTGGCTTCGTTCCCGCAGCTCCACTGCGGACACCCCCCCGCCAGGCCCTCTTCTTTGACAGATTGGATGTCGGTGTGGGGGGGGGCGGCGGAGCCTCAGACGGCCCGCCGCGGCTGATCCCATATGCCCACCTGCTGGTGCACATGCGCAACCGCGCCTACTCCCCGCAGATGGGCCGCTTCATGCAGCCCGATCCGAACGCGACGGCGATGATGCTCATCGAAGCCGCCTCATACCACGGCCGCGGCCTCGATGCCATAGTCGCGGCGTTCGATGTGCAGGGCCTGTATGGCGACGGGATGAACCTCTACGAGTACCTGGGCTCGAGTCCTTGGGGCAGGCGCGACCCGCTTGGGCTGAGTTGGGACCCGTTCGACATGGTCGATTATGTAGAAAGTCTTACGCATTCGATAAAATGATGGTTT
>JBBRUT010000249.1:0-3127 GCA_038247555.1 Phycisphaerales bacterium | reverse complement strand
GAGTATCAGGGGCAACGGGATGAATCCCAAGCCCGAGACAGGTGGCTAGCCCCGTGGGTTCAAAGCTGGCGGAGGACAAAAACACCGGACACACTTCGCGGAAGAGGAGGCTGGGGGTCCGAGCCAAGTAATCCAGCAGCTTTGCGAAGAACACGATAACATCGTTTTTGTCCGGCGGAGTAGCACGTCGGTTCTTGAGCTCGAACACGCCAAGTCCCTCGGCGTGAGAGCCGACCAAGTCGATTTCATGAAGCACTCCGGAGGCGGTCTCCAGGCTGCTGCCGAAGGCCATTTCTCGGTTTTGCGAAATCGTCCATGCGACTAGATTGCGGACACAGTGTTCGCGGAAGCGTTGCTCAAAGCCCTGGTCCGGGGACCCATCACGCGGCGCGTGTTGCCAACCCTCTGCGACGAACCGGCGGGTCTGCTTGAGCAGATCCAACAGGCTTGTCGGGAGTTGAGGTTCAAGGCGGACGGTCAATCAATACCTCTGTCTGGGATTAGCGGGTGGGGAGAGAACCAAAGGTAGACACTGATCAAACTGTACGGTCTATTCCGAGCGGTTGGCGCGAGTGCGCTTCCGCTTGGGCTTTGCCAAAACCGACACCGCGAGCGTGGCATCGAACGTGCCACTGATCCCGCCGCGGGATCAGTGTCTCCTGCGCTCCCGATTGCCCCAAGCCCGCACACCATGCTGCGGGGGACCTGGCATTGAACGTTTACTTCGTATGAAACGGGTTCAGAAAGCCAATCGAGGTGTCTCACTCTTCCATCCAAGCGCCGGTGTCCTTCCGGCATAGCCGCGCCCACGCGCCTAACCGACACGATGTTCCCGGCCGAGAGCACCGATGTGAAGCTCGACGGCCTGGGTCGCCTGCACCAGACCAAGCGCGGCTATCGCACGGGCACCAGCCCGGTTTTCGATGTGATGGGCGCCGGCAGTGACGCCTGGGGCACAATCAACTTCACCACCGGCAACGTCACCGACATCGGCCTGTCGCAGACGGGCAACTGGCAGAAGTACAACGGCAGCGTGAACACCTTCGCGCTGGCCAACGAGATGAAGGCCCGCGACACCAACGGCAGCGCATCCGGCGGTGTCGTGGACCCGTGGCCGTCGGGCTCGCCCGGCTACTCCAACGCCGGCGGTGGGTAAGGGTCACGAAAGCTGAACGCCCATCACCGCCGCCGCCGCCCAACACACAGCAGCCCCAGCGACATCAGCGCCGCAGTCGTCGGTGAAGGGATGACATACGTCACACTCAGCCGCGGCCAAAACTCCGCTCCGCCGCCAGCCTCGCCAGACGACCAGCGCTCCGCGGTCTGGTTAACGCTCTCGTCGCCGCGCAGCGTCCAGCCGAAGTTCTGTTGCTGGTTCGCGATCCAGAACTGCACGTCGGTCGTCACGCCAGCCCCGGACCAGGTGTGAAACTGGCCCTCGGTGGTCAGGGTCGTACTCCCGCTGGGCGGGCTGACAAAGTCTCCGCCCGGCGTCGCCCAGTTTGAAGTGTTGAAGAACCGATGGATCCACGTCGCATCGCCGGGGGTCGAGGAGGAGCCCTGGCCCATGCCGCCGGAGCTGGTGCCCTCGCCCCAGCTTGCCAGCGTGCGGTGCAGGTTGACGATCACGCCGCCGTTGCCCTGCACGAGGTAGAGCTGAAACGAGGCGCTCGTGACGATGGAGCCTGCCGGGATCGAGGAGAGATCAAACTGGACCAGCGCCCGCCGGATGCCGCCGCTGGCGATGCGCCCGGTGTACATCGAGCCCTGGGCGCCGGCGCTGCGGCTGCCGGTGGTAGATTGAAAGAGCGTGTTGTCAAGTGAGGGAAAGAATGATGCCGTGGTCTGGCCCTGCGCCGCCGAAGTCGCGAGTGCCCCGACCACCAACGCCATGCTCAAAGTTATAGAAGATTGCATCGATCCTCCTGGTATGAAAAAGCGAGCCGAAACGGCTCGATCACAACACTCCGGCGTGAAGGTACCCCAGAAACTCCCCTCGTGCGAACAATCTCCCTCATCAGAGCGTGATTCGGTGTCTCACCCGACGCCAAGCCGGGTGAGTTCGGGAAACCTAGGCCGACCGGATGCATCTACCCACCTGCCCCAGCGATATCGTTTTCGCCTTCGCGGCCCGTCGGACGTGCCGACGCGTGCCGCCGCGAAGCCGGAACACCGCTTGAACTTACGGAGTTGTGCTATGAAGACTTGCTCGATGTGCGTCGTGGCCTCAGTGCTCACCCTCAGCGCCGGCAGCGCAATCCTGCTGGGCGGCATGGCCGCGGCGTGGAACGCCTCGGACGCTCCGATCGCCCTCGCCTCCGCCCAGGCCCCCGGCAAGCCCGGTGCGCCAGCCCTCGCCGCGGCGAGCTTCAAGGTTGACCCGGTCCATTCGTCGGTGGTGTACAGCGTGCTGCACAAGAACGCCGCTAACTTTTATGGGACCTTCCGCGAGATCGGCGGCACGTTCAGCGTCATTGGCGACGAGTCTGACTTCATCGACGTGACCGTCAAGGCCGAGTCGATCGACTCGAACAACCCCGGTCGCGACAAGCACCTCAAAGGCCCGGACTTTTTCTCGGTCAAGGAGTTCCCCAAGCTCGCCTTCAAGAGCACTAGCGTCAAGAAGACCGGCGACAAGACCTTCGACATCACCGGCGACCTCTCCGTCCGCGGCCAGACCAAGAGCATCACCGCCAAGGTCGAAAACACCGCCGGTGCTGGCCAGCCCTTAGCCGGCCTCGAGGCACGCTTTACGATCAGCCGCAAAGACTTCGGCATCACCTACGGCCCTGATGTGCTGGGCGACACTGTCAGCCTGATCGTCTCGCTCGAAGGCTCGAAGTAAGCTTTCGCAAGCCTCGCCGCTCGATCTTCTAGAAGACTAAAAGACAAAAGGCTCGGCCCATGAGGGTCGAGCCTTTTTCGTTGTCGCGCTTGGCTGCGTGGTCAGCTCAATCATCCCTCGCTGGACGGGCGGGCGGGGGTGGTTGGGGGGGTGGGGGAGGGGGAGGGGGAGTGCTTCTTGGGGGTGGAGCCGGGCAAGGGAGTGGGGCCGGGGGGGGCGGGGACGGTGATGTCTGGGCGGCGGATGACGGTGCCGGCGAGCGGGGGGACGGCGCTATCTTCG
>JBBRUT010000248.1:0-3152 GCA_038247555.1 Phycisphaerales bacterium | reverse complement strand
CGGATCGAACTTCGGATCGCCTGCGAGGACCGGCTTGCGCGTCTTCATGACCCCCTTGGATCACACCTTGGCCTCCCGTCCAAATTCCCGACGATCGTTCCCCGCAGTAGTGTTAAGTCGACGGCTCCCAACAGCCACCGCGGCTCGCCCGCCCTCCGCCGGCTCGCACTTCAAAACGCTTAAGCACGGCGCACCGAGGGGGCACCGGGGGGCGCACCGAGGGGCGCGGTGATAGGCTGCGGGAAATTGGCGCGGCTCTGCAGCATAACGCGAGCGGTGAGGAAGCGGGTTTGGGAAAAGCGTAACGATCACGGTGGCGTGGCGGGGGGATGGCGAAGGACGCGTGCGGTTGGACGGACCGGCGTTTGGGGGGCGAGTGACAACACGGGTCCGTCCAATTATAGTTGGGCGGACGAGTTCGGCGCGGTGGCGGCCGCCTCAGGTTCTTTCCCCACCAGCCGGGGCGGGGCACCTCACGCGCGGCCTTGCCAGGCCCGGCGCGCATCTCACGCCGGTGGCGACCGGCCTCGGGCACTTCAGCGTCGATCGGCCGGGGCGCCGCCGCTCTGCCCGCTCGTGACGTGGTTCCCGAGGACGTGGCACACTCCCCGCCGTGCAGCAGTATCAGACGCAGCAGCGACAGGTCGTCTTGCTTCCCGGTCAGCAAGCGGCGTTCCCCTGCTCCCACATCGCGGTTCGGCGTTCGGGCGAGCAACTGATCTCGCTCTTCGCACTCGACGGTCAGGGTGGCTTTCTCGGGGTTGATGTCGTGAATACGCTAAGTTCGTGCCGCGGCATCCTCGCCATGGCTGAACGCCTGCGAGAGGCGGAGGTCACAAGACTCGCCTTCGACAAAGCAAAGGTTCCGCCGAGGTGGCGGCCGGCCGGGGACACCGCAATTCAGATGGTAATGATGCCCGTTGCCGCGGTAGTTCATTCTGCTACCCATCTACTCGAATCGGACGTGATTCAGCTTCTTTTCGGATACCCCTCGCCAGGTCTAGCTGCAATGCCATCGGAGAATATTTGGATGTTGCCAGCAACGATCGAGGTATCGATTCCGTCGAGCCTCTTTCTGCGCTGGGTCGCCGACCTAGGCGAAGAGTTGGAGGAGAAGGCGGAATGAGACCTCAGGCGGTTGTCCAGAATCAGGCTGGTAATGCAGCGATCGTTCTGTCGACGACAGATGTCGGCGCTTCATCCGTCGCTCTCGTGTCCTCTCCAGATGCCCAGGCGATTCCGTACGCCGAGGGTGGAGTTCAAACGCGCGCATCCGGCGCCGTCGCGTACGCAAGGAGACTAATCCTCGCACACTTGGGCGCGAGTACGCCAGCCGACGCCGACCGCGCAGATGCCGAACTTCGGCGGTACGCGTCGATGGCGATACATGCACTGTGGCGAGTATGTGCTGATCCTGACGAACCCGTTGATATTAGGGCAGTTGCTGCGAGGGTGGTTGCCGAAGCCAGCTTGTCTAGCAAGCCGTTCTCCGCGCCCTACCCGGGTCTGTGTGGACGTTTTGGCCCCTTGCAGCCACGGTCGGTGCTGGCCGTGCCGTCTCGAGCGTGGAGTTTCGGGAGTTCTCCGATAAGTTTTTATGTCGCGATGCTGTCGCGGGATTCACGAGCGCTTGTTCGCCTCGGCGCCCTTGAGGGGGCGATCGCCGCCCGCGCTTTAGGTTGGATAGTTCGCTTCTTGTCGGACGCGCACCCGGCCGTCCGCACTCGGGCAGAACAGTCGTATTCTTTGGTCGGCGCCATTGCTGCGAGCGGCCGCTAGAGGCGCGACGCGATTCAACTTTCCAGCTTGAACCGGGACGCATGACGAGCCGGACATTCTCTCGACTCATGGCGCGCCAGCGGCGCCGCGGGCGGGCGCGAAGGATCCTCCCAAACGAGAAACTACGCCGCTTTGTCTTCGCTAATCCGAACGTACTGGACACCGTCGACGACTGCTCTGACGCGGAGCTTGAAGGAGCCATTTCGCGGTGGTTCCGATTCGAGAAGGATCTGACGGTATCGATGTTTCGACACGCGAGCGAGAAAGAACGACTGAAGCTTGGTGTCTGCACGGCGGCGGCTCGGACGACCAGGCCTGATCGATTGGTCTGGCTAGATCTGAATCCGACGCTTGTCGTTTCGAGCGGCGGCCTGCTCACTCCGACCCCCGGCGAGGATTGTTTTGACTGCATCCGCGAACTCCATATTGACGCCGAATTCGATCTCGCAACGGCATCCACATTCATCGAGATCGTTGCCGCCACACTGCGACTCGGAGCCGCGCAGAGCGACGCCTCGCATGCGCGCTGGAAGAAGGCAGAGATTGTTGCACGTATCCGTGATGCGCTTGCGCATTGCACACCCAAGGGACTCCCGACACATCCATGGGTCGCTGAACTCCGCCCCGCGAGATGACGCAGAATGGCCCTCCAAGGCGATCTCGGCGGGCGGCCGCGACCACCGCAAGCAGGGCCCCGATGCTGCAATGCGCGCGTTGTGCTACCGCCGCCCAACAAGTCGTTGCAACGGACGGGCTCATCGAGCTACGCTCGATGCTCCCGCCGCTGAACGCCTATCCGTTAGCCGGCGCCAGCGGAACACTATGGACCAAAAGGACGAATGGAAGTTGTTTGAACGCGGGCTGCTCGAGCGCCTTCGCTATGAGTTGGCACCTCATGGATTTCGCGTCGAGGGGACCACGGAGGCTGGCCAGCACCGCGTGCTCGGTCGACACAGCGAGACGAGCCGTCAGCTCGACGTCGCGATCTACCACGCCGACGGCGACAGGCCCTGCTTCGTCGCGGACGCAAAATGCCACGCTCGTCCCCTGGACGTCGCCGCTGTTGACGGCTTCATCGGCCTGATGGACGACGTCGGCGCGACCGTCGGCCTCCTTGCGGCACCCCAGGGTTTTTCCGACGGCGCTCGGCTGCGTGCGGCTGCTTCGGATGTATCCGTGATCGTGATGTCTTTCGAGGAGGCTTTGCGTTACCGCTGGATGCCTACGGCGTGGGAGATCTATCGATGGGATGCGGTATCTCACCATGACATCGGGAGCGGATCTTCTGGGGACAGGGGATAGGAGTGTGATTCCAGTGATTTGGGAGCGTTGTGCGTAGCGTCCCGGGCACGGGGCGGGCTAGATTCGGGTTG
>JBBRUT010000247.1:0-3212 GCA_038247555.1 Phycisphaerales bacterium | reverse complement strand
GGCGCGCAAACCAGTGCGATGTCCGCCTGCAGAAGCCGACAAGCATCAGCATCAACGGCACCTCGATGAGCACGCCCACCACCGTCGCCAGCGCAGCACCCGAGGAGAGGCCAAAGAGCATGACGGCGGTGGCGATGGCGACTTCGAAGTGATTGGATGCACCGATGAGCGCGACGGGCGCGGCATCCTGATATGCGAGCCTGAGGACTTTGGCAAGGCCGTACCCCAGCGCGAAGATCAGGATGGTCTGGAGGAAGAGGGGAATGGCGATCCAGAGGATGGTGAGCGGATTGCCGGCGATGACCTCGCCCTTGAGCGAGAAGAGCAGGAGCAGGGTCAGCAGCAGCGCGATGATGGGGAGTGGGTTGAGCAGGCGGAGGAACCGTTCATTGAACCACTGCTCGCCCTTGGCCGCGATGAGCCAGCGGCGCGAGAGGTAGCCGGTGACCAGCGGCAGCGCGACATAGATGCCAATCGAGAGGAGCAGTGCCTGCCATGGCACGGGCAACCGGCCGACGCCGAGCAGGAAGCCGCCGAGCACGCCGTAGAGCACGAGCATGGTGAGTGAGTTGATGGCGACCATGACCAGCGTGAGCGCATCATTCCCACGCGCGAGGTTCCCCCAGACAAGCACCATCGCCGTGCACGGTGCAACTCCGAGCAGGATGCAGCCCGCCAGATAGCTGCGCCAAAGGGGGATCTCGAGCATCTTGACGCCGTCGTGGAGCACAACGGTCCCCGCGCCATGCACAGCGCCGAGTGGCAGATCGAGCCCGAAGGGGATCTTCACCCAGTCGACAGCGTCTGCACCGATGAAGCCGCGGAGCAGGATGCCAAGGAAGAGGAAGGCGATGGCGTACATGGTGAAGGGCTTGACGGCCCAGTTGATGAAGAGCGTGAGGAGCACGGGCTTGCCGTTGCGGCCGGCGCGCACGACGCTGGCGAAGTCGATCTTCACCATGATGGGATACATTATGAAGAAGAGACAGATGGCGATGGGGATCGAGACAACCGGCGCGCCGCCGACAAACACCGCCATGGAGTCGAGAGACTGGGCAATGCCGGGCGCCACCTTGCCCAGCAGGATGCCGCCGATGATGCACAGCCCGACCCAGATGGTGAGGTGTCGCTCGAAGAGGTTCATGGGCTTGGAGGGCGGGGCAGGTTGATTCATCGTGACACCAAACGGGGCGCGGCGAAGACGAAGGGAACAGCTGCTTAGCTCGCGCAAGGCGAGGCAACGATGGCTAAAGCAGGTGTGGGCACGAACACGATTGCAAGCATCAGCGCTTGCGGGCCGCGATATCGAGGCTGGTGATGTAGTCGCCGGGCTTGCTGCCCGCGGGCAGAGCCGCGATGATCTTGCGGTAGAGCGGGTCCTGCCAGTCCGTCATCGCATCGATGTAGCTGGGCTTGGGCGTGAGGACGATGTCGGTGAGGCCCGCGGTGAGCATCTGCGCGCGGGTCTCCTCGACCAGCACTGCGCCGGCGATGCAGCCGATGAGGGCTTCGACATCGGCGCGGATCGATTCGGGAAGGGGACGCAGGAGCGCGAGGTCCGACACGGCGACGCGGCCGCCGGGCTTGAGCACGCGCGCGATCTCGGCCCAGACGCGAGGCTTGTCGGGGGAGAGGTTCAGCACGCAGTTGCTGATGACGACATCCGCGGCGGCATCGGCGACGGGTATGTTCTCGATCTCGCCCAGGCGAAACTCGACGTTGCTGAGGCCGGATTGCTTGGAGTACCCGGCGATGTTCTTTCTCGCCTTGCTGAGCATGTCGCGCGTCATGTCGATGCCGATGACGCGGCCGGATGCGCCGACCTTGGGGCCTGCGACGAAGCAGTCGAAGCCGCCACCCGAGCCGAGGTCGATCACGACCTCGCCGGGATTGAGCGCGGCGATGGCGGTGGGGTTGCCGCATGAGAGGCCCATGTTCGCGCTCTCGGGCATCGAGGCGAGATCGGACTGCGAGTATCCGATGGCCGCGGCGAGTTGTTCGGGGGAGAACGTCGCTGGACCGCAACACCCGCCGCCGGCCTTCGGCACGGACTCGTGTGCCGCGGAGCTTGCGCCGCAGCAGCCCGATGACGACTTGGCGGGGGCGGAGGTGGAGGTGGAGGTGGAGCAGTCGCTCGCGCCAAGCTGCGCCTCCGACCATCCGCCGGAGCGGGCGATCTGGTCGTAGCCGGTGCGGACTTTCTCACGGACGGCATCGGCCGCGGCTTCGTTGATGGGGGCTTGGGTGGGGAGTGTGACAGCGGCCGACGCCGTACGCGCGGCTTCGCCGCCGCAGCAATCGGGGCCGCAGCCACAGGAGGCAGCGTCGTTGCTTGTGTTTGTGAGGGCGGTGTTCATGGTGGGGCCTTTCGGTCGTGTGCTTACGCACGGAGTATTCTGTGTCAGGTTTGCGAGAGAGATTCGGGGAGGGTTTCAACGAAGGTGCGGATCTCATCTCGCACGCGCCGGTAATGCGTCATTGCCACTTCATCGCTCGCCGCGGCCTTGGCGAGGCGAGGCGGATCGTCGAAGCCGACATGGATGACTTGCGCGCCGGGGATGACCGGGCAGGATTCTTGCGCGGAGTCGCAGACGGTTATGACGACATCAAGTTTCACGCCAGCCGCGGCGAGATCCTGCGGCGTTTTGGATGTATGCCCGGAGATATCGATCCCCACCTCGGCCATCGCGCAAATGGCGAGCGGATTCAGGCCGTGCGGGTCGGTTCCGGCGGAGTGCGCATCGAGCACATCGCCTTTGAGGGCGCGGGCGAACCCCTCGGCCATCTGGCTGCGGCAGGAGTTGCCGGTGCAGAGGAAGAGGATGCTGGGCTTGGTGCGTGATTCAGCCACAGCATGACCCCTTGGCCTTGCCAGGTGGCGATTTGCGGGGTGAAGGCTTGCTCGCTGCATCGCAGCAGCTTGCTCCGCACCCGCCGTCGGGGCAGCAGTCGTCAAACGCATCTGCGAGGGCACGGAGCTTGCCACTGATATCGGTGAACTTCACGCGGTAGGAAACGGTGCGACCGTGCTTGCTCGATTCGAGCACGCCGGCATCGGCCAGCTGGGCGAGGTGCCGCGATACGACGGAGAGATCGACATTGCAGCACTCGGCAACCTCGCTCACGGAGCATTCGCGGCCGCACTTGGCCAGGCATGCGAGGAGGCTGACGCGTGTGGGGTCGCAGAGGGCTTTGAAGAGTTCGGGGTTGAG
>JBBRUT010000246.1:0-3269 GCA_038247555.1 Phycisphaerales bacterium | reverse complement strand
GGGGGCTCGGCGAGGCACCACGCAGGACAGGGCGCAGCTACATCCGGCCGGTGCGACAAGACCCGGCCTTATCCCGAGTATCGGACGCTCGCCGCGCTCTCCTTGAGAGGCGCGATCCTGCCCCGCCGGCCCCTAGGATTCGCTTGCCGTCCCCTGGTGCAACCACCTTCCGCCGCCCCAACTGGCAACTCTGCCTCTTTCCGTGGGTTAAATCACTGCCATGCACATGAAATCTTCCCTGCCTTGTTCGGTCCTCGTTTTCTTCTTCCTCACACTCGCCCTCCCGCTTCTCGCCCTCGCCCAAGGCGATGGGCCCGCGGTCCAGGCCCGCGCGGTGGCCCAGCACTCCGCCGTCGCTCAGGCCGACCGCCTCGTGATCGCGGTCGAGCTCGACCACGCCCCCAGCTTCCATACCTGGCCATCCGCCGAGACCTCCCTCGGCGGCGAAGTCGACGCCTTTGCCATCCGCACCGAGTTCATCCTGTTGAACGCCCCCGCGTGGGCAAAGCTCGACGGCGTGCAATATCCATCGACCCACCCCGACAAAGTCGCGAACCCCGACGGCAGCGGCATCCCCCTGACCGTCCCCCTCTTCTCCGGCCGCGCGATCGGCTACCTCCGCATCCTCCTCGCCCCCGATGCTCCGATTGGCGAGCAGTCACTCACCATCGGCGTCAACTTCCAGGCGTGCGATGACAAGCAGTGTCAGATGCCCGAAGAGCAGGAGCACACCGTCCGCTTCACCGTGGCCGCCGCGGGCACAGCCCCCACGGCCTCCGGCTCCGCCAATGAGCCCGCCCTCTTCACCGCCTACGACCAGACCAAATGGGGCGCAACCCCGCCCACTCAGGTCGCCACTCCCAACAACTCTGCACCCGCTTCCATTCCCGCAACCGCGGCACCCGTTGCTGCCGGCGGCGCATCCCTCTTCGGCTTCAACCTCGGCTCCAGCTTCCTCCTCGTCGCCCTCGCCTCCACGCTCGGCGGCTTCATCCTCAACCTCACACCCTGCGTCCTCCCCATCATCCCCATCAAAGTCCTCACGCTCACGCAGCACGCCTCAAGCAAGCAGCACGCAATCGTGCTCGGCCTCTGGATGGCCGTCGGTGTCGTCGCCTTCTGGACCGTCATCGGCATCCCGATGGCGCTCATCAGCCGACAGCTCGATCCCTCCCAGTTCATCTTCGGAATCTGGTGGGTCTGCATGCTCATCGGCCTCATCATCGCGCTCATGGGCCTGGGCATCATGGGCCTGTTCACACTCAACCTGCCGCAGGCCGTGTACTCCGTCGATGCCAAGGCCGACAGCCCCTTCGGCTCGTTCATGTTCGGCGTCCTCACCGCCATCCTCGGCCTCCCCTGCTTCGGCTTTGTCGCCGGCGGCCTCCTCGCCGCCGCGGCCACAATGCCCGCCTATCTCGTGATGACCATCTTCATCGGGATCGGTGTCGGCATGGCCGCGCCCTACCTCGTCCTCTCCGCCTACCCCCAGCTCCTGAAGTTCATTCCCCGTACCGGCCCCGCCAGCGAACTCGTCAAGCAGGTCATGGGCATCCTCCTCATCGCCGCCGCGGCGTTCTTCATCGCCGCCAGCATTCAGACCCTCATCTCCGACTACCCCTATCTCGCCGGCTCCATGACCTGGTGGGCCACCGGTTTCTTCATCGCCCTCGCCGGAATCTGGATGACCGTCCGCACCTTCCAGATCACCGCGAAACCGATCCCCCGCCTTCTCTTCCCCGTCCTCGCCATCGCCATGACCCTCGGCATCGGCCTCTTCGCCAACGGCCGCTTCTCGCAGGACCGCAAGGACTACCTCGCCAGCGAAGCCGCGCTCGCCACAGCAGGCGCCTCAGGCGAAGTCCCCGCCGGCGTCTGGCTGCACTACACCCCCGAGCTCCTCGCCACCGTGCGCGGGTCCGGCCGCCCCGTCTTCCTCGACTTCACCGCCTCTTGGTGCATCACCTGCAAAGCACTGAAAGCGGCGCTCCTCGACCCCGAACCGCTGGCATCCATGTTCAAGGATCGCGGCGTTATCCTGCTCAAAGTCGATTGCTCCTCTCGAAACAGCCCCGGCACCAAACTGCTCACCGAGTTCGGCCGCACCGGCGTCCCCACCTGGGCCATCTTCGGCCCCCGCAAAGCCGAGCCCATCTTCGTCGGCGTCGACACCCCCACAGTCAACACCGTCGTGCAGTCCTTGAACCTCGCCGGCGTTCCCGATGCCGCCGCAGACTCGACCGCCGCTCGCCCCGGCCTCTCACCCTCGGTGCCGATCGTCATCCCAATCAAATCTTCCACCAACCCCTGACCACCCCCGGACTTGACTCTCCGCCCTGACCGGCCGATAGTCACTCCGCTTCGCGGGCGTAGCTCAGTGGTAGAGCGCTACCTTGCCAAGGTAGAAGTCGAGGGTTCAAGTCCCTTCGCCCGCTTTTTCTCGACCCCGGACCCTGCACAGGGACCGACAGATCAACCGCACACATGCCCCGTCGCTCGCGGGGCATCTGTGTTTTTGCGACGTGGCATCGAGCTTCCGCTCGATGATGCCGCGAAGCGGCATTCGTCTCCCGAGGTCCGTCCGATAACTCACCACGCCCTTCCCCCGCACCTGTCCTTTCCGAACCTGTCGGAACCAACCCGCCCGGTTAGACTTGGGCAATGCCCCGATCCGTACACCCACTCCATCCCCCACGTTGCATCACCTGCGGCTACGTCCTACAGGGTCTCGACGGCATCCACGCCTGCCCCGAGTGCGGGAAGTTCTTCGATCTCGAATCTCCGTCCACGTACATCCGCATCGCACCATTCAACGCTTTCCGCTTCTGGATGCCGGGCTTCGCACTCGCCGCGGCGTTCATGCTCCTCAGCATCCCCATCATGGTGTACGGCTTCGACGCATGGGGCTGGTCGTTGTTCCTCTCGCTCCCTGCCGCCGTCGGCGCATTGACGGGCTACCGCTTCCGGATCTCGTCCGTCGCATTTCCCATGGTGGGAATCCTGCTGACACTCACGTTCATTGGCGGTTTGGCGGCTGCCGGGCTCAGCGGCATCTTTTGTTCCTTCATCCTCCTTGGCTTCCTCCTTGTTCCAATCTTTACCGGGCTGGGCCTCGGCGCGGTGCTGCGTCTTCAACTGAAGCATCACGGCTACGACCAATCCGGCTACCTCCCCCTCCTCCTCATCGCCGCCATCCCCTATCTCTGCATACCCCTCGAGAAGTGGACCACGCCCAAACCCGCTCCCGAAACCGTCTCCACATCCACCAT
>JBBRUT010000245.1:0-3341 GCA_038247555.1 Phycisphaerales bacterium | reverse complement strand
GGGGCGTTCCACGACTGACACTTGCCTTGGCCGAGTAGTTCGATCGGATCACCAGATCGAGCGACACGGATTTTAAATTACTTTCACCTCATACTCATAAAATGTTCAATATACGTACTTATTATGCCTGTGTGAAAACCATCCGTTATGGAGGACGGTCCGCCCGGGCGTAACGCCACGCCGAGCCACCTCCAATCAGATTTAGGGGCGAATGACGCCCGTGGCGAAACCGCGTCAGAGCGGGGATTTTTCTCAAAGAGGTAAAACTTCATGCAGTTCCCATTGACCAGCACCACCCGACCGTTCATCGCCGACGCGGCCGGGAACATGGAGAATTTTTTCAACTACAGCAACATTCAGTGGGAGGCCATCAGCCATGTGCTGACGCTGGGATTTGCCGTTTTCGCGGCCGCTCTTGTGTACTTTCTAGCCACCATCCGATCTGTTCAGCCTCGATTCCGCTTGTCGACCATCATGTCCGCCGTGGTGATGGTGTCAGCCATGTTGATCCTGTTCCGCCAGTCGCTGGATTGGGACACCGCCTTTCGGGCCACCGAAGCCGGTGAGTACGCCCGAAAAGACGGCCAGTTGTTCAGCAACGGCTACCGCTACATGAACTGGTCGATCGATGTGCCCGTTCTTCTGGTACAGATGTTGATCGTCTTGCCGCTGGCCCCCAAGGTCAAGTTGAACCGGGCGATCCATTTTATTGTGGCCGGCTTGGGCATGATCTGGACTTCCTGGGCCGCACAATTTTACGAAACAGGCGGCATCGTCGAGGGCACCTCGGCGACACCGTTCTGGGTCTGGTACGCGGTCGGTTGGGCGTTCTATGTCTGGATTCTGGCGATCGTCATCCGGACCGTTCGAGACGGCAACCGCGAACTTCCGGCGAAGGCCAAGAAGGTCATGAACGGCATACTCGCGCTTCTGCTCGTAAGCTGGACCGCCTATGCGGTTGCGATCGTGCTCCCGCAGGTGTGGTGGAGCGCCGGCAGCGGCGTGGCACGACAGTACATCTTCACCGGCGCGGACATCGCCTCCAAGGCGATCTACGGCGTCCTGCTCGGTTGGGTCGCGACGATCCGCTCCACGACCGAAAGCGGGGTCAACGATCCGTATCCGAATGAAATGGCCGTGCTGACGCCCACCAAAGATGGGATTCCCGAGGGTGGGTGATGTGCGTCCTCACCCGTGAAACCGGGGTGTCGTGGGGCTCAAGAACCCCACGGCGCGGGGGCTGCGTGATCCGGTCGGATCGCGTCCGCGTCGCAAATGAAGCACCCACACGGCCCGTATGATCCGCCCCGTTAAAGGTTACTTCAACTTAACCGACCAGTACCCCTCGTCCAGGAACGCCTTCCACGACTGATACTTGTCGTGGCCCAGGCGGACCGAGACTAGCGGATTGCGCTTGGGCCGCTTGGGCACGGGGATCAACTTCATCCGCGCCTGGTCGGGGGTGCGCCCGCGCGTTCGAGGCGGCGCTGTGCATCTCGGCCGGCACCTTAAGAGAACAATTCCCCGGCCGCTACCGCTGGACCCGCGGGGGTCTCAAGGGCATCGACTTCGGGCCTGAGGTGAGGGATGCACGCTAGCAGACTACTCGAGATCCCGCATTTGTAACTGCACCGCGGTAGTGCTCGGCAGTCACTCATACGGATTTCCGTTAACCATCGCGCAGCGGGTGGTAGTGAAGTCTGCTCGTGCCACCGAAGTCGGCTCGCTCTGAAGCCGACCTCGGTGCGGGATGCACTGGTTGCGGACTCGGTTGTCGGGAAAAGGGGGCGGGGAACCACTCCGGGAGTTCCGGATGGAAACGTGGCCGCCGCGGCTCGGGGGCCGCGCTTCACAGGCGGGCCAGGCTGCCGTGTGCGAGTTCATAGAGCTCGCGAGCACCCGCTTGGAGACTCGGCGTCGGGAATGGAGGGGTGGGGGCGTGTTGCGGAGAGATGGGGGTCGGAACGACTTCGGAGTCGACTGCGAGTGATGGGCACACACGCCCGTGCCCCCGGCCTATGGAGAGCCGTGCCATCAAGAGAGCCGAGGCACCGGGAGGCAGGTCAGGGGCTCTGGGGATGGGCGTCGTCGGCGGGCTCGTTGCGGCGCTCTTCGGCCATCTCGGCCTGGATGGCGGCGGATTGGCGGTCGAGGGCGGTGATGGTGCGCTTGACGAGTTCGGCGCGGGCCCGGAGCGGATCGGCCTCGGGGAGGGACTCGAAGCTGCCGAGCTGGCGGAGCTGTTCGCGGACTTGGGTGCGGGCCCGGGCGAGCTCGATGAGCTCCTGCTCCTGGGTCATGCTGGGGCCGGAGGGCTCGATCTCTTCGACGAACTGACGGGGGCGGAGGTCCTGGATGATCCGCTGCTGGCCGTTGACGAAGACCATGCGCTGGATGAGCGTCTGCTCTTGTTCGAGGTCGGCGGCGTTGCGGGGCATCCCGCCGCCGGCGACGCGGGGGGCGGGCTCGGCGGCGAGGTTGCGGATGAGTCCGACGGCGGGGTCGTCGCGATTGAGGGACGAGGGCGACCACTGGGCGGGGGCGACGCCGGCGCGGATGGGCGCTTCGGCGGGAGCGAAGATGCGGGCGGCGCGGACGCGCCAGGCGCGGCTGATGCGGTCGTCGGGGGGGATGCCGCCGCCGGCCTGCTGGAGGTCGGAGAAGTTGCCCAGGGGGACATCGAGCTTGAGCAACTGGTTGCCGCGTCGGATGACCAGAGCGAGGATCTGGCCGGGATCGTGGGAGACGATGATGGCGGGGAGGATGAGCTGTGCGGTCGGGCCGCGGAGTTTGATGCCGGCGGCCTGGTCGATGATGTCGCCGGGCTCGAGGATGCGGTGGCTCGGGAACTCCTTGAACGTTTGGCCGACGACGACGCGATCGCGGAGGGCGCGGAGGCCGTTGACGTTATCGAACTGAACGCCCAGGGCAGCGCGTGGGGACTTGTAGAAGGCCTGGCGGGCGACCTGGAGCAGGCGGGCGCGGGCCTCGGCGGAGAGCGCCCGAGAAGCGATGACGCGCTCAAGGGCGGCCAGCGGGAGCGCGTCGTTGCCGAGCAACTGCTCGGTGGCTCGCTGGCGGGTGGCGAAGTCGCTGGAGCCGAGCTGGTCGATGAGCGACTCGATCTCGGCGGAGAGGTCGTCGGACTCAGGGACGATGTCGGCGGCGACCTGCGCGGGCTTGGCGAGCTTGGAGGCGTGGGGGGCGCCGGGGGCGTCGGGGGCGTCGGGGGCGGCGAGCAGCGGGGACGCGCAGAGCGAGAGCGCGGCGAGGAAGGCGGAGAGTTGCGGGCATGGCATGCTGGGCATGTGTGGCTCCCCTGCGCGGCGGCGGGCGGGACG
>JBBRUT010000244.1:0-3400 GCA_038247555.1 Phycisphaerales bacterium | reverse complement strand
GCTTCCGCATCGAACTGACTTGGAGGCGGGACGTTATCGCTATTCATGTGCTGGTAGTCGTGTCGAGTGCTTTGTCCAGTGGCACGGCAAGCCAATGGCTCGTCGCACTGCCCAAACGGCACCCCCCCCCTGCCGCTCTGTCCAGTGTTAGGGCCAACCCGATAAGCTTGGATATGTCCAAGGAATGGTCAGATCCGAAGCCGTCGGGGAAGCAGCCCTCGCCGCCCAATGCCCCTTCTCCGCCCACCCACGCCGCGGCGATTCAGGCGCCGTGGCGGCAGGAGTATCTCGAGACGATTGATGCCGCGGAGAAGGCGGGCGGGGGCGCGGGTAAAAGCGGCGCGGCGGCGTCAACCGGGAGTTTTCTGCGGGACTACTGGCTTGCGCCCGCGGATGATGCGAAGAACCACATCGTCGTGCGTGCGAAGCACGGGATGATCCTGCTGAACATGTTCCCGTATGCGGGCGGGCACTTGCTCGTTGCGCTTGGCGAGGCGCGGCCGACGCTGCTCGACTATGACGTAGATCAGCGGGCCGCGCTGTGGCGGCTGGTGGATGCGGCGAGTGATTTGGTGAACGAGGCGCTTGCGCCGCAGGGCGTGAACATCGGCGTGAATCAGGGGCGCGCGGCGGGGGCGGGCGTGCCGGGGCATTTGCACGTGCATCTTGTGCCGCGATGGGGCGGGGATGTGAACTTCATGAGCGTGGTGGGGCAGGTGCGCGTGATCCCGGTGTCGCTCGACAAGATGGCGGAGCGGTACCGGGATGCGTGGGGACGGATTGCGGCGAGGTGGAAGGAGTAGAAGTCTTCACTTCTCGGGGATGGCCACGAGCGCGCTGGGCTGGAGCTTGGCGTTCTGCCCGGGGGACTTCACACGGATCGCCTGACCGTTGTACAGATTGTGCGGAAAGCGCTTCTGGGTTTCGCGAAGGCGAGAGCTCTTGTACGACGGGATCTGCGGGTCAAAGTCGCTCAGGTCAAAGACACCGACACACACCATGCTGCGGCGGGGGCCGTGGAAGTAGAACGCGAGTTCGCCTTCCTGGCGGAGTTTGACGACCGCCTCTTCCGCGGCCGTACGGCACTCCTTGAGATCGGCCTCGGATGCACGGTCAAGGTCCTCGCGTCCGTACACGGCGACCTGAAGCGTTTGGATCGCCTTTTTGCCGTAGAGCAGGCGTGCCTGCCGCAGGTTGTACTCGGGCATCGAGCCCTTGAGGTCCGCCTGCGGCGGCGGCGCGAGGTACGAGCCGGCGTATGGCAGCTCGTTGTTGATCTCGATGCTCTGAATGCGCTTGAGTTCGGCCTGAGCGGCGGGGTCTTCAGGGCCGGTGAATGCGCCCGCGAGGATGCATGTGGCTTGCCCGCGCTTCTGGGCGTAGGCCTCGGGCAACATGCCCCTGGTGCGAAACTCTGCGAGCGTATTCGCGGCATCTTCCTCGTGTTTCTCACCTCGAAAGATGGCGATGAGGACAGCCCACTCGGCCTTTTGGGTGGTGGAGGAGGTCTTGTCGCCGTCCTTGGAGTCTTCTTTTCCGAAGAGCTTGCGGCCCTCTTTCAGGATGGCGTCCTTCTTTTTTTGTTCATCGGTCGAACGCTGTGCGAGCGCTGGGGCGCACAGAAGCGTGACGGCAATGAGCGCAGGGGCCCAAAGGATGACTTTTTTTGCAACAATATGTGGGGTGCGTGAAGTCTGCATAAACGCCTGTTAATGCTACGGTTGTGTGAAGCGGGCGTGAGTTTGAATTACTACAGCGTTCTGATGGTGGCCGTCGATAAGACTATTCGTCCGGGGGATCGCCACGTTGCGGTTCGTTGGAAAAACAGTGGCAGGGTCAGGATGACCCCGCCGAGAAGCGCGACGGATTGCACGTTTGCCACGCGCTGCCCGGCATCCCATCCACCAAGGGTGGAGCCCGGCATAGGAGATTATTTATGGCGCCTCTTTCGTTAGTCAGCGGCGTATCGCCCGTCCGGCTCGAGCCGGTGATCCGTTCGGTGAATATGGACACGCTCCGCATTCCCAGGGCCGCCGCCGCTCGCGGCGAAGATGTCGCAGAGATTTCTGCGGGCGCACGTGAGGCAGCGCTCGCGGAGGCCACCCCGATCCGGGCTGAACTGGTTCAGCGGATCCGCCAGCAGATCGCCGCGGGCACCTACGAGACCGATGAAAAGCTGCAAGCAGTCGCGGATCGGGTGTCTCGCGAGCTTGATATCCACGCCTGAGCGGGCGGGGTAGTGAGCTCCTCAGGGCCGCGAGGTGCCTGAATCGATTCCATTCCAACGGTGCGGTGAGGAACGGACGCTGAGGCGTGCGTTCCTTGGCCGCGCGCACGTCCATCGGGGCAGGGTGGGGGTGGGTGTGGAGGCCAGCCTGTGCGCTCGGCGAGCAAACGGAGACGTGAGCCATGCCGCACGCCTACGGAATACCGGTTGCTCGCAGCCGCTGAGTCTAGGTGACGGCCCGATCCATCTCGCGCAGCCGTCGACAAATTCTGGACCACCGCTGTCGAAGTGCGGCCTCGCTCGGGCCGATCGCATACGCGATCTGCCGGTTGGTTCGGCCCCGTAGTTTCCAAAAGAGCAACTCGCGGTCTTCGTTATCGTCGAGCAACATTAGGACATTGTGAAGAGTCTCAGCTTCGGTGTGCGTGGCCGGCTCCGACACGGTCATTGTCCCATCGGTGTCGAAGTCCAACGAGCGATCTCGCCTCGCGCGAGCCAAGCGGCGTGACACAACCGAGTCGGTAACCGCGAGGACATACGCCCACAGTTCTCTCTCCGATTGCGGCCGGAGCAGGCCCCGAAGAAGGGCAAGGTCCAGCCTGCGTAGCGTCGAACTCGTGATGTCGTCCGGATCGATCCAAGTGAGCCCAGACGCTTGAATTGTCCCCATTGCTCGTCTGCGAATCGCAGCGCAGTTCGTGAGAATGTATGTGGCGAAGTCGTCGCGGGACGGAAGGCCATGTGCAAATGGGTAGCTGCTTGCCGACATGGGCGACTCCTCTTACCCCGCTCAAGTTAAGAGTCCGGTGAGTTGGATTGAGGACTTTCGACGAGATATGTCACAACCTGTCCGGATGTGGGCTACAGAGTACGACGGGTTCAGTCTGTATTCCAGCCCGGACGATCCGGGCCAGCACACACTTTTGGAGTCGAAAACCCTCATGCGCATTCTTGGATTCGCACTCATTGTCGCTGGTTCACTCACAGTCGTTTCTCCGAGCCTCGCCTCGTCGTTTCCGGATGCTGCGCCCGGAGAACGCACATCGGGAAACACCCACGCGTTCGACGATGCCGAGAATCATTTTTGGTCAGTTGTAATCGGGACTCCGGCACCCGCCTCGACTGAAGCCGCCGCTCGCATCATGGACGGCCTCATGATCGATACCGGTGATT
>JBBRUT010000243.1:0-3419 GCA_038247555.1 Phycisphaerales bacterium | reverse complement strand
CGACGGCGTTCCAGATGGCCAAGAGGCAGAGTCCCCTTGCCTTGGAGCCCTCTCCCCCGTCACCGACAGGGGAGACGCCACGCGAAGCGTGACAGAGGGGGCCAGATGAGCTGTACGCTGCCGCCAGCTTGGCCGCCGAGCCACTTCAACCTCGCCATCCTCTCCGAAAGGCTATTCGCGCGAAGGCCGTCGCTGTCGGCCGCGCAAAGGACCTTCGCAAACGCATGACGATGCCCGAACGGATTCTCTGGTCGCGTCTTCGGGCGGGCCGTGTTCAAGGTCTGAAGTTCCGGCGCCAACACCCCATCGGCAGCTACATCGCGGACTTCTACTGCGATTCAGCGGGCATAGTGATCAAAGTGGATGGCTTCACATCGCACTCGTATGTGCTGCACGAGCGTGATGCGATCCGCAGGTTGTGGCTCGAATCGCGAGATGTCATGGCGCTGCGAGTGACGGCATCGTGGGTGATGCTGGATGTGGATGCGGTTGCCGCGTGGATTGGGGAGAGGGTGATAGAGAGCGGCTCAAGCAGTTGAGCGAGAACACAACGGAGTGATTCCCCCTCTGTCGGCTGCGTCGACATCTCCCCCCGTCGGGGACGGGGGAGAGGGCACCGAGAAGAAGGGACCTCGCGTACGCTTGCCCCGTGAACGCCCTCGATCTCACAGTTACAGAACTCGCCAGCGCGATCGCAAGCAAGCAGCTCAGTGCGGAGGAAGCCGCGCAGGCATCGCTCGATCGTGCCGCGGCGACGGAACCCGAGCTCCACGCCTTCCTCGAAGTCTTCGAAGCCGAAGCCCTCGCACAGGCCCGCGATATCGATGCCCGGCTCGCCAATCACAAGCACCCCCCGCGCCTCGGCCCCCTCGCCGGTGTGCCCATCGCGCTCAAAGACAACATCTGCCTCGAGTGGGGCCGCACCACGTGCGCCTCGCGCATGCTGGAGAACTATCGCTCCCCCTACACCGCGACCGCGGCGAAGAAGCTGCTCGATGCCGGCGCGGTCATCATCGGCAAGACCAATCTCGATGAGTTCGGCATGGGCAGCTCGTGCGAGAACTCCGCCTTCGGCCCAACGCGCAACCCGTGGGATACGCAGCGCGTTCCGGGCGGATCGTCGGGCGGGTCCGCCGCGGCGGTCGCAGCCGGAGTCGTTCCCGCCGCGCTCGGTTCCGACACCGGCGGCTCGATTCGCCAGCCAGCAGGCTTCTGCGGCCTGGTGGGCTTCAAGCCGACGTACGGCCGCATCTCGCGCTACGGCCTCGTGGCGTATGCCTCAAGCCTTGACCAGATCGGACCCTTGGCGCGCAACGTCGCCGATGCCGCGCTGCTCACGCAGATCATGTCCGGCGAGGATGTCAACGATGCCACCAGCGCGACCCACGCCCCGCCCGACCTCCTCCGCAGGCTCGGTGAGCCCGTGAGCCGTCTGGTGATCGGCGTGCCCTCCTTCGCCCGCTCCGCATCAAATCACCCCGCCGTCGCCGCCGCGCTCGACCGCGCAATCGCCGCCTTCCGCAGCATCGGCGCAGATGTGGTCGATGTCGACCTCCCCAACGCCGCCCACGGCATCGCGGCGTACTACCTTGTCGCCACCGCCGAAGCCTCGAGCAATCTTGCCCGCTTCGACGGTGTCCGCTACGGCCGCCGCGCTGCGCTCGGCAAAGACGATGGCCTGCTCGAGCTCTACTGCAAGTCGCGCTCCGAAGGGCTCGGCCCCGAGGTCCAGAAGCGCATCATGCTCGGCACCTACGCGCTGAGCAGCGGGTACTACGACGCCTACTACAACACCGCGCTCAAGGCGCGCCGGCTGATCCAGCAGGACTTTGCCGCGGCGTTTGCCGCCGAGCCACACGGCTGTCATGCGCTGCTGCTGCCGAGTTCGCCGGGTCCGGCGTTCAAGCTCGGAGAGAAGAGCGGTGACCCGCTGGCGCTGTACCTCGAAGATGTGTACACGGTCGGCGTGAACCTCGCGGGCTTGCCGGCGATTACGATCCCCGCGGGCATGGCGCAGGTCGATGGCGCCGCAGATGGCGGCCTGCCCGTCGGCGTTCAGCTCATCGGCGCGGCGTGGCAGGAAGATGTGCTGCTTCGGGTGGCGCGGATGCTCGAGGGCTCGCTCACTTCCCCTCGCGCTTGAGCGCAAACTCCAGCGGGTCGTTCTGCTCACCGTTCTCATCGGGGGCAAACTGCACGCTGATCTTCAGTTCATCCGCCGTAGGGCAGTGATACACGATCCGGGAGAGCATGGCGGCATTCTCTGCCGCGGCAAAGACGAGCTTTCGCTCGCTCTTCTCCGTGAGCTTCAGGGTCATCGCCTTGTCTTTTTCCTCTTTGGCGACGAGCTTGGGCGAGTAATGCCGCAGCCGCAGCAGGACATCGGGACCCTCCGAGGTCATGGTGAGGAGCTCGAACATCACCGGCGAGCCATCCGGCCGATCCCAGCGGAACATGCCCATCATCGCGCCGCCGCGCGGCGCGGACCAATGCTCCTCCGTCGCGCCGCTGGCATCCACATGCACCCATCGACCCGCAAGGAATGCGACGGGCGCGAGAAGGTCGGCCGGCTTGGTTGCGGGCGCGGGCTCGGGCGGCTTGTCCGTGCTCTGCCGCGGCACAAACGTGGCCGACACAAGAGAACCCGCGGCGATCAATCCGACGATGGCAAGCGTGCGGCCCATCATGGCAAAGCCTCCGGCAAACCTCTCAAACCCCTTCCCCGCTCCCACCGGCACCGCCACCCCACCGCCGTCGACTCAGTCCCCATCCGTCTGAAGCACCGCGGGTGTTCCCGCTTGCGATGCCCTTACTGCTCTTCCTTGAGCACGAACGCCCTTGCCGTGTAGAGCGCCTCGATCTTGTCGAGGGCGGGGTCGGCCTCGGGCAGGTCTTGACCGATCGCCACCAGAAGATCGACCATGCCGTTGAAGTCCGCCAGCGAGATGAACTCACGGGCGACGCGCGGCGAGCCCTGTGCGGCCGTGTCCCACTTGCCGTCCTGCACCGCCGCGAGATCGGCCATGTTGTGATAGTTGCCAAGCGGCAGGCACAGGCACGTTGCATCGTAACCGTATGCGCAGAAGACGGTGGCCTCGCACGCGCCGCCTGCCATCAGCTTGCGCTGCCAGCGCATCGCCGCGGCCTTCTCGATCTCCTGCTGCGTACGTGTGGCTGCTGGCTGCGCGGGACGATTGGAGATCTGCTCAGCGCGGCGGGCGCACGCGGCGGTCAATCGGGGCGTGAAGATGCTCATACGGTCACCGACACGCACGATGGGCCCGCCGCCGATGGGCGAATCTTCGAAGCTGCGGGAGTTCTCCAGCGCGATGACGCGTGAGCCCCTGGGCATGGTTCCGAGCTTGCACGCGGCGATCGCGCCGACGAAGCCGATCTCCTCCGCGCGAGTGAACAGCAGG
>JBBRUT010000242.1:0-3517 GCA_038247555.1 Phycisphaerales bacterium | reverse complement strand
GGGGGGGGGGGGTAGGGTGGGTGAAATCATGGGATCACGCGGACATATTTTCGGCTACTTGGCGACGCTGGCCTTCATCAGCGCTGCTGGCGGGCAGGCCACGGACGCCGAGTCTTGGTTTCGGCAGGCGTGGCAGGACGCGGCCAAGCCTCGATTCGAGACTTTCGTGCCCGGCACGGTGTACCGGTGGGAGGTGGAGTGGGGACCGCCCCCGTCGCCGCACCGGGCAGCAAAGTTGCGGAAAGAGGTGGAGGGAAAGCCGGACCACCCGGCGCGCCAGGAGTTGGCAACGCTTGAGCGGTTGCTGGCACTGGGCGGAAAGCCGCCGATATCGTCCTACACACTTTGGTGGGTCAGCGAGAATAGTTGGAGATTGAACAAGTCCGACAGCGCTGCAGAAGAAGAAGTGGCCCGTTTTACGGATGTAGCGGTATCTGCGCGCGAGCGATGGATGCACGCACCACAGCAACTCACAATTACATCGCTCACAGGAACAGGGAGAGCCGAGGACCTCGCTTCCTGGCTTCAGAGTATGACTGCGGATCTTCACTTGCTGTTGACGGAAGGCTTTGGGATCAGCCGCCACGTCCCGCACGACATCGAATCGTTCGATGCGAGCGAAACGGGCTGGACCGCGCGCACTCTAAGCGCGACCGGAATCTTTTTTTTCTCCGGTACATGGAGCAAGGACGGCGGCCTTGGGGCAGTTGAGCAGGTTGAGGCAAGTCCAGCGGTCCCGGGTCAATGGGGTCCAATGCGGTACGTCTTCTCTCGAGCGTCGTCAAGCGCGGTTGTTGAAGTGCAAACGTTCAACCTGCCAAAATCTGAGACATCACCCGAAAGGATCTCACGGCTCACAGCCGTTGAGAGCTTTGAAGTCTCCGACATGTCAAGGCTGACCAAGGTTCCCGAGGCGGGGGGCGATGATGCGATTCGCGGGGCTATCCGGGTCAAGTCAATTCACGACCACCGCTCGGGCGACATCGTGAAGCAGAAGATCGAGGAAGGCGCGATCGTTGACGAGAGAACCGCGTCGGGTGAGGCTGCAGACAGGCGATGGCTGCGGTATCTCGGTGTCGGAACGCTGCTCACGCTGGCGGGCTTGTTGGTATATCTGCGGATGCGAGTTCGTGCGTAAGGCTTCAAAGGGACTTTGGCTTTTTAAGGAGAACTGATCATGTTTGGTATTCGTCGATATTGGGCAGGCACCGCGATTCTGGCGGTTGTCTGTGGGTTGTCCGCGGGAATCACCGCTGCGAGTTGCGTCAAGACGGCCAGTCAATCCCGCACGGCGTGCTCCATGTCCGGGTACAACGGGATCGGTACTTGCAGTGACGTAGCGACGACGGACGGAACCTGCACGAGCGTTTCCTTTCCCAACAGCGGGCTGACCGGTGCGACCAACTACACCCAGGTCTGCGTTTATCAACCGATGGTGCCGGACCTTGTCAACGGTGGCTGCATGGCAAGCGGCGCGCCCGTCACGTTCACGGCTCGATGTACTGAGGCGTCCGGCAGCGCATGCGGAGGGGGAGGAGGCGGGCAACAGTGACCGCGCTTGGTCAACAAGCGCCAGCGGCATTGTCACCGGCGCTGCTTGGGACCGGCGCTATCTGGCTCGCTGGCGCGGTGGTCTTGTTCGCCGGAACGGCCAAACTTCTGGATATCCCGGCGTTCCTGGATTCGCTCGGCAGTTGGACGCTCGTTCCCAAGTGGTCGCTCGGATACTTGGCGGTGGGCGTACCAACTGTTGAAGTGCTGGTGGCAGGCCTCTGGGTCGTTGCGCGGCTCCGGAGGCCCGCCATCCCGGTTGCGCTTTTGGCGATGCTCGTCGCGATGACAGGGGCCTACGGCGCGCACGTCGCCTGGGACAAGGCCCCCGACTGCTGGTGCTTCGGTCGCATCCAACTCTTCGAGGCGTCGCAAGCGAACGCCTGGCAGGTTGTCTCGCGCAACGCGATCCTGTGCGGGATGCTCATGGCCGGGATATTCCTGCGAGCCAGAGGTCAAAATCAGGATCAGCGGAGGCTGCGCGATCCGCGCGCGCCGACCGGGCAGAGCGGCTTCACGCTCATCGAGACGCTCATCGTCATTGCGATGATTGCGATCCTGATCTCGCTGGTGCTTCCCGGCCTTCGCGGCGTGCGCGAACAGACGCGGCGCACCGTCTCACTCACAAACCTGCGATCGCACGTCCAGGTGTTCTCGGTCTACGCCACCGACTTCTCGGACATCTGGCCCTACTTCACCGACCCGCGCGCCACGCAGACGGTGCTGTATGACGACCGCTACCAACGCGTGTATCCGATCGAGTATTTTCTGGCGCACGCCTTCTGGAACATTGCGCTCGCGCCCGGGTACTACGACGGGGACTCTCGCAGCGCTGTCTTCTATGATCCGGGACACCGTCCCCCTGCCTCGGGAACACCTTATTACTACTACTCATGCACGTTTTTCGCCGCGCCCGCGTACTGGAAGCCCGAGACCAGAACCGGGCCGCAGCAGTGGTCGCCGACGAAGGTCCATCAGGTGACGTTCCCTTCTCAGAAGGGACTCTTCCTTGCGCCCTTCGCGCGACCGGACCCGGACAACCCGGAAACCGCGGACATCTGGGCCGATCCGCGGGGCGTTGGCTTCTGCGATGGGAGTTCACGCCTGGTGCCGAGCCGGGATTTCCAGGCGGTCTACCCGACCGGCGACGGCTTGTGGCCCGGGTGTTTTCACGGCTCGGGCGTTGAGGTGCTACACACGATCGGCGGCGTGTCCGGGCGCGATGTGCCATAGTCCGTCGGTACAGTGGTATCGGCGGCGCGGAGCAGTTTGCGGCGGCGTCGGACGATCAGTACGGTGAAGAGCATGAAGAGGATCAGGCCTGCGGCGGGGATGGACCACACGGCAGCCAGGAACCAGAAATACGCATCCTCGTTCTTCCCGACTGGACGCGAGGTTGTGGAAAGCGCGCCGATACTGAAACTCTGCAAGTCAGCCGATGTCGGCATCACGCCGCCCGCCGCGGAGCCTTGCAAGTATCCGGCGAGTTCGCCGATCTCTGTCTGGACACCGGGGGTGGCTGCTTCGATTCCCAAGGGGCCGAGCCATGCCGCGAGCGCCTCTTTGTCGAGGTTGGTCTGGGTCACGCCGCCGGACGCGTCCGTGGTCGTGATCGTCGCGCCGGGCGAGAAACGGATGCGGAGGTCGGTGGGGCTTGAAGCGGGCGTGGACCGTAGAACAGCGGAGACCCGGTTCACGCCTTGCGACCAGTCCTGTTCTATTTCCAATGTCAGGGGCGGATACGCGCCAGAGGCGGGAGTGAGCGTAGCGGTCTGACCCAAGATCGCGGCACCTAACAATCCAACGCTGTTGCCGATCGTCGCGGCCACTATCGAAAGGCCCACGATGACCGCGATGAGGAGCAGGAAGAACAGGCCACCGATCGCGCCCACATAGCCGCCGCGCCGGCGGACTTCCATCGAGCGGGTGATGATCCCGACGGCCAGCAGGTGTGAGCCGCACTCCG
>JBBRUT010000241.1:0-3587 GCA_038247555.1 Phycisphaerales bacterium | reverse complement strand
GCCGTCCTTGCGGATGTAGGTCAGTTCGTAGATGTCTTCGATCCCGCGCGAGGCCTTGAAGACGAGGGCTTCAAAGCCGGGGGTGATCGGGGTGCCGAGTTCGACGCTCAACGCTTTGGCGCGGGCAATCACTTCCTGCGGATCGGAGATGTCGGCGGGCGTGTTCTTGTTCAGCACCTCCGCGGCGGTGTAGCCGAGCATCCGTTCGGCCCCGACGTTGAAGATCTGGATGACGCCCTTCGCGTCGGTGGCGATGCTGGAGAAGTTGGCGCTGTTGAAAATGGCGTTCTGCAGAGCGCCCGTCTTGAGCAGCACCTCTTCGGCCTGCTTGCGCGCGGTGATGTCGGTGCGGATCGCCACGTACTGGTAAGGTTTGCCCCCGGTGTCGAGGAAAGGAACGATGGTCGTGTCAACCCAATAGGCAGAGCCGTCCTTGGCGGTGTTGCGCAGCTCGCCTTTCCAGGTGCGGCCGTGGGTGATGGTCGCCCACATCTCGCGGAAGAACTCCTTGGAGTGGTGGCCCGAGTTGATGATCCGGTGGTCTTGCCCCAGCAACTCGCCGCGGGAATACTTCGAAATGGCGCAGAACTTGTCGTTGACATAAGTGATCTTGCCGAGCGGATTCGTGAAGGCCACGATGGCGTGCTCGTCCAACGCGGCCTTGAAGTCACTGACTTCCTTGAACGAGGCCCTGACGCGTTCCTCAACCTGCTTGCGCGCGGTGTTGTCGGTGCCGATCAGCAGATAGCCGATGATGGTGCTCTGATCGTCGCGCAGCGCCGTGACGGACACGACCGCCGGGAAGCGGGTGCCGTCCTTGCGGATGTAGGTCAGTTCGTAGATGTCTTCGATCCCGCGCGAGGCCTTGAAGACGAGGGCTTCAAAGCCCGGCGTGATCGGGGTGCCGAGCTCGACGCTCAACGCTTTGGCGCGGGCAATCACTTCCTGCGGATCGGAGATGTCGGCGGGCGTGTTCTTGTTCAGCACCTCCGCGGCGGTGTAACCGAGCATCCGCTCGGCCCCGACGTTGAAGATCTGGATGACGCCCTTCGCGTCGGTGGCGATGCTCGAGAAGTTGGCGCTGTTGAAAATGGCGCTCTGCAGAGCGCCCGTCTTGAGCAGCACATCTTCGGCGTCGATCGCCACGGCCTGAATGGGATTGTCGACTCGGCGCCTCTGATTCCACACCTGGAAAGGTGTTGTTGCTGCGTGACTCTCAGCGATTCGTCCAAGGCAAAAATCGAACCCTGCGAGCAACGTCGGCGGGCCTGGCCAAATGGACGCGTTTGAACGTGGCGTCTGGTGGTTCTCGCTCGGCCTCGTTCGCACCTGTCCCCACGAGGTGAGGAGGCGACGATGATCCTGAGCACATGGTAGCACAACCCCGCCTCTTTCCGAAGAAGTCTCTTGGAAGTCGTGTCGATCGACAGTGAGGGAGAACTCCAGCACATTTCGAGCGCGGAGTATGTTCACCTGTCCCTCACGAGCCGCTCGCGATGAACCCGGTCGCACCAACAGCGTCCGTCGCGCCGCCGCGGCCTCAAGTGGCGGGGATGTCGGTCATACCGCGGCCAGTGCCAACGACCCCGCCGCCACCGTCGCCGTCGCGATCTCCGACCACGGCCCCTTTTCGCCTTGCGTGTTGACCCAGCGGGTCATGTAGACGGCGGCCCCCCATCTTTTGCCGCCTTCGCCGGGCTTGAACTCGGCGCGGAAGGTCGGCCTGGTCGTCATGGTCAGGAAGACCAGCGCGGCGGGATTGCTCCGCGCAACGAAAACGCCCCTGCGAGAAACCGGGGCGGTGTACCAGGTCGCTTGGATGGAATCGAGCACTTACGCCGCGATCGTCGCCTGCGCCTGCTCGCTCCACGGCCCGCGTTCGCCGGTGGGCGATACCCACCGCATCCACACGTAGTTGGTCTTGCCACCGTTCGGCGGAATCGTGACGATTCCCCATCCCGATGAATGATCCCCAAACACCTCTCTATGGCTCGCCCTCTCGTGCTGGGCAAGGCGGGCCACCCGGCCCCGGCTCAAAGCGCGATTTTCCCCACCAGCCCCGCCACGGTGGCGACCAGTTCGTGCGGGTCCAGGGGCTTGGCAATGTGGGCTTGAAAGCCCGCCACGAGAGCGCGGCGTTTATCTTCGGGGGCCGCGAAGGCCGTCACGGCCACGGCGGGGAGGTCTTTGCCGGCCCGGGCCTCGCGCACGCGGCGCATCATCGAGTAGCCGTCTTCGCCGGGCATGCCGATGTCGCTGACCATCACGTGCAGCATGTGTGCCGATTCGCTGGCCTTGACCGCCTGCCGGTGCCCCTCCTCCGCCGTCGCGGCCAGCAGCACTTGGGCCCCGGCCTTTTCCAGGACCGTGGCCACCATCATCCGGGCGTCCTCCTCATCGTCCACCACCAGCACGCGCACGCCGTCCAGGCGCGGCACATGCGCGGCGGGCAGGGTGTCCGCGGCCGGCGCGGCCGCGGTCTGCGGCGTGGTGGGCAGTTCCAGCGTGAAGGTCGCGCCTTTGCCCTCTCCCTCGCTCGCCGCTTGCGCAGTCCCGCCGTGGGCTTCGATGATGTGCCGCACCACCGACAACCCCAGCCCCAGGCCGCCGTAGGAGCGCGTGGTCCCCTCTCCCGCCTGCTTGAAGCGGTCAAAGGCGCTGGGGAGGAACGCGGCGTTGATCCCCATGCCGGTGTCTGTCACCACGACGCGGGCGATGTCCACGCCCGAACCGCTCGCGGCGTCCTTGCCGCGCTCGATGCGCACGGTCACTCGCCCACCCTTGGGCGTGAACTTCACCGCGTTGGTGAGCAGGTTCGTGACCGCCTGTGTGAGGCGCCCCGCATCGCCGCTCACCCACAGAGCCTCCGGCGCGGCCCCACCCCCGCCCTCCGCCCCGGCGGCCCCCGCCACCTCCAGCGTCAGGCCCTTGTCCGCCGCCGACGGGCGCACCGCGTCCGCCGCCGCGAAGACCAGGCCCGCGAGCTCCAGCGGGCGCATGTCGAGGATGAACTTGCCCGAGGTGACGCGGGCCACATCCAGCACATCCTCGATGAGCTTGGCCTGCATGCGGGCGTTGCGCTCGATGACCGCCAGCCCGTGGTCCACATCCGGGTACATCGGCGTGCCGTTGGCGGACTTGGTGGTCCGCAGGATCACCGTCCAGCCCAGCACGGCGTTGAGCGGCGTGCGGAGTTCATGGCTGAGCGTCGCCAGGAAGTTATCCTTGGCTCTGTTGGCCCGCTCGGCCTCCAGCCGGGCCTCGCGCTCCTTGGCCTCGCTGGCCCGCAGTTTCTCGGCGGCCTCCCGCTGCTCGGAGATATCGGTGTTGGTGCCAAAGATCCGCACCGCCTTCCCCGCCTCGTCCCGGATGACCTTCATCCGCGAGAGGAACCAGCGGTAGTGGCCGCCCTTGCCGCGCAGGGGGAAGGTGTCCTCCCAGTGCCGGTTCTCGCGGACGTGCTGCTCGAACTTGGCCGCGACGGCCTCAAGGTGGTCGGGGTGGTGAACCGCCTTCCACCCCGAGCCCCGGTTCTCTTCCAGCGTCGTGCCGGTGTAGTCGAGCCAGCTCTTGTTGAACCAACTGGC
>JBBRUT010000240.1:0-3602 GCA_038247555.1 Phycisphaerales bacterium | reverse complement strand
GCCGTGGGTTTCCCAGCGGCCCCCTGTTCCTTCCTTCTGGAGCAGCGCGGCATCGTTGCACAGCGCGCCGCATGAGAGCATCTCGACGAGCGCGAGATGCTCATCCGCCGCGATGGCCGCCCCACCGATGCGCACCTCCCCCGCCGGGTCGTACCCGGCCCCGGTGAACTCGTACTCGGTTCCTGCCGCCCACGCCGCCCGCACCGTCATCTGGTTCTGCGTGAGCGTGCCGGTCTTGTCCGAGCAGATGACCGTGGTGCTCCCCAGCGCCTCGACCGCGGGCAGTTTCCTGATGATCGCCTTGCGGCGGGCCATGCGCGAGACGCCCACGGCGAGCATGATCGTCACCGCCGCGGGCAGGCCCTCGGGGATCGCGCCCACCGCCAGCGCGACGGCGGCCTTGAACATCTCCTCCCAAGGGTTGCCGCGCAGGATGCCGATGACAAACGCGACCACCGCGACCGCGAGGATCAGCCACAGGAGCAACTTGCTGAAGCCCGCGATCTTCCTGGTCAGCGGCGTGGCGATGTCGTCGGCGGCTCCGATCATCTGGTTGATCCGCCCGACCTCGGTGGCATCGCCGATGGCGACGATCACGCCCTCGCCGGTGCCGCGCGTCACCAGCGATCCCGCGTAGGCAAGCCCGGCGCGGTCGGCGAGCACGGCGGATTCCTCCATCGCCTCGGGCTTCTTTGCCACGGTCTTGGACTCGCCCGTGAGCATCGACTCATCGACGCGCAGATCCTTGACCGCGACGAGGCGCAGGTCCGCGGGCACCTTGTCTCCCGGCTCGACGTGGACAATGTCGCCAGCGACCAGTTCCGCCGCGTTCACTCTGCGCCGCTGCCCGTCGCGCAGGACGGTCGCCTCGATGCGCATGGAGCGCGACAGGGCGTCGATGGCCTTCACGGCCTTCTGCTCCTGCACGAAACCGATAAGCGCGTTGGCGAGGACCACGCCGAAGATCACGCCGCTGTCCACGTACTCGGCGAGGAAGAGGGTGACGGCCCCGGCGACGATAAGGATGTAGACAAGCGGCGCGTGGAACTGGAGGAGCAGCCGCACCCACCACGCTCGGCCCTTCTTGGCGGTGATGATGTTTCTTCCGTCCCGTGTCAGCCTCGCCGCGGCTTCGGCGGCGGTCAGGCCACGGTGAGCATCGGATGAAAGTTCGCGCACCACCTCCGCGGCCGCGCGAGCGTGCCAGGGGAGGGGGTGGGCGGTGTGCTGAGACGAACCCACGGAGTTGGTAGCGCGAGGAACCTTGGCCATTGGCATCAGGGTAGAGGAAGCAACGAGGAACAATGCTCAAGGAACCTTCCGCGATCGGGCTGGGTACGCGGGCAGGAGGTGCCCGGTTCAGACCGCCTCTGCGGGGAACGCGTGGAGCCAAGCCGGCTCCCGCCGGGCGAGTTGTCGCGTGCGATCATCGGCTTGTCAACCGCGTTGAGCCGCGTGTCGCACGCGACAGACGACCTGTCGCGTCCGCCGCTTCGCCTGTCGCACGCGATTCTTTGCCTGTCGCGCCCGCCAGGTGAAGTGTCGCTCCTGACGAGCCGATGATCGCGATTGACGGCGCGCGTGTCGCGTCGCGGACTCGGCGCACGAAGCCGTGTGGTGCATCGCCTCCCGCCCGCGGACCTTCCCCGCCGGGGCGGGCTACGTCGCTGGCTTCGCGACGTTCGTCCTCGCCGCGGCGCGGAGCGTGACGAGTTCGGTGAGGTTGTCGGGCGTGATGAGGCCGACGATGCGCAGGCTCGCGGGATCGCGCGGGTCGGGCCGCACCACGGCGATCACGAGACACTCCGCGGACGACTGGCCGGGTGTTCCCTCGCGCTGTCCCGAGGCGCGGGCGCGTTCGAGCGCGGATCGCAGGTCGTCGTTCTCACCCACGGTCGCGCAGGCCTCGCGCATGATGGTTGAGAGGGGCGCATCCATCTTCCCCGCCGCCATCGATCGCACCAAGTCCGTGCGCGTCAGCACGCCGACGATCGCAGTTGCATCATTATCGGAGTCGGCATCGTCGGCGAGCACCGGGAAATCCTGCTGGCTGCCCGCGAGCAGTTCTTCGGCTGCGTGGCGGAGCGTCTGTGAGGCCCGCAGCGTGCGGAAGCGCGTCATCATCGCCGCCCGCACCTGCAGGCCATCGAGCGCGGACTTGACCTTCCCGGCCTGGGCCTCGGCCCCCGCGCCAAGAAACACGAAGACGCCAATGAGCATCAGGAAGACGTGCCCGGTGAACAGCCCGAAGAGCACGAAGCCCACGGCGAGCACCTGCCCGACCGCCGCGGCGATGGCGGTGGCCTTGGCGCGGTCGGTCGCCATCGCAAGAATCGCCCGCAGCACCCGCCCGCCATCCATCGGCAGCGCGGGAATCATGTTGAAGACGACGAGGAAGATGTTGGTTGCGCCGAGCGCGGCGAGGAAGTGCGTGTGGTGCAGCGCGACGGCCCCGGCTGCCCCCGCGCTCGACCCGGCGCCGGTGAACGCGCTCATGCCTTCGGTGGCGAGCACGGCGGGGATGATGATCGCCGCGATGGCGATGTTCACCGCCGGCCCGGCGAGCGCGACGACGAGTTCCTGCGCGGGCTTCTCGGGCATCCGCTCCAGACTCGCCACGCCCCCGATGGGCAGGAGCGTGATGTCGCGGGTGGCGATGCCGTAGCGGCGGGCAGCGAGGGCGTGGCCCATCTCGTGCAGGACAATGCACCCGAAGATTGCCGCGATGAATCCGGCGGTTCGCAGCCCCTGGGCCATCGCGTCCGGGGTGCCCGACATGAGCGGCCCGGCCATGAGCCAGGCGACCAGGATCAGGAACGTCCAGTGGATAAAGACCGGGACGCCGAGCAGGGAGCCGAGTCTGAGCGAGCCGCGGAGCATGAGGAGCCTTTCCACGGCCGATGTGCAAGGGGGTCAGAACGAAGGCCGCGCGATGCCGGGATCATTGGGGGCAGAGACGTGAAGCGAGGGCTTGGTCTACTCGATTCCTTCGAAGCGGGCGGGCTTGACGGCGAGGATCGAGCATGGAGCCTCGCGGACCACGCGCTCGGCAATGGTGCCCCAGAAGAAGTCGCGGAGGTTCCACTTCGCCCTCGTCCCTAGCACCGCGAGGTCGCATCCCTCTCCCTTCACGAAGGCGACGATGGCGTGCCCATACCCGCCGCCGCGCCCCCTGTCCCACGCAGCGATCCGGGCCGCCTGCTTGAACGCATCCGCAGAGCAGGGCGAGAAGTCCACCGCGACGAGGATCGACTTGAGACGGTCCATAAAGAGCTCCTTGCTGCATTCGAGTAAGGTTCGCGAAGGTGCCGACAACACCCGGCAAGGAAACTTCCATTACCCGCCGGAACGCCGCTCCTCAGGCGTGCGAGGAGGCAACGATCAGGCGCCCGAGACGGACTTCGGCACTGCCCTTCGCTCCCCCGCCGCCATGATCCTCTTGGAGACCAGCATGCGCATCCTCATCGCCTATGACGGCTCCGAGTGCGCCCGCGCGGCGCTGAGCGATCTTGATCGCGGCGGCTTACCGCCGGATGCGGAGGTTCTCGTCCTGGCCGTACTTGACGCCTGGCTTCCCGCCGAGGATGAGCCGGGTGGCAAGG
>JBBRUT010000239.1:0-3763 GCA_038247555.1 Phycisphaerales bacterium | reverse complement strand
GGATACGACCTTCGTGGTCTTGCGGGGAACAAGTGTCCTGAGTGTGGAAGCCCACGAGGCGATCAAGCAACACCAGCCGCGGGAGAGGCGTGAGCTTTTCGGGGCGGGAGGCGCGGGCGCTGATCACGGGCCAGAAGAGCCACGCGGATCGGTTTGAACAGGGCATTGTCCAGTTCCTGGCGGATCAGATGAGCAATGCCACCGCGTGGCGCGTGGATGCGGCGTTCGGCGTGTTCGGCTCGCTGCCGCTGGTTGGCGTGAAGTTCGATGATGCGTTCGTGCTGCTCGACACGACCAGCGGCGTGATGGATGGTCCGTTTGATCTAGACTCGCCGCTGGATGCGACGGTGCTGCTGGCGCAGCACAGCGCGTATGCCGCGGGTACGACGGTGAGGTATGTCTCGTTTTCGGGATGTCCGAAGACAAACGTCGGAATTTGGCACCCGAGCACTCCACTCCCGCCGGGGTCGGCACCGCGCCCGCCCTGTACGTTGCCCCTGGTTCAGTGCCGCCTTCCGATATGGCCAGGCGGTATGCCACCAGCGCCGCCGCTCTATCCACCCACTCCACCCTTCAATCCCCTCGTTCCGGGATGGACCGGTTGCACCTGTCCCGCCACGGGCCTCTGCTCCGAAGTGGATCGCGGCACGCTTCCGGGAGGCGGGGTATACCTCCGGATCAGATACTACAACTGCGCGACCGCAACTCTGCCCCTCACCGGCTGTCCGTCAGCATCGTCGCCTCCCTGCACTGTTGTCCAAGAGGATTGGTGGGAGTTCTAACAAGAGGCCGAACGATCACAGCATGTTCTCCCCGGCTCTGAGAGATCAGGGCCGGGGATTTTAATGAGAAGTCCCGTCCCCATCTCCGTTGTCCTCGCCCTTTTGCTGTTCGTACTTCCTGCAGCGTTCGCGGCGCTGGTCACGTTTGAGCGGCTGCAGCAAAGCCGCTTGGATTTTTTCGACAAGTTCGTGACTGACCTGCGCCGCGATGGGCCGCGTGCCATCCCCCCGGACACTGTCTCAAAGTACGCCTACTGGCTTGCGCGCACTGGGTACCCGGTGTCAGCCGATGCGAGACGGCGCACCATGTTGGCGAGGTACCCGCAAGCGGTCGCACAGCGCAAACTCATTATTGTCGGGGCGTTCTTCGGGGGAACGCTGCTCGCTTGGACTCTGCTTTGGATGCTGTCGTACCGCCGGAAGGTACTGCCGTTGGCCACTTCCCACGGCGAGAGGTTCTGGGCCGTGTGCGGGGCCATGCGGGGAGCGTGGCTTTGGAGTGCGGCAACGGCGGCCCTGGCCGCAGCGCTCACGTGGTACATCGGTTTCGCGCGCGCTGAGCAGCCCGCTCCGCTCGAAGAGGGGCTTTGGCCTCGTACGGTACAACTTGCGTGTCTGGTTGCGGTGTGGATGGTCATGTCGCTTGCTGCCTGCGTTGTCCTGCTTCCACGAAGTCTGGCGAGGGTTGTGGGCGCAGCGATCGCGGATCGCGTGCTTTGTGCCCGCTGCGGTTACTCGTTAATCGGATTGGACGGGAAGACCTGTCCGGAGTGCGGAGCATCGGGAGCGATGGCACAGTGGGATCAGAACAGCCGCCGCGTTTTTACTCGCCGTGTCGCGCGAAGGGCGATCATCGGCTTCACGGCCGCGGCTGTCCTGCTGGGCTGCGCGGCGACATTCAGTTCTCAAGCGAGGGACTGGCTGCTGCTCAGGCCGCGCTACGCGTTTCCGGAATGGGAGCATACCGGATGGATCGCATCGGGCGAATCTCCGCTCCGCTGGGAGTCCGTGTATGGCGTGCTGAACATTTCTGGAACTCTTCGCGAACGGTCGGCACGAGATGAAGCCGGCTGGACGGTGACGTGGACGTTGGAGCCGGTGGCGAACTTCAAGGCGGCGGCAACTGCCGGCACGTTTGAGATCCCGGTCACGCCGAGCACGCCCGAGCGACCCGATTGGTACCAGCGAGAACTCCCCTGCGGACCGATGGCTTTTTATTCCAAGCGCGACGATCCTCGCCTGCACGTCGTCGCTCCATTCATCATCTTTCCCGAACTTGCCGGGTGGAACAGGCCATTTCCGCCGCCGTGATTCCCGCGCGCAGAGGTGCAAGATCGAACCGGCAGAGTGTTTGGGCCACGGCGCAGTGAAGCAGAGTTGAGGCTTCGAAGAGATCTCGTCCGCCCAAAGTGCGGGTCGAGGTGGAGAACTCCACCACGGGAAGCAGAGAGCCGACACACGGGCAGGATGCCCGTTCCACGGTGAGCGTCAGACCAGCCGCGGGAGGGGCGTGAGCTTGTCGGGGCGGGAGGCGCGGGCGCGGGTGAGGTAGGCGTCGAGCCAGCCGCGGGCGCGGTCGGGCGAGTTGTGGCAGGCGATGATGGATTCGTGGTCGAGGGAGTCGATGCGGTCGTTGGCGGCGCGGAGGGCATCGAAGGAGTTGCGGAGCGCGATGTCGACTGGGGTGCGCTCGGGGTTGATGTCGATGCCGAAGTAGCCGGTGTAGCCATGGAGCTTGAGGGTGTACATGATGCCTTCGGTGACTTCCGGCGAGATGACGCCGACGCCCAGGTCCTGGTCGTAGTTGCCCAGGGGTTGGCTGTTCCAGTGGGTGTGGGCGAGGCGGGACTCTGAGAGGGGCCAGCTGTAGGCGTAGGCGCCATCTTCGAGGCCCATGAGGGCGTGGCCGACTTCGGGGTTCATGCAGACGAGCTTGTGACCGTCGGCGAGGAGCTTCTTGTTGTCGGCGTGGCGCAGCATGGCCTCGACATCGCGGCCGAGGATAATGCCCTCGGGCGTGGTGCCGTAGAGGATGTGGCCGCGGGGCTCGTAGGGCTTGGGCTCAAACGCGATGCGGACGCCGGGGACGGCGTCGAGTGCTTCGGCGAGGCCCTCGGCAAAGCGCGCGCGGGCGGAGGCGAAGTCGAGGCCGAAGCCGTTCTCGTAGCCGTCGATGCCGGGCCAGACGACGGCGAAATCGGTGTTGAGCTGCTTGTTGAGCTTGAGCGCGCCGATGGTGCGGTCGATCGCGGCCTTGCGCGGGGTGGGGAGCGGGCTCGAGAGCGAGCCGAACTCGAACTGCTTGTCCCAGAAGAGGAGGGGGATGACGGTGAGGATGCGGATGCCGGTCTGCTGGCTGAAGGTCTGCCAGAGCGCGGCGTTGTCTTCGTTGATCTCGTTGGGGTAGTGGGCTTCGAGCGCAGCGAGGCCTTGCCTCGCGAGTTTGCTTGCGATGTCGAGGCGCTGCTCGATGGTGAGGTCGGCGGAGTATTTGTCGTGGAAGCGGCTGTGCGCGGGGGAGAAGAACCAGATGCCGGCGGAGAACTTCAGGTCGAGCGAGAAGGACTTGAGGTGCTTGACGGTTTCGCTGGGGGAGCGGCGGGTGGATTGGGAGCGGAGGTCGAGGAGGGGCATGGGAACATTTCCAAATGGCAAATGAGCAAATAGCAAACTCGGAAAGGAGGTTGAAAGGCAGTACGCAGAGGTCGCAGAGGAGACGCAGAAACGGGAGAGGAAGTAGAGAAGGCAGGAGCCCCCACCGGCCGCCCCCCCGCCTTCGGCGGCCACCTCTCCCTTTGGGGAGGTTGAAGAAGTCGGAGTTGAGGCTAGGTCGCGGAGAGTTCGGTGAAGGTTGAGCGGAGGTCGTGGTAGAGGTGGTCGTAGGTATCGCGGGGTTGGGTGTAGGCGGCGGTTGTCGTGGAGTTGGGGTGGATCTCGGAGACGATGGGGATGAGGGAGTTGCAGGCCGCGGCGGCGGAGGG
>JBBRUT010000238.1:0-3776 GCA_038247555.1 Phycisphaerales bacterium | reverse complement strand
GTACGGCCGACGGGGCGCGGGTCGGGTCCTGAGAGGAGTTCGGCGAACTGATCGATGTGGGCGGTCAGCCGGCTGATTTCTTCGGAGGTGTCGGCCCGTTCGGCGGCGATGCCGATCTCTCGG
Source organism: Phycisphaerales bacterium (assembly GCA_038247555.1). Taxonomy (GTDB): domain Bacteria; phylum Planctomycetota; class Phycisphaerae; order Phycisphaerales; family UBA1924; genus JAHBXL01. The sequence goes on along the minus strand of JBBRUT010000238.1, from coordinate 3,653 downwards.
ACGACATCGACCGGTTCGACGGTGACGCCGAGTTCCTTGATCATTCCGGCGATTCGGGACTTCAGCCGCTTCTCATACTCGGCCATGACCATCGGGGCCCGGGCGCTGACGAGCTTGAGGCGATCGGCGATGACGATTCGATGCGTCATCATGTCCGCGCGGACGACTTCGCCTTCGCGAAGGCGCATCGCCAGGACGCCGTCGCACGCACGGTTCACCAGTTCGGTGAGTGTGGCGCGGGCGTGGGCGAGGCGCTGCTCCTCATCGGCCGGGGGCTGCAGGACCCCGGGCAGGGCGATCAGCGCTCCAATGTCGATCTTGATGGTCTGGGCGCCGATCTGCGGCAGCGCGGAAAGCTGCTGGAGATAGCTTGCCAGCGCGGCCTGATTGATGGTGTACGCAGCGCCGCCGGAGGCATCGGCGTGCTTGGCGGTCATGAAGACCGAGCCGCGGGCGAGCTTGTGGCGGAGGATCGTCTCCAGCTCCGCCTCGAGGGCCTGGAGCTCATCGGGGAGGCGGATCATCGCCTTAAAGTATTTGCTGTTGAGGGAGCGAACCTCGACGAAGTAGTGGGCCGCGCCCACGTGTTTGGAGGCTTCTCCGAACCCGGTCATGCTGCGGATCAAACCGTGCTCCTTGGCGATCGGGAAGTGATCAACCGGGGTTGGCCGGAGGTGTCGTCGGAGTTTCGGGATCGGCTGCGGGCTCGGTCGGCTCGGCAGATGGTGGGTTGACGGGCGGCGAAGCGGGATCGGTGGTTGGCTCTGCCGCGGGCTCCGTGCCGGCGGGCGGGGTGCCGGCGGGGGTGCCGGATGCCGGGGGAACGAGACCGGGGGGACCGGCGCTCGGCTTGAGTTCAATGACCCCGGGCGCGGTCGTGCCGGTGGTGGGGGTGGTAGGCGGGGTCGCAGCGCCGTCGCCCTCGGCGGGCGTCTCGCTGGTGCCGACGGCCTGAACCTCTGCGGGGGGGATGGTTGTGGGCCGGACCATGTAGTTCAGGCCGATCGCCGCGAGGATGTAAAGCACGAAAATGCCAATGGTTGCGACAGTGAGCGCATCGCCGGTGCGAGCGCCGAAGGCGGTCTGGCCCGAGCCTGCACCCGAGCCGAATGCGCCGGAAAGGCCACCACCCTGTGGCTTCTGGATCAGGACCGTGAGGATCATGATCAGGCAGACCAGGAGGAAGCCGACCACCATGAGGTTGATGGCGATCTGCGGAACTTGTGCGAGCATGGGGATCATCGTGCGTCCTTTGGGGGGTCGCAACTCTAGGAATGGCACAGGTCAGACGCCAGCACTGCATAGAAAGGAACCGTTATCGAACCCTAGCGGCCCTTGGCGGGGGCGGCCGCGGCGGCCCGGACAATGCTCAGGAACTCCTCCGCCTTGAGCGAGGCCCCGCCGATGAGACCCCCATCGATATCCGGCTGGGTCATCAGCTCCCCAGCGTTGGAACCCTTCACAGAGCCGCCGTACTGGATTCGGATGCGGCCGGCGGCGTCTGCCCCAAAGAGGGACGCGAGGACCGCGCGGCACTTGGTGTGAGCATCCTGAGCGTCAGCAGGGGTAGCGTTCTTGCCCGTTCCGATCGCCCAGACGGGTTCGTAGGCGATTGTCAGGCGGTTGAGGTGCCCGGCGGGCACGTTGGCCAGGCCTGCGCGGAGCTGACGCTCGTTGACCGCATCGGTCTGGCCTGCGGTGCGCTCCTCGAGCTTCTCGCCGATGCACAGGATGACCTGAAGCCCCGCATCGAGCGCAGCGCGGGTCTTACGATTGATCAGCTCATCGCCCTCCCCGATCATGTGGCGCCGCTCGGAGTGACCCGTCAGCACGACGCTGACTCCGCAGTCTTTCAACATCGCGGCCGAAACTTCGCCGGTGAACGCGCCGCTGGGCTCGGGCCACACATCCTGTGCGCCGAGCATGACGCTCGAGGAGCGGTCGCGCAGGACGTTGTGCACGTGGCGGATGTAGACAAAGGGAGGGAAGATCGCGATGTCGCAGGCCTGATCAAGCCTGTCGGTGGCGATCACGCGGGCGAGGTCATCCGCCAGCGTGCGGGACGCCGCGGCATCGAGGTTCATCTTCCAGTTTCCGCCGACGAATGGTTTGCGCATGCGGTAGCTTAATCGCGACTCTGCGGCTTGGCGAGCAGGCGGAGGATCGAGACATACAGCCAGACCAGGGTGACGAGGAGCCCGATCGCGGCGAGCCACGAACGCGGCAGGATCTTGCAGAGCGTTTGCTGGAGCGTGTTCATGGCAGGGGGTTCTGGATGCGGGCGGCGCGCACACGGCGTGAGCAGGGTACGGGCGATCTCCGTGCGCGCGGCGGCGGTGGCCAAGGCCCAGCGACAGGCGAACCGTACCATCGAGTGACCGGCTGGTCATGTGGCCAACATGGCGTCGGGAAACATTGGGAACCTCTCCACGGCCGCACGCCTCCAAGGGATGCACGCGACGCGTGTTCGTTACGGCTTCAGGACGATCCGATCTCCTCCACTCAGGAACCTCACCATGTCGAGCACCGCATCTGCGTTCTACGAAACCTGGCCCGCCCGTATGAACCTTGCCAAGGCCAAGGGCCCCGACATCGGCAAGGCCTTCGGACCGTTCTTTCAGGGCCTGATGAAGGACGGCGGCGAGGGCGGACTCTCGGTCAAGCACAAGGAACTCATCGCGCTGGCCTGCGGCGTAGTCTCTCGCTGCGAGCCGTGCATCTACACGCACGTTGAGAAGTGCCTCAAGGTCGGGGCGACGCCCAAGGAAGTGATGGATGCCGCGGGCGTCGCGGTCATGATGGGCGGCGGGCCGGTGTACACGTACACATCAATCGTCGCCGCCGCGCTGGAGCACTTTGAGATGAACCCGATCGCCCCCGCGCACGCCCCCACCCCCGCATAACCCAAGGCCATGCGGATGGTGGACCCGCTCTACGAGCCGATCGCGCGGGAGTATGTGAAGAGTCACGCCAAGACGAACTGAGATCCATTCATGACACAAGACCCCGAGCGAGCGTTCCAACCTTTCAAGCACTTCGAACTGCGCGGGTGGCGGGATGTCGCCGAACGCTACGACACGGCCTTCGGCGGCGCGACCGGCCAGGCAATCGCGCCGATGCTCGAATCCGCCCGCATCGGCCCCGGGGTGCGCGTGCTGGATGTGGCGTGCGGGCCGGGGTATGTTGCAGCCGCCGCGGCCGCGCAGGGAGCCAGCGTGCTGGGCCTGGACTTCGCCGCGGAGATGGTCGCGCTGGCGGGGCGGAAGTGGCCCGGCGTCGAGTTTGGCGAGGGCGATGCCGAGAATCTGGACCTGCCCGACGCGAGTTTCGACGCGGTGGTGATGAACTTCGGCATCCTGCACCTGGCCGACCCCGACAGGGCCCTCGCGGAAGCGTGGCGAGTGCTCAGGCCCCGCGGGCGACTGGCGTTCACAGTGTGGGAGCCGCCGCCGCGCACGGTGCCATTCGAGATCGTGCTGGGGGCGGTCAAGGCGTGGGGCGTGCCTGATATCGGCGTCCCGCCCGGCCCGCCCATGTTCCGCTTCGCCGATCAGGCGGAATCGCGGCGGGTGCTCGGGGGCATCGGGTTCGAGGATGTCGGCTTCGTGCCCCTCCCAATCACGCTGTCGCTGGCGCAGCCGGGCGACCTCTTT
>JBBRUT010000237.1:0-3805 GCA_038247555.1 Phycisphaerales bacterium | reverse complement strand
TCTCGGATGATCTCCGCGCGGCGGTTCGGAAATACATGGCGGAGCATCGCGAAGAGCTGATGGAGCTGCGCAAGGATGCCAATCTTTCCGGCCGCGCAGCGCAGGAGATTGACCGTGCGATCGGTCGCCCGGCCCGCGGCCAGCAGCCGCAGAGCCCCAGCGAGCAGCGCCGGGCACGCGCGGAGCGAGAGCGCGATGGCGAGCCGGCCATGAGCGAGAGCGCCCCGGCGATGATGGATGACGCCGCGAACGCCGAGCAGGAAGCCAAAAAGGAAACGGCGCGGCAGCGTTTGCGCGAGCTGATGTCCGGGGCGCCGCGGATCGAAGATTACATCACGCGAGTGTGGGAGAAGCTCTCGCCCGCGCAGCGCGAGGCGGTCGATGCCGAACTCAATCAGTTCCGCGAGCGCGAGGCCAAGCGCCGTGAGGAGATGTATGTCCGCCAGCGCATGGCCGAGCGGCAGCCCGGCGGCGCGCCCGGCCAGGACACGATGACGGGCGATTCACAGGCAGACCCCAAAGCCAAGCCCACCGCACCCGAGCGTGCGCGGCCCGCGACTGCCGATGCGCAGCGGCGCGAACGCCTCATGCGGCTCTTTGAGCGGCTGTCTCCGGAGCAGCAGGAGGTCCTGCTTGAGCGCCTCGAGAATGTCGCACGCGATGGCAACCCCGGGCCCGCCCGCCAGCGCGGCAAGCCCTCCTCGCCACGCGGCGACAAACCCGCGCCCGGAATGAACGAGGTCGATGTTCCTCGCCCCGAGGATGTTGAGAACGATGCTCCCCCCGCGCGCAGGCCCAAGCGTGCCAACCCGGATTGATGCCCGCCGCACGGTGAACGTTCGTGCATGCAAGTTCGGGCGACCGCAGCTATACACCCGCTAGGGCCATGTGCGGATTCCGTACCCCATAGGCTGGTGGCGCACCGTCTGCGCGGTCGTCCGTGTGTTCTCGGACCTCCCGTCGCACAAATATGCGAAGTTCCCCAAGCTCGGAAGAGAACATCTTGCAATCAGAACCGTTTCATGAGACTCTGCGTAAAAGCCTTGGTCTGCGGCTCTTTCTGAGCCAATGATCAGGACAGTTGGTCTTGGTTTGTGGCCTTTGCGGATTGGATCGGCATGCTGCCGGGTTGGCGACTGGAAACTTCAAGAGCCCGCCCCGCCCCGTGTCGATAGCGTCCGAACTTCCCCTTGATCTCTCTCTCCTCCAGCGGGGCGCTGTCTTACGATGGCGCCCTGCTTTGTTTTTGGACGTGAGCATCCCGTCCGCCGCGGGAAGGAGCCCACATGCCGCAAACCTCCGGACCCATCATCCTCACCGGCGCGGCAGGGTTCATCGGCTCGCATGTCTGCCAGGCTCTGCTTGCCCGCGGCCAGCGCGTCATCGGCATCGACAACTTTGACCCTTTCTACGACGCGGCGGCCAAGGCCCGCAACATTGATGCCGTGCAGAAGGCCGCAGGCTCCGCCGGTGCGTTTGAGCTTGTCCGCGCTGATATCTGCGATGCCGACGCCATGAACGCTCTGAATGCCCTCTCCAAGCCCGTGGGCATTATCCACCTTGCCGCCAAGGCCGGGGTCCGGCCGAGCATTGCTGACCCCGTCGGCTACACCCGGGCCAACGTGCTCGGGACGAGCGTGCTCCTCGAGGCCGCCCGCCGGGCTGGGGTCGCCCGCTTTGTCATGGCCTCCAGCTCCAGCGTCTATGGCAACAACGCCAAGGTGCCGTTCTCCGAAGATGACGATGTCAGCGGGCCGGTGTCACCGTATGCGGCGACCAAGCGATCCTGCGAGCTCATCGCCCATAGCCACTGGCACCTCAACCGCATACCCACCGCCTGCCTGCGATTCTTCACCGTCTTTGGACCGCGGCAGCGACCCGACCTGGCCATCAGCCAGTTCCTCGGGCGCGTTTCCCGCGGCGAGGAAGTCCCGATGTTCGGCGATGGCCGATCCAGCCGCGACTACACCTTCGTGGACGACATCGTCCGCGGCGTCATCGCTTCCTACGACCGCATCGATCGCTTCGGATACCGCATCTGGAATCTCGGCGGCAACGCGCCTGTCGCGCTGAGCGAGATGATCGCCACCATCGCCAGGACGGTGGGCAAGGAAGCACGGATCAAGTCTCTCCCCACGCAGCCCGGCGATGTCGAACGGACATGGGCCGACCTCTCCCGCAGCGCGGCGGAACTCGACTATTCCCCCGCAACTCCATTTGATGAGGGTGTCGCCCGCCAGTGGGCGTGGTCGAAGTCTCTGGCCTGAGGAACTACCGGTGGGCAAAGATGTTCGAGCTCAAGACCCGCGGGAACTCCAGGCACGCCCGCCGCGCCCACGCCGCGGGGCTCCGCGCAGACCTTCGCGCATCGTGACGATCTTCTCGATCCTGCTGCTCATCGCGCTGTGGGCGTGGGCGCTCGCGTGGCTTGCGGCGGGCGCATCCTGGCGGGCTGACCTGCTGGCCAACCTCGCGGCGCAGGGGCTGATCATCACGATGGCTTCGGCGCTCCTTTGGCTCATGCTGCGGCGACGCGTGTTTTTCGTGCTCGCGGCGCTTGCGTGCCTCATGCACATCTGGATCCTCGCCACCGGCCGCGGCGCGATCATGCCGCGGGGCTTCGACCCCGCTGGCCGCGTGCCCGGCGCGGTGCGGATGTTCCACTACAACGCCAGCCACAAGCGCCCCCCTGAGGAAGTTCTTGCCACGCTCCGCTCCGCCCTGCCCGATGTTGCGTCTATCGCTGAACCCAGCGTGGCCCTCCAGACACAAGTGATCTATGGCGATGCCCTGGAGACGGAGTATCCGTATCGACTCCGGCGCCAGTACCGCGTCCGCGGCGAGGGGGACCGAGTCGGCGCGGGGGTGGTCCTGTCGCGCTGGCCGCTGGAGCAGTATCCCCTCGACGGTCTTGCGGCCGATGGAGTTGTTGACGACATCATCGCCGGCGTGCTCACCGTTCCCGGCGGGGCCATCGGCTCAGGAGCCGACCAGCGATGGGGGCTGATCGCCATCCACCCTCGATCCCCGCGAAGCGCTGAGCGGTGGGCGCACGGGAACGAGGTCGTTGGCAGCGTGGCCATCATTGCCCGCAAGATGCAGTCAGAAGGTCTGCCGGTGGTGGTTCTGGCGGACCTGAACTCCACACCCTCCGGCTGGCGCAGCCGCGAACTCTTCTTCGAAGGTGGGCTTCGCCGCGGCAAGCCGCTGCTCTCTGCGGCGGGAACATATCCAGCGGTCTTTGATCTGGGCCAGTGGACCGATCTCCGGTCGCGATGGCCGATGACGATCGCCATCGACGACGTGTTTGTCAGTGGGGGTGTGCAAGTCCGCGGCTGGACACGGCTGGATGCGGGGCAGTCCGACCACTGGCCTGTGGTGACCGAACTGGTGCCGGCACTGCGATAGCTCAGGCCGTCTGTGTGTCGGGCCCGTAGTCGGCATACGTCTCGGGGTCTTCTTCATCCCAGGCGCTGTGGTCCTCATCGATCGGCACGGTCGAACCCAGCTCGCCGTTTAGGATCATCTCCCGCAGCGGTCCGGTGAAGGCAAAGCCCATGCCCAGCATTAGCAGGTTGATGGTGCCGGGCATCAGCGTGCTGGCTTCGGCGACGCCGTGGGCCAGAGGCGCCATGGTGAAAGCCAGACCGGTGAAGACCCAGCGGGTCGGGACACTGTTCTGCCGGGCCAGACGCCATAGCGCAAAGTAGTTCCAGAACACAACGCAGAGCAAGATCCCAAAGCAGATCACGCCCAGCAGGCCCAGCTCGGCGAGGATCTGGAAGTAGATCGAGTGGAAGTTGGC
>JBBRUT010000236.1:0-3830 GCA_038247555.1 Phycisphaerales bacterium | reverse complement strand
GCTCGGTGCAGCGGCCCGCGGCGTCCTTATCGGCAAATGGCCCGACGATGCACCCCCCCGCACCCCCCGCCCCCCCCGCCGCGGCGTTGCGGATCAATCCCTTTGCGGTCGATGCCGAGCGTGGGGCGACCGCGCCAACGGCCAGGTCGGTCTTGCTCCACTCCGGGAAGTCGGCGGCAGGGTCGATCTGTGCCCACCACGATCGCCAGCGCTCGGCGACAAGGCGAGCGGCGTGGGGCATGAGGCTGCGGGCCTGGAGCAGATAAATCAGGTCGGCCTCGAAGGCCGCGCCGCATTCGATGGCGTGCACCTCGCGCACGATGCTGCGAAGATCGACGCCGGCGCGGACGCCGCGTTCGGCCGGGGCGAGCTTGCGCCGTGCGAGGGCGCGGCAGTCGCCGGTCGCGGCGAGGAAGACGGGACGCGAATCATCGCCGCGCATGACGACGACGCCGCGGGATGCGGGGAGCGGGAGCGCATCGGCAACCGGATCGGTTGTGATGATCGCTCTGTGGGTGAAGAACCCCCCCGCTTCCCCCAAGCCACCAAGGTCGAGGAGTGCCGGTGGCGCGGGCTGCATGGCGGCTCCGGTCGGCCCCGCGGGGAAGGATCAATCGGCCTTCTGCTCACCGATTGCAAGCCCGGAAATCTTCGCTTCGAAGGCAACCTTGCCGTCGCACAGACCCTGAATATCACACACGAAGCCGCGGCGGGACCACTTCACTTCCTGGCAGAGCAGGTAGAGATCATCACCGGGAGCGACGGAGTTGCGGAAGGAGCAGTTGTCAATCCGTGTGAAGGCGGCGAGGAGTCGCTTGTCCTGCCGGATGTTGTAGAGATACGCGGCGAGCTGGGCCGCGGATTCGACCATAAGGACGCCCGGGTACATGGGCTTGCCGGGAAAATGCCCGGCGACCCAGAACTCGTCGGGCTTGGGGATCTTGAGGGCGATGCTCTGGCGGAAATCGGAGCTGATCCAGACGATGTTGTCGAGGAGCGCCATGTCGCCACGGTGCGCATTGACAGTGGCGATCTGGGCACGATCGTGCAGCCGCTGGGTCAGGTCGATGCCCTCAAGCGGGAAGAGCAAGTCCGCGGGCTTCGCGGCCGCGACCGTGCCGTTCCCGCCGGTCCGGGCTACCTGAGCGTTGGCCTGTTCTGGGGCCACGGATCCGCTCATCCCGGGGTTTCCTCTTTCTTCCGCTGATCCAGCACGGCCTGCCGGACTTCCTGGGCAGCGTTCTTGATTTCCTGCATTACCTGGCGGACGCGGGTGCCCGCGGCACGATTGCCACCAGCGCACTTGGCAACGTCCTCATCCACTTCGGCGACCAGTTTCTTGATCCGGTCGAATGCTTCCACAGTGAGCCTCCGTTTCAACCCCACCCTGAGTGACCATCGGACAAACGGAGTATAAGGGCCCACGAGCCCGAAAACACACCTGGTACCTTACAAAATACGATTCGAAGTTTCAGTGAGAATGCACGCCGGGATCGCTTACCCGGCGGAGCGCTTACACCCCGTCGCCGTCGATCCAACCCTCGGCGACCAGCGGGCGGGTCTCGCCGTAGCAGTACGTGGTCATCCGCTTGATGGGGGGCGAGTACATGTGCAGGGTGATGAGGTCCTTGCCCGGCGCCTGCATATTGGCGACCTGGTGGATGTCGGCATCCTCTGCCGCGCAGATGTAGCCAGGGTCCATCGTGTTTGAGACGACCGGGCAGACGAGCCCGGAATGGGTCTTCTCGAAGCGGATCTCGGTGCCCTGACCCTCGATGACCTTGAACGCGCAGCTGGAGCCGTTATGGTCGTGGATGGTTGAACATTGCCCGCTGCGCCAGCACAGCGCGAGAAGTTCATACCAGGGAGATGCACTGATGGTGTTGCGCTTATAGCCGCGCGCGCCAAAGATGCAGAACGGCGCGATATCGGCGCGGGTGGTCTCCATGTTCTGGAGCAGGCCGGAGAGGACATCGAGGTCGGCACGACCCTGAAGCGTTTCGAGATAGTCGACCAGGGGCCGCAGCTTGGGTGTGATCGCCGCGGGGGGGGCTGGCGGGGCTTTGCGGGTCGTCGCGGAAGGGGCGAAGGTGGTCATCTTGGAGCTCCGGGAGACACCTTGAGCCTACGTTCAAATTGTGGTTTCCGCCACCAGAATCCGGGCTATCGCAGCCGGAAAACCGGCCGGCCTTCCGGCTATCGCGGCGACTGCACCGCCACCCCTTCGGCCAGAAGCGCATCAACGAGGTATTCATACTCGGCAAGGGTGTTGTACACCTGACCCGAAACCCTGACCCAGCGGCGATTGCCGCCGAGTGGGAAGATCACGATGGGCGACTGGATCCGCCACTGCTTGATGAGACGATCCTGCAGCGAGTCGTGGTGCCGCGTGGGGATCGCCGCCTCTGCTTCGGTGCGGGCCAGCAGCGGCACGGTTGCGATCGATCCGATCATTGATTCGGGTGCGGGCGGCTCGCCCCCCAGACGCTCGCAGAGCAGCTTGCGGGCGGCGAGTGCCATCTCGCGGTTGCGGCGGCGAACCTCCGGCCATCCGCCGTCGAACAGCGAACCCATGAACGCGAGTGCACTGGGGATGCACAGCACCGCGCTCATGTCGGCGGTACCCATGTAGTCGGCTTCGAGGCGAAAGCGGGAGCGGTCGGTTCGTTTGGAGTTGTAGCCGTGGGAGATGACCAGAGGGTGGAAACCCTCGCGGCGATCGGCACGGACATGCAGGAACGCCGCGCCCTTGGGCGTGCACATCCACTTGTGGCAGTTGCCCGTGTAGTACGCCGCGTTGATGCGAGCGACATCGGTCTCCACCATGCCCGGGGCGTGCGCGCCATCGACGAGCGTGTCGATGCCGAGGGCGGCGAGTTCCCGCACGATGCGCTCCACCGGAAGAATGATGGCCGTTGCGCTGGTGACATGGCTGAGCAGGCAGAGGCGGGTCCGCGGCGTAGCGGCCGCAAGGATCGCGCTGACGGCCTCATCTTCGCTCCGGATAGGGAACGGGATCTCGGCGACGATGACCTTTGCGCCGGTGCGGTCGGCCTCGAACCGCAGCGCGTTGTTGCAGGCGTTGTACTCGTGGTTGTTGGTGAGCAGTTCATCGCCGGGCGCGAGCCGGAGGTTCCGCATGACCGCGTTCACGCCGGTGGTCGCGTTCGTAACAAACGCCAGCCCTTCGGGATCGGCATGTACAAACTTCGCCAGGGCGAAGCGGGCGGCATCGAGCAGAGGCTCGAGCTCTTCGACGATGAAGCGGATGGGCTCGCGCTCGAGCTGCGCGCGGAACAGGTCCTGCTGTTTGAGTACCGCGTGCGGGCACCCGCCGAAAGATCCGTGGTTCAGAAAGACCAGGCCATCCTGCAGGCCCCAGTGTCGCGAGAGCTCGCTTCGCGCCGGCAACTGCTGGGCCCCGCCGCGGAGTTGAGCGTTCAATCGCGCACCCTTTGTTCAGTTAGCCCTGGATATCCAGCGAGCGTCCGACGGAAACGGCGGTCGCCGCGGCGTTCCTGTCAGCGGGATGGCGGTAGAAGGGGAGAGCCCCACCCCCAGCCCCGCTCGGCCGCGCATTGCCGCTGGGATCAAACGCCACCCCGCCGGGCACGATCCCGGCGACGAGTCGCTGAAGACCCTCATCGCGGAGAACGCCTGCACCGTTATCGCGCGAGACCGGAGACACCGGCTCGACAGCAGTGGTGACGGCGCGCTGGACGGGCTTCACCGGACCGACATTGGGTGCAGATTGCGCGCCATAGGCACGCGCGATGTGGTAGGGATTCGTTGGGAATGCACCAGGATTTGCACCGTTGATGGTCATGGCT
>JBBRUT010000235.1:0-3876 GCA_038247555.1 Phycisphaerales bacterium | reverse complement strand
CGCGCGCATCACGAACCGATTGGTGTCTTCGACGATGCGCTGCTCGATCCGCCGGATGAGGGCGAAGGCGTGCTCCAGCGACTCGAGCATCCCGGCTAGGTCCTGATCGTTGGGGGCAACGAGCCAGCGTTCACTGATCTCGCGTGACTCGGAGAGTCGGATGCGGAGGTTGGCAAGAGAAGTCTTGCCGGTGACGGTGACCACGGCCTCGTTGGCGGCCATGGCCTTCATCGCTGCGGCGACTCGCAGATTCTCAGTCTCAAAGAGTTCGGGCAGATGATCTGAAACAGGCGAGGCCTGCTCGTCAGAGGGTGAGCCGTTGAGCAGCAGGTCGCGCTGCTTCTCGATTGAGAGCTTGATGGTCTGCAGTTCAATCAACGCGGAGGACATGATCGCAAACGGGCTCCGCACCTCACGCTGCATGTGGTGGACCGCCCAGACACTCGCTGAGAGTGTGAGAAGCACACTCAGTCCGATGACTCCCAGCAGAAGTGCGAACTTTGTCTGAAGCGACATGACGAGTCCCGGGGCAGGGCCAGAAGGTGGCCGCCGCGTGACAGATTACACACTTTGTTCGGACACGTGGCGGAAATCGGTCATCGGCCGGGGTCGAATCCCCATGCCCAGTTGGGCTGATCAAGCGGGCGACGGCTGGAGTCAACGTGCCCGTCCACAAACGAGATGTTCAACGCTTTGTTGTGTCGAAGCGCCGGATACCAGTATCTGTTGTTCGCAAACAGGGTGGTGCTTCCCAAGGTCGGCCCGGAGAACAGCGGGTTGGCGTTGAGTTGAGCGGCGCGTAAGCCATCCACATCCCACGAAAGCGGGATCGAACTTGACGAGATCCCCCCTTGCCCTTCGAGTATTCGGCTGCTGAGAAGGACCTGCGGGTTTCGTCCGGCCTGCTGCTGACGCTCGGAGTAGCGAAGGCGGATGTTGAAGCCGTACGACACGCTCTGAGGTGGTTGGATGGCACCTTCTGTGCATGGCGTGGCCGCCCAAGCTGTCACGGGACCTCGCACCTCAGCACACCGCAACGGGTCGTTTCCGTGGGTGTCGGGCAGAGACTGGCTCGCCTGGTTCCCCCACATCCAGAACTCGTCGATTCCGTACTGATAATCGATGAACGTCTCCAGGCGGAACGATCGCTTGCCCGGCAGATCCTCATCATCGCCGCGGTTGGGGTGCAGCGTGTCATCGGCGAAAGTCGTGAAGTCGAAAGCGCTGGAACGCAGAGCCATCTGACACTTGAACGACCGTGCAGACGCGATGGTCCCCTTCGCCGCTGGGAGCAGCAGCGCGAGCAGCGTCGCCAGGATTGCGATGACCACGAGGATCTCGATGAGCGTGAAGGCGCGGACAACCAAGTCGCGCGGATGCACCGCGCGGAGGGAGCTGATTGGCTGCGGCATTGGCCTCACGGAAGGCCTCTTCCTCTCGCGGGGGATGAACGACTTTGGCCCGCTGGCAGACGGTAGTGCGGCGATCAACATCGTTGAAGCCATCAATCCAAGTGGAAAAGTTGCGCGCGAGACTGACCTGTTCTGGGGATGCCGTGCTCTCGGGGGGCAGACCACATCTCACTCAATGGTTCGCACCGGAGATTCCGGCGGTTTCAGTCCGAGTAAAAATGTTTGTATTTTGATTGGATAATCCAATCCTTGGAGGGGATGGGCGGGGCGAACGGACACGAGAATGCCGGAGACAGGAATCGAACCTGCACGGGGGTTGAGCCCGGCGGATTTTGAGTCCGCTGCGTCTGCCAGTTCCGCCACTCCGGCGAGTGTGGGCAGGAGTGTATCGCCCGAGGTGTCGCCGCAACAGGGTCGCGTGACGAAAGAAAGAAGGCCGGGATTTTGGTCCCGGCCTTCGACGGAGAGATTGAGATGTTGGTGGTGCTGCTTCGCGGAGTGGGGGGTCAGGTCAGCATGGGTCTTCGGGCTCGCAGATCAGAATCCGTTTGCCGTCGACGAGGATGTAAACCGCGCCGCGGAGGGCGAGGAGAGCCTGGCGGCCTCCGCCCTGATCGGTCGCCGCGAGGTGGCGCACGAGTTCGAAGTGCTCTGGTGAGCCGAAGGTGATCTTCACATCCGGCGTTTCGAGCGCGGGCTTGTCGACCAGGTTGCTGTCGATCCACTTGCCGCCTCGGCAGAACATGGTCTGGTCGGCGATCTGCATCACGGTCGTGACACGCTGCTGCTTCATGTCCGCGCCCCAGAAACGGTTGTCGACGTTGGCGCAGGCCTGCATCTGGCCGGCCTTGAGGTTGAGCGACTGATTCACCGCACCAGCGCCCGATCGATCACCCGTGCGGCTGGCCGCGGTCTCCATGGCAAGCTGGACCTGCTCATCGTGATCACGAACGGCGATCGGTGCGCCGGAGGGGTCCTCGGCGAGGAAGGATGTGTACTCCGTGAGAATGCCCCATCGCATCGAGAGCTTGACGACCTCGTCGATAAGTTCCTTCGTGCGCGGGTCGGTGCGGACATCGCCACTCACGCCAGCCTGCCGTACTTCATCCAGCAGGTAGGCGATCTTGCGGGAGGCCCAGAGCCGCGGGATGAAGGCATTACTCGAAGTCGCCCGCGCCGGATCGATGGAAAACTCAAAGGTTCGCTGCTGTCCGAGGTAGTCTCCTGTCAACTGCAAACGAACACCATCAGCCGTAGACAAGTATCGACCCAGGACGACAAGCTGATCCCCTTCAAAGAGATCAGGCATCCTTTCAGGCATCACATCCCGCGTGGCGGGTGTGCGGGGAATAGGCCGCGCGACATGCTGTGCCCCGAGGGTTGGCTCGCTCATGACGGGCCCGGCCAGACGCCGGAACACGCGCGAGACGGATGACTCGATGTTCTCGCCGGGGAGCACGTTGATTGAGGCACCCCGCGCCGCCTCGGCGAGCCGGTCGAGCAGAGGGGCGTTGAGGTCGTAGCCGACGCCGAAACTGAAGATGCGACGTTTGAACGTGTTGGCTTCGGCTGTGTCGCTGCGGATTCTGCCTTCGTCCGTGATGCCCACGGTTGCCATTCCGTCCGTGAGGAACACCACCAGGGGCAGGAAACCGGGCGTGACAGGCTGCTTCATCGCCTGCTGCAGCGAATCATGGATGTTTGTGCCGCCCGCGGCCTGAAGGCCGTTGAGGTACGTGCGGGCATCGGCGAGCGTAGTTGCATCCTTGATGACCGGGCCGCTGCCGAAACGTTGCACGGTGTCGGAGTAGTCGATGATGCTGAACGCTTCGCCGTTGTTGAGTCCTTCGATCACCGCCTCTGCGGCGCCGCGGGCCTGGTCCCATTTCTCGCCGCGCATCGAGCCGGAGCGATCAATCACCAGCGTGACCTCGCGCTTGGGGACGCGTCGCTGCGCTTCTGCCGGAAGCGAAGGAACCCCGCCCAGCAGCAGGAAATAGCCGCTGCCGCTCACCGACCCGGTATCGGCATCCGGGTAGAGCATCACGGATGCTGGCAGAGGATCGGTTGATCCCGCGCCCACAAGCAGGCTCATGCGGAACGCGCCAGGAGCGGTGGCCGCGGCGGGAACTTCAAACGACAGTTCCTTGTCAGACACGCGGACCGTGTTGAGCGGATGGCTTGGCGAGTATGCAGTCCCGATCGCTCGCTCTGAGCGAGCGCGGCCCTTGATTGTCCACTTTGTCCCCGATGCTTCGAGTGATCCAGAACGCGGAAGTAGAAAATCGATCCGAGTACCGCCCGCGCTCGCCGCGGCGTCAGTGTCGAGCACATTCTCATACGTGAGGGTGATGGTCGATTCGCCATTGGCCGGCACAGGGAAGACGCTTGAGCGTACGAACGAGCAGTTGACAAACTCGAGGAGCGCCGGATCGAGGCTGCGCCGCACGATGTCCTCGTAGAT
>JBBRUT010000234.1:0-3899 GCA_038247555.1 Phycisphaerales bacterium | reverse complement strand
GGAGTGACCCTCGTTGAGGTGGCACACATCAGGCGAAAGGCCCGTCGCGGTGAGCAATCTCCAACCGCCAATGCCGAGAGTGAGCTCCTGCTTCAGTTGCACCTAGGGACCGCCCCCGCGCAGCTCGCTGGTCATGGCGCGGTGGGCCGGGGTGTTGGCCGCGTCGTTGCTGTCGAGAAGATAGAGCTTCACGCGGCCCACCTGCGCCTGCCACGCCCGGATCCACACCGAGTACCCGGGCAACGCCACTTCAAGTTTCAGCCAGTCTCCGGTGGGAAGTCGCAGCGGCGTGATTGGCAACTGGCCGGGGTCGTTGTGGGGGTACAACGCCCGTTAAGCCTCGTTGTGGTCGATCTCCTGGCGGAAATAGCCGCGCTGATAGAGCAGACCCACACCTAAGACCGGGACGCCAAGATCGCAGGCGGCTTTGAGCTGGTCGCCCGTCACGTTGCCCGGTCCACCCGAGTAGATCGGCAGCGCTTCGCTGAGCATCAACTCCATGCTGAAGTACGCGACGCAGCTGAGCGAATATGCCAGGTGGGTCTTGTAAAACCATGCGGGCGATTCCGCGTTCGCCTTTGACGAAGCCGTCAGAGCGTCCACCTGCCTTCGACATGCCGGGTCCGCCAACGCGGCGGCCAGACGCTGCCGCGAAACAGCCTGAAGCACCGCCCACGGGTTCTGCGTCAGCCCTTACAGCGTCGGATCGAGGGTACGCCAAAGCGCGTCAGTGCAGTGGTTCCATGACCAGCACAAAGTCAGCGCCAGGGCGACGAGCTCAGGAACTCCGTCGATCTCCATCGGCAATGAGCCGAGTCGCGGAGGTGGCCGGGGGCAACTGGTGTGTACATCTAGTTCTGGTTCCCTTCGGTCGGCGTCCCGTTCCTCGCCTCGGCGGTTGGATGAGCGTCATTCGCCGCATCGCCTTCGGCCATCACGTCGGCGAACAATGGATGCGCATCGCCGAAAGGCCGTTGCAGACGCGGCGCTCCCCCAGAACTGTCGGCATGGAGGTTATCCACCGCCGCGTTGCCCGGGGGTGGGCCGCAATCCATCCGCTCGTCTTAACGTCCCTCAAACTGTTGAGTAGCGCGCCGTTGCCGGGGCCGTGCGCCATGGTTCGAAGGATCGGCACGCGCGACACTGGAATGAAGGGGGGAACAGAGGCGATCAAACGCATTGGATGACTCGATTTTCCCGGCGAGCTGCCGATCACCTCTCGATTAATTGGCTTTCTGCCATAGATGAGGGAAGTAGAATCGGGGCTGGTGCGGTGGCGGACGCGTCGAGGATTCCACGGGTTCGATGGAGACGTATCGCCAGATCAAAAGCCTGTCTTTTCAAGATGCCCAGTGCTCAAGTGAGGACCATTTTTCATCTCGTCATGTCATCAACTGGCTCGCTGTGTCCCCTCCCGCACGATCCCCCGCACGACATCCGCGATGACGTTCTCTTCGTCGGTGGGGATGACGCGGATGGTCACCGGAGCACGGCTGAGGGGAGGACCGCCGTCGTCAGCCGAAATGATCCCTTGCTCCGTCCGGCTGATGGCGAAGTTCTTGGCGGGGTCGAGCCTCACGCCGAGGAAGGCCAAGCCGTCGCAGATGTTCGCGCGCACCTCAGGGCAATGCTCTCCGATCCCGCCACTGAAGATCAGCGTGTCGATTCCGCCCAACGTACCGGCGAGGGCGCAGAGGTGCTTGCGGGCCTCGATGCAGAAGAGGTCGACGGCCTCGGCGGCGCGGGTGTCGGTTAATCGGGTGGCCAGGAGGTCGCGCATGTCCGCTGACGTTTCCGACACGCCCAGCAGGCCGCACTGGGTGCTGAGCATGTCGTCGACCTCTGAAATGGAAAGCTTGCCGATGGTCAGCAGGTATATCAGCAATCCGGGGTCGATATTGCCCGGCCGTGTTCCCATTACCAAGCCGGACATGGGCGTGAACGACATCGTCGTATCAATCGGCTTGCCGCGATGCACGGCGGCCATGCTCGCACCCGATCCGAGGTGGGCGAGAATTACGCGACCATCGGCTACCTCGGCGCCCGCGGTCTCAGCGAGTTGCTTCATTAGGAAGGTGTACGACAAGCCGTGGAAGCCGAACCGGCGCAGCCCAACGCGGAAGTACCGACGCGGGATCGGCAGCAGTTGCGCAACACGCGGCATGTCGCGATGGAAGGCGGTGTCGAGACACGCCACTTGCGGCACACCGGGAAACGCGGCGGCGAAGCCATCGATGAGCGCGATCTGCCTCGGAAGATGGGCAAGGTCAAGCGAACGCGCCGCGTTAAGCTCGTCGAGCACCGCGGGGGTGATGGCTTGATGATGAACCAGACTCAGGCCACCGTGGACGATGCGGTGGCCAATCCCCACCACCGGGGCCGACCCCATAGAAGTTCTGACCGCGTCAACGATTCTCGCCAGGGCGTCCGCCAACGTCACTGCGGGAAGCTTGGCTACCAGCGGAGCACCATCGCCGGACGTTCGAACGCTCAACGTTGCGGAGGTCGTACCGATGCGTTCGAGCAAGCCCGTGAAACGGTGGGCCTGGGGGGCTGCCGCCGACGCGGGCGCGATGGACACCTTTATGCTGGAAGAGCCGCCATTGACCGTGATGATCACGGGTTCGGAAACGGAGTTCGTTGGGGTCGCCGGGCGACCGGCGGTGTGCGGTGCCGTATTCATATCTCGCTCCGCGTAGTCACAGCTGGCGGCCCGAGTTCATTCCAGAACGACACCACCGGCTCGTTGAAATAATGCTCGTAGGAAAGTATTCCCACGCTGCATGTATCAACGCGAAACACCCTGGCTGCCGTCGGTGGCAGCCGTAGCCAACTGGCGGCGATGCAACGGATGATTTGGCCATTGGCGAACGCCGCGACACCCCCGCCGCACTCGCGAGCGAGGGCGATGAAGCTCTCGGCCCGCGCGGTTACTCCGGCAAGGGTTTCGCCGTCGGCGGCACCATCACGAAACAAGTCCCATTTCGGGCGGTCCTCTCTGATCTGAGCTGTGGTTCGCCCCTTATCGTCAACCATCCTCCATTCCATGGGATCGGGATTGGTCCGGGCTTGGACCTCGAAGCCAGCGCGGTCGCACGTCCGGCGAACCCGGGCGAGCGGGCTCGTAAACACCCGCCCGAAGTTAATGCCCGACAGCCGGGCCGCCAGCAACACTGCGCGGGCTTCACCGAGTTCATTCAGCGGGATGTCGGCGCTTCCGGTGCGCTGGTGCGACTCCGTCCAAGGCGTTTCGCCGTGGCGGATCATCAACAGGCGTGGATGGGCCGATGAATCAGCTCGTGACACCGACCACGCTCCTGTCTGTCGCGGCGTCGGAGCTGGATTCGGTTTCGAGCGAATCCGTGTAACAGCCCCGCTGGGCGGCGCTGTTGCACCGCACGCGAAGGAGCAGTGCCGGTTGCGCGGCGCGGACGTTCCCCCTGTGGCCCGGCCCAAGATTCGGCGCGGGCCTCCGGAGTGCTCGGCCGAATGAGAATGTCACCGGCCATGGCTGAGATCTCGCATGTTCCTTGCACATCGCGTTCAGCCTTCGCGTCGCCACCACAGCGGGCTGTCCGCCCGACAGGAAGGCGACTCCGGCGACAGCCGCGGGAACCGAGCGACGCAAACATCGCACGGTCAAAGATGCAAACTGTTCGGGGCTCACACTTTCCAGGGAGTTACTTCCTGGGACTACCCTGTTTGTTTTCAGCAACATCGCTTCCAGCAAGACGCGCTGAGATCGAATATCCCGAAAAACGGCGTAGAGCACCTCTTCCGTGATGGCCTCACACGCGGCGAGATCATGTCCACCGTCCATCCCCACCTCGGATTCGACGATCGGCACAAGTCCCGCCTCCTGATAGATCGCCGTGTACCGCGAGAGCGCGTGTTCGCTT
>JBBRUT010000233.1:0-3969 GCA_038247555.1 Phycisphaerales bacterium | reverse complement strand
ATGCCGCGGATACACCGCCAGCGCACGCTCAATCTCCGCCAGCGCCCCCGCGCCATCGATCTGCCGCAGCGCGGCCCGCGCGCGGATCAGGCACGCCTCCGGCGACATCCCCGGTTCATCTTCCTCACCCGCCAGCTTCTCAAGCCGAAGCGCCATCCGCTCCGCATTGTCGAAGTTGAACGCGGCGCACGACATCTGCCCAAGCAGCGACCACGCATCCGCGCACGACGGGTGTAGCCGCAGGCACTCCGTCAACGCCGCCGCGGCCTGCGACGGATTGTCCTTCGCATACAACAACTCCCCCTCCAGCAGAAACGCCGGCCAGAACTGCCGGTCAATCCGCGTGCGCACCTGCCCCAGCGCATCCATCATCGCATGGAAATCCGCCGCCGCCGCACCTTCGTTCGCGGGGCCGGCCAGCTTCACACGCTGCGCCAGAATGCGGATCGCATCCACGATCTCATCGGGTTCCTTGTAGTCGCCCCGCACGATCGCCCGCACGATACTCTCGCCCGCGGCAATCGCTTCCGCGTGCCTGCCCAGCGCCTCCAGCGCGCCGCACAGGATGCGAACTGCCCGGGGCGAAGCCGCATCCCCGGGCAACGTCTCAAGGGCCTCGGCCAGCTTCCCCGATCGCAGCATTCCCTCCGCGCGATCGAGCGGATCGATCCCCGTCGCCGAAAGCGCCGCATCGTTCCACCGGCCGCGGATCAGTGCCGCCCGCGCCGACCGCGCAGGCGTATCGAGGTCTCCATCGCGCCACACGCCGTGAAAGATCCGAAGGTCCTTGCCCTCATCCTCGGTCAGGAACGGCTGCTCCAGCCGCTGCGCCAGCGCGCCCGACAGGTTCGGCGGATCGGCCGGACCAATCGTCGACTCCCGCGGCCGACCGATCTGCGCCATCGCGGGCAGGCACAGGCTCAGCGATACCGCTGCGCCCACCACCAGCCCGCACCGGCCGCGCAGGCTTGCCGCTGATCGCACACCTTGGCTTTTCGCGCTCCGTCGCTTCATCGTTTCACCACATCATTCATCGGCATTCCGGGCCTGCCGGAACGGGTCGATCTGCTCGTTCCAACCCTGCGGCGTCCGCGTATCAAACACCGTGTCGGCGATATCCTTGTTCACCTGGGCGTTGGTCAGTAGGATCTCCGTCCGGGAACCATCGCGATGCACGGCCGATGCCAGCCGCGGCAGCAGATCGCTCTTGCGATACCAGATCCGGACTTCCTGATAATCCCGCGCCTCCTGCGTCCCCCGCTTGGGCTTGAGCAGAAGCTGATGCGTCTCATTGATCCAGTTGGGCGGGGCAATATCCGGCGCATCCGGCTTGGCCTTGGGCGGCTGCGGGAACCCATCGGCGACGGGGGCGAGCGTCGCGTCAAACCGCTCCAGAATCTTCTCGCGCTTCTGCCCGATGGGAATCGGCAGCGGCCCTTCGCCGATCGCAAGCGGGTCGGCCTTCTCGCCGGGCCGCGCAATCTCCCGCCGATGCAGCAGCCGCGTCTCGAAGTTCTTCTCCACAAGCGAAGCGCCATCGAAGATCCACACCTGCCGGTCTTCACGCCGCACGCCGTCGAGTTCAAGCTCCAGAAACTCAACTTGAAACAGCCGCTCCCCCGCCGCGGCGGGCGCGCCACCCTCATTGCCATCGCCCGAAACACTGGCCGCGGGCCGCGAGAAGAACCACAGCTTGCCCTTCCGCCGCTCCGGCGATCCGCCGATCAACTCGTTGGGCATCTTGGTGTACAGCAAGTCAGACTCAAACGTCGTCAGATCCTTGTCGGCAGTCTCCAGCGCAGTCAGCAACTCATCTGCGCTCGTGATGCTGGCAGCAGTCACCGATCCGGAAGGTGCGGCAGGTGCGGCCGCCGGAGGTGCCGCTGGCACTGCCTGCGCCAGCACGGGCGCTGCAAGAAACACGGTGGCAAGGCCAAGCAATCGAAGGGGGTTGCGCATACACCATTGTTGTACCGGCAGACGCACCGGAGGAGGCGTCGCGTTTCGCTGGCAAACTCGCCCGCCACACCCGCCCACGCACCAAGTTCAGTCGCCGTTGGGCAACAACCGCTCAACCCGCTCGATCAGCCCCGGAAGCTGCTCGTGCGAATCGGCCAGAATGGTGATATGGCCGATCTTTCGCCCCGGCCGCTCGCTCTTACCGTACAGGTGCAGGTGTGCCCCGGGGATTCCCAGAACCTCCGCGCTCCGCGGAAATCGCCCCAGGATGTTCACCATCGCGCACGGCTGACGCGGCGTGGTTTCGCCGAGCGGAAGCCCCACGATCGCCCGGATGTGGTTCTCAAACTGCGATGTCGGTGCCCCCTCGATCGTCCAGTGCCCCGTGTTGTGCACCCGCGGCGCCATCTCGTTGCCCAGGAGAACGGGGATGCCGTCCTTTCGGTCTGTGGATTCGAAGAACTCGATCGCCAGCACGCCGACATACTCAAGCTTCTGCATGATCGCCCTGGCACGATCCTCCGCCGCCTGCTGCAGCCCGGGCGCAAGATCGGGCGCAGGGGCAATGGTCGTTCGCAGCACACCACGCGCGTGGTGATTCTGCACCAGCGGATAGAACCGTGTCGCCCCATCGCGCGCACGCACGCCGATCAGCGACAGCTCCCGCTTGAACGCAACAAACCGCTCGATGATCAGCCCACCCGCCGCGGCCCGCGCCGAAAGGTCCGCCCACGCCGCCTCCACCTGCTGTGCAACGGACAACCCGCCCGCCGCCGCCTGCGGCCGAATCACCGCCTGCCCCTTCCCGTCATACCCCATCCGCCGACCCTTGATCACCAGCCCCGCACCAACGCCCAGAGTTTTGACCGCCGCGGACAGCTCTTCCCGCGTCGCCACCGGCACAAACTCCGGCACGCTCACGCCACAATCGACAAACAGGCTCTTCTCCAGCAACCGATCCTGCAACGTCGCGCGCGCGAGCGCGGGCGGATGCACCGCGCGACCCTTGGCATGACTCTCCAGATGCTGCGCAACCTGCGCCGGCACGTTCTCAAACTCAAACGTCACCACTTCCGCGCCCGCCGTCAACCGGTCGAGCGCGGCCGGATCGTCATACGCCGCGAGAATCTGCTCCGCAACCTGCGCACAAGGCGAATCCGCATCAGGATCGAGAAACCGGAACCGCAGCCCGAGCGGGATGCCCGCCAGCGCGAGCATACGGCCAAGCTGTCCGCCGCCGAGAATGCCGACCGTCACTTGCGCTCTCCACGCTTCCCCTTGCCCAATGCTGCCGAAGCTCCCCGCCCGCGCTTCGCTTTCCCACCTCCCTCCGGCGCAGGCTTCCGCGGATCCGGATCGCCCAGCACCTTCTTGGTCTGCGCTGTGCGGAACGCGCGATACGCCTCACGGAACTTCGGATGCTCGCCCCCCAGCATCGCCGCGGCCAGCAACGCCGCGTTAATCGCGCCCGGCTTGCCCACAGCCAGCGTGCCGACCGGAACCCCCGCGGGCATCTGCACGATCGAGAGCAGCGAGTCCGCGCCCTTCAGCGCCTTGGATTCCACCGGGACACCAAGCACGGGCAGAACCGTCTTGCTCGCGCACATCCCCGGAAGGTGAGCTGCGCCGCCCGCGCCGGCGATGATGATCCGCAGGCCGCGAGACTCCGCCGCCGCGGCATACTCAAACAGCAGGTCGGGCGTTCGATGCGCCGACACCACTCGGACCTCGTGCGGAATGCCGAAGTCGGCAAGCGTCGCCGCGGCGTGCTGCATGGTCTCCCAGTCGGAGCGGGAGCCCATGATGATGCCGATGAGGGGGGAGGTGGTGGCACGGCTGGGGCGTAGGTTGGGGGGCATAGGACAGATGATACGGCGATCTATGATCTTGCCAATGCAGTACACCGTTGTCCTTGAGCCCGCCGATGATGGCACGATCTGCGCCTGGGTGCCGGACTTGCCCGGCGGCACTTCCTGCGGCGATACGCAGGAGGAACCGTTGGCGAACATT
>JBBRUT010000232.1:0-4016 GCA_038247555.1 Phycisphaerales bacterium | reverse complement strand
GCCCCCCCCGGCCCCCCCGGCCCCCCCGCCCCACGCACCAGCAGCGCAGCGCACAAGAACCCCACCACCGTCGCCAACCCATACGCGCCAACATTCACCACCGCTGTGCGCTCCGGGTCGTCCCCCTGCGCACCGCCGCGAAACCCGAACGCCGTCCCCGCCAACCCCGCGCCCACCGCCGCTGCCAAAAACGTCGCAAGGCTCGCCCCCAGCCACGCCGCCGCACTGATCCGCGCCGGGTTCCGCATCCGCCCCGCCAAAGCGAGCCGCTCCAGCGAGCCCGGACGAAACACATCCCGCCGCCAAAGCCACACCACGCACCACGCCGCGGCGAGCACGATCGCATACACCAGAACGTCTTGAGGCCTCGGCATGATGCTCCTGAAAAGGCTGATCGCACCGGAGGATAAGTCTGGGCGGCCTGTGTGGTCGGCAACGATCCGGCAGTTTGCCCCAAAGTCCGACTTGTTATCGAGGTTGCCCCAGGACTGCCAGCCCACCGATAATGCACCCATGACCGGTGTGCTGGCGGAGATCGTCGCAAACAAGCGGGCAGAGGTCGACAGCCGCAAGGCCCAGACCTCCTTTGCCGAGCTCGAGGCCCTCGTGGCTCAGCAGGAGCCCGCACGCAATTTTTTCGCCGCCGTCACCCATCACCCCGATCCCTTCCACACGTCGGTGATCGCCGAGATCAAGCGCAAAAGCCCCTCCGCAGGCTGGTTGCGCCCCGAGTACGAAGTGGATTCGTTCGACCCCGCGATCGTCGCCAAGCGCTACCACGCCAACGGCGCCGTCGCGATCTCCTGCCTCACCGATGAGAAGTTCTTCGCCGGAAAGCTCTCCTACATCGACCGCATCAAGGAGGCCGTGCCCCTCCCCGTGCTGCGCAAAGACTTCATCCTCGACCCCTGGCAACTCTGGGAAAGCCGCGCCGCCGGCGCCGATGCAGTCTTGCTCATCGCCGAGTGCCTGAGCCTGTCAGATATGCTGGACATGCAGATCCTCGCCCAGCGCCTGGGCCTGACCACGCTGATCGAGGTCCACACCATGGAGAACCTGCTCCGCATCCGGCCGCACGTGGGCTTCCCCCACCCCTCCTACATGCTCATCGGCATCAACAACCGCGACCTCGACAAGCAGAGCGTCGACATCAACCACACGCTCCGCCTGGTCGACCTGGTCGAAGCCACCAACGTGCTTGTCAGCGAGTCCGGCATCCGCACCCCCGAAGACGTCACCAAGCTGCGTCACGAGGGCGTCAAAATCGTGCTCGTCGGCGAAACCCTCATGCGTGCGGCCGACCCCGGCGCTGCCCTCGCGGGTCTGCTCGGTCGCGAGAGCCGTCCGGGATCTAACTCCCCCTGAACAGGCGAGCCCCCGGACCAACTGGCTCAGGCGTTGAAGGTTGCAGCTCTTCGCGCCAAGACTTATCCTCCCCGAGTCGATCAACGTACCCTCAGCTCAGGGGTTTGCGCCGAGCGCAAGTGCATCGGATGCAAACACCAGGTGTACCATTGGCGGCCTGTTTCTCGCCTTATGTACCCAAACAAAGTCCGTGCGGACGCGTTCCGCCAGGGAGATCTCGATATGAAGCGGATGATGTGGATGCTCGTGAGCAGCTTGGCGGCGGGTGTCGCGTTGGTCGCGCCGGCCGCGGCACAGCAGGCCGATGACGCCAAGGCCAGTCTGGCCGAGTCGACCGCCGTCCTGCGCAATGTCGAGTCGCTCCAGTTCAAATCGAAGCGCTACGCCACCGGCGTGCTCAAGGACATCATCGACTCCGAAGGCGATGTCTGGATCTACCGCCCCAAGGGCCAGGCCCAGGCGACCTTCAAGGTCACCGGCCGCGTCAAGCAGCCCGGCATGCCCGACAAGAAGCTCGTGCTCGTCCACGATGGTTCATCCATCCGCTGGCTCGACTACGAAAAGAACACCATGTTCGTCCGGCCCGTCGGCGACAAGCAGGCCGCGCAGGAAATGAACTACGCCAACCAGCTCTTCCTCAACGAGCTCATCCAGCCCGAGCCTTACGGCAAGGAGCTCAAGGCCGAGAAGATCACCCGGACCGGCATCGAGCAGGTCATGAACGAGGTCTGCGAAGTCATCGCCGCCGGTCCCTCCAGCGGCGAGCGCGCCACCACCTGGGCCATCTCCCAGGTCGATCGTCTCCCCCGCCGCATGGAAATGGCCCAGGGCGAAGGCACAACCAAGATCGCCATGATCCTCGACATCTGGGATGTCCGCACCGACGGAAAGCTCAGCGCCAAGAACTTCGAGATCGAGATGCCCGCCGGCTTCGTCCTCGATGAGAAGCTCCCCCAGGCCCCCGTTGCCCCCGCCGCCGCGGCCCAGCCCCCAGTCGAGCTCGGTGTCCCCGTCGGCTCCACCGCGCCCCAGTTCACTCTCAAGTCTGTCGATGGCAAGGATGTCTCCCTCGCTTCCATGAAGGGCTCCCCCGTCGTGCTCGAGTTCTTCGGCACCGTCAACAAGGCCTCCGTCGCCAACGGCGGCGACATGAAGGCCCTCTCCGATCAGTTCAAGGCCAACAACGTCAAGTTCGTCGGCCTCGCCTGCCGCGAGAGCGATGACGCCGCCGCCAAGGCCTACTTCCAGAACAACAACCTCGGCTACACCCTCGTCCCCAAGGCCGATGCCGCCATGGCCGAATACAAGATCGTCGGCTTCCCCAGCTACTACGTCCTCGACGCCGACGGCAACGTCGCGGCGTTCTTCCAGGGCTGGCCGGGCAAGGAAACGCTCTCCGAAGCGATCTCCAAGGCGAGCGAGGCGAAGTAAGCCGCGCTGCGTGGCATGGGAATCCTGCCCATGTCCAAAATCTGATTGACCCCCCAAGGCCCCGGCAACTCGCCGGGGCCTTTTGCGTTGGCCGTCGTCCCAATCGCCCGTCTGAAAGTTCGCGGCCTCCCCTGTTCAGGCTTTAGCGGCG
The DNA here is from genome assembly GCA_038247555.1 of Phycisphaerales bacterium. Taxonomy (GTDB): domain Bacteria; phylum Planctomycetota; class Phycisphaerae; order Phycisphaerales; family UBA1924; genus JAHBXL01. The sequence goes on along the minus strand of JBBRUT010000232.1, from coordinate 1,069 downwards.
CAATCTCGCGATTTGCCTGCATTCACCCCTCACACGGACCCATCGAGCAGCGACTGAAGGAGTGGAGGTGGAGCGCTCGGATCACTGCCGCGGAGTTGCGATGGCGAACCGGTCGCCCTGCCGAAACGAAAGGAGTCGTAGATGGAACGTATGAAATCAGAAGTACAGTCAGTGGGCCTCCGGGCCTCCGGGCCTCCGGGCCTCCGGGCCTCCGGGCCTCCGGGCCTCCGGGCCTCCGGGCGTGGGGCGTGGCCGCGGCGGCGGTGATCGCCATGGCGACAACTGTCGTTTCTGGACAATCGACCTCCTCCTACGGCGCGCTTGATGCGACCGACAAGACGGAGTTGACCCAGTGGGCGACGCACTACTGGGCCAGAGTGGACGCGGGAACCCTCGTAACACCCAGCACTTTCTCTTTCACGAAAGCTGCTTTGAACGATCCGCTCTTTATGCCGGTCCGGGGCGCACGAAGGACACTGGAAGTGCTTGGCGTCATGGATGCACAGGCTTGCGATGGCCTCGCCGAACTGCAGGTAGGATTCGGCGATGTCGCCCTCAGCGATGCGTTTCGTGAGGCGATGACGCAGTGGAAGTTCCGGACGGATGCGGTTGCGAACCCGACGGGTACGCAGGTACACCTGAACCTCGCGACTTCGGCGCCATCCACTTCGAACACTGTCTGGGGCATGGAAGGCTCGGAGTTGGTTTCCACACATCTGCCATGGGAGCCGCTCACCGGAGCGAACGCCGCGGGTCAGATCGCCGCGACGGTTTCTCCGGCGACCTTGAACACCATCGGCAAGATGGTCGATTCGGCGCCGGCGATCGCCAAGGCGGCGAAGGGCATTACGCAAACGCAGGCGTTGATTACCGGCGAACTGAGCCACGCGGATCGATTCGAACAGGGCATTGTCCAGTTCCTGACGGATCAGATGAGCAACGCCACTGCATGGCGCGTGGATGCGGCATTCGGAGTGTTCGGTTCGCTGCCGCTGGTGGGCGTCACGTTCGATGACGCGTTTGTGCTGGTGGATTCCACCAACGGTGCTGTGGATGGACCGTATGACCT
>JBBRUT010000231.1:0-4092 GCA_038247555.1 Phycisphaerales bacterium | reverse complement strand
TCAGCCGAAAGGGGACACACGCTTTGGCGGCAAGATCGCCGACAAAGAGACCAAGTTTCGCGAAAGTTCGCGAATCTGTGGCGATATGCGGCGAAAAAGTAAGTACTCAGGCAGCACTGCTGTCGCCGAGAATTCGGGGCACGGCGATAAAGGGGGGGGCGGGGCTGGGGGCGATCGCCATGAGCGCGGCGGTGGGGAGACCGGGGAAGGGAACATCCTCGCGGAGACGGTTGCCATCCTGAACGGGGTTGGCCAAGGGCTCAACGTCGGAGATGTCCAGCTCGCGGAGGCGGTCGACATACCCAAGCACGGCGGTGAGCTCGACGCGGTAGCGCTCGACCTGTGCATCGGTTGGGGAGAGGCGTGCGAGCGCGGCGACCTTGCGGACCTGCGCCGTGGTGAGTTCATCGCGGGGCGGTGTGCTTGCGGGCATGGCCCGGATGGTAGTCGGAGCGCAAGAAAAGAGGCCCGGTGATGTGCCGGGCCTCGTATGGGCAACAGGAGGGACGCGGGAATCAGTTGTCAACGGCTTCGAGCGCGGGCTTGAGGCCGGGGATGAGGTCGGCTCCGGCGGGGATGGTGAGCGATGCGCCCTCGAAGTCGCTGCCGAAGGGCTGGGTTCGGCCGCCGAGATGGGCCGCGAGGAAGTGCTCGGCGATGGCGTAGAAGGACATGCGGTTTTGCGGTCGCGCAAAGCCGTGGCCTTCATCGGGGTAGAGGACGTAGGTGACGGGGATCTTCTTCTCCGTCATGGCCTGAACGATCTGGTCGGCTTCGGCCTGCTTGACGCGCTGATCGTTGGCGCCCTGAGCGATGAGGAGGGGCTTCTTGATGCGATCGACGAAGGTGATGGGGGACCGGGACTTGAGGAAGGCGCGGCCTTCTTCGGTGCGGTGATCGCCCGTCTTCTTGACGAGGACGTCGATGTAGGGAGCCCAGTGCGGGGGGATGGAGTTGAGGAGGGTTTCGATGTCGGAGGGGCCCACGATGTCGACGCCGCAGGCGAAGACATCCGGGGTAAAGGTAAGGCCGACGAGCGTGGCATATCCGCCGTAGGAGCCGCCGTAGATGGCGACCTTTACGGGGTCGGCGATCTTCTGATCGACGGCCCAGTTGACGGCGTCGATGAGGTCATCGTGCATCTTGCCAGCCCACTCGAGGTTTCCGGCGGCAATGAACTTCTTACCAAAGCCGCTTGAGCCGCGGTAGTTGACGCTGAGGACGGCGTAGCCGCGGTTGGCCAGCCACTGGTGTTCGGGGTTGTATCCCCAGCCGTCGCGCGCGGTGGGACCGCCGTGGACGTTGAGCACCAGGGGAACGGGGACATTGGGGCGGCCGTCACCATCGGGATCGGTGTGCACGGGGAGGGTGAGATACGAGACGAGCTTGAGCCCGTCGCGTGCATCGATGACGACCGGGTGCATGGTCGCGAGCTTGTGCGTGGCGAGCGCCGGCTGGGAACGGAAGAGGAGCCTGTGGGCTTTGATGTTGTCGCCGGGGCCGCGGTCGTAGAGATAGACGGAGGGGGAGCTGTTGTCGGGGATGAAGGCGACGGTCCAGTAGCGGTCGTTGAGCGATCGGCTGGTGACCGTCATCGTGGAGGTGTGGTCGATCTTCTTGAGATACTCAAAGTCCTTGGCGAGCTCGTACCCCATCAGCGACCACTTGGGCTTGTCGTAGTTGAACTCGACGGCCTGGATGCGGTTCTCGGTGGGGTGGACGAGCATCCCGCCAACATCGCAGTTATCGCGGGAGGCGACTGACTGCTTCGCGCCGCTGCGGGCATCCATCGCAAAGATGCCGGAGGTGTCGCGATCGCGGGCATCGCGGATGAAGAGAATCTTGCCGGAGGTGTCGAAAAACAGGGGGCTGAAGTTATCGACATCGCCGGCGGGAATTTCCTGGAAGGGCTCGAAGGTCTTGCCGTTGTCGGGCGAGCGCAGGAGAGACATGCCGCCGTCCCCCGAGGGACGCATGGCAAAGCGAACGTTGTAGTCTTCGTCGGTGACCATTCCGAGGAAGCCTTGGTTCTCGCAGACCAGGGACATATCGCCGGTGCGGATGTTGAGGCGGTGGATGTCGTGAAGGGAGGGATTGCGGCTGTTCAGGCCGATGAGGATCTCATCGGGGAACTTGCGGCTGACTTCCTGGATCTGCGCGGTGGGGCGCAGCTTGTTGCCCGAGGGGACAAGGATGGGGTTGCCATCGGGTCCGTTGATGTGGTCAATCGGGGTGAGATCGCGGACCTCGGCTGTGCCGAGATCGACGCAGTAGATCTTCCACTGCTCATCGCCGCCGACATCCTGGTTGTAGAGGATGTGCTGGTTGGTGTAAGCCCAGTAGAAGCTGCGGATGCCGCGGGTCTTCTCGCTGGTGACGGGCTTGGCGTCATCGAGGTTGTCGGCCGGTCCGACGTAGATGTTCATGACGCCGTCGACGGGCGCGAGGTAGGCGATGCGGTGTCCATCGGGGGAGATGCGGGCCTGCGCGCGGACGGGATTCCCGAAGAGGATTTCCCTCGGAATGAGACCGGCCGGGGTTGATGCGGCCTCTGGCTGGACATCGGGTGTGGGCATCTCTTCGGTTTGCGCGAAGGTGGATGTGGACGCCGCGGCGATGAGCGCGAGCGGCAGGACCAGGAAACGAGACGTTGTCATGCAGAGCCTCCGAACCCACGCCACCCCACCCCCCCCGGGGTGTCAGTAAGTGCTTGTCTGACGATGGTGTAGGGAACAGGGGAGTGTAGGTTTCAGCAGCCGCGTGGGAGAGGGCGAAGTCGCAGGATGTTTGGCGAGTGTTCAGCCTGGCGAGGAGGGAGGATGGGCAAGCTGGTAAGTAGGAGACGGAATCAAGCGGCACCTGCATCGGGGCTTCGCTGCGCGGTGACGCGGGCGATGGCCTTGTTGGCGATGTGGCCAATGACTACGACGACGATGAGGGTGAGGATGATGCCGCCGATGATGACCTGCTTGGGCGCCTGGCTGGGGCTGAGGGTTTCGCGGGTGAGGACCTCGATACCGGACCCCAGATAGACGGCCAGCGCGGTGCGCGGGGCCATGCCGATGGCGGTGCCGATGATGAAGGGGAGGAGACGCACGCCGGCGCTGGCCATCACGAGGTTGGTGAGGGCGAAAGGGGAGTTGGGCGGAAGGCGGAGCAGCGTAACGATGCCGAGCGTCTTGAGAAAGCCCCGGCCGATGAGGGCATCACGCACGGCGCGGGATCTCGCGCTGGATTCGATGACATCCTCGACGCGGTGACGCGAAACCGTGCGAGCGATGGTGTAGCCGATCACCGATGCACCCGCGAAACCGGCAAGCGCGGCGGGGAAGCCGATGCTCACACCAAAGCACCATCCCCCCAAGATGGCCTGCGCGTAGGTGGGGAGCATGCCGATGCCGGCGAGGACCATGAACGCGAGGATGTAGATCACCAGCCCCAGCGCGTCGTGGGACTTGAGCCATTGCGAGACGGTTTCGATCTTCCACAGGAGGGCGAAGCCGGCGAGCGGGGGCATGGCGACCCAGGCGATGCCGAGGAAGCCCGCCGGGCCAAGGCGTTTGAACAGAAGCAGCCAGCGGGAGAAGAGCGATCCGCTGGTAGGGTCGGTGGTTGAGGGCGGGGTTTCTGGAGGCATGGTGGAGAGACTAGACGAAGTGTGGGTGCAAGAAATACGGGGGCGTGGTCTTGACGGAGTTGAAAATGGTGGTAGTGTGTGGGCATGACCCTTTGCTGCTGCCAGTTTATGCATACGTGCCAGCCCGCTTGCGGCGGTGCGCGTTGCCAACTGGGCCGGGTCGTGTAAGGGACCCGAAAGCATCCAGAATGGCTGACGCCGCCGCTCCGAGAGGGCGGCGGTTTTCGTTCGAACTTTGTGTTCTTGAGATTCGAACTAAGGCTGACACATCCGTTGGGTGTCCATGGAACGTGAAAGGAAACTCACATGAGCCTCGCGACGATCGACGTTGAACCGGTACGTTCTGCACGCCGCGCCCCCTTTGCCGCCGACAGCGTTGAGCTTGTGGCGCACCTGGGTATGCGGATGAGCAGCCCGGTGGCGATGCTCGATGCGCCTGGCGGTGAAACGTGTGA
>JBBRUT010000230.1:0-4157 GCA_038247555.1 Phycisphaerales bacterium | reverse complement strand
GCCCTTGTACCCGTGGTAGGTCTCGCCGTTCTTCCTGGTGAACGAGGCCGCGGGGTCGCGCGTGGAGGTGCCGTCGTCGCGTTTGGAGCCACGCGCCTGCTCGATAATCGTCGCGTCCACCAGCGCGCCGTCCTTGACCAAGAGGCCGCGCTGATCTCGCCGCATGTGTCGGGCGCGCCTTGGGCATGGGCGACGACGGTGGCAGAGGTGACACGTTGGATGACGAGGATCATGGAGTGGGGATGATCCTCTTCGCATCGAAGTGCTCGCAGAGCCGAGCACTTCGATGGCACGTTGTGTTGCTTTAGTCCTGGATCGGGAGTGGGTCGTCTTTCTCGCCTCTGGCCCAGGCTCGGAAGCGGGGCCAGAAGAGTTCTTTGAGGAGGATTTTGACGCAGGCGGCGGCGGGGATGGCGAGGAGGAGGCCGTAGAAACCCGCGAGAACGCCGCCGGCGATGGAGGCGAAGAGGATGCTGGGAGTGTCCATGCCGGTGGCGTCGCCCTGGATCTTGGGGGTGAGGACGTAGTCGTCGGCAAGTTGCTGGAAGCCGTGCACGGCGAGGGGCGCGGCGATGATCCAGTACCACTCGCCTCGCATGCCGGAGGAGGGGTCAAGCCAGAGGAGGAGCATGGCGACGGGGATGCCGATGCCCGCGGCGTAGGGGAGGAGGGTCAGGATGCCGACGATGGGGCCGACGACGAGCCAGGCGGGGACGCCGATGATCCAGTATGCGAGGGTGAAGTAGATGATGAGGAGGAAGCAGATCGTGAGGCGGCCTCGGACGAAGCCCGCGATGACCTTGTCCATCTGCATGATGAGGTCGACGACGCGGCCCTTGCGGCGTTCGGGGATGAGGCTCTCCCAGAAGCGAAGAACCTTGCCCCAGCCGGTGCAGAAGAAGTAGAAGTAGAAGGCGGTGAGGAAGCCGGTGAAGGTGAGGCGGCCGATGGAGCCGAAGATGTTGGCGGCGGCGGCGGCGGCTCCGCCGCCAGTCTCGATGGCTCGCTGGATGAGGCCCGAGGCGTTGTCTCTGCCCCAAGCGATCGCCCAGGTCAGGGCCTTGTAGAGCTCTTCGGCGTCGGGGAGGTCCTTGTCGTGGAGGAGGCCGAGGGAGTCGTACTCGCCTTCGGCGTCGGGGAAAAATTCGGGAGTGGCGTTGGGATTGGCGTCCGGAGCTGGAGGCGCGACTGATTGGGAATCGGGTGCGGGCTGAGTTTCTGGGGTGGAGTCGGGTGTGTCGATCGGGGTTGATAAGGTTTGATCTGCGAGGGCCCGGACTCGGAGCTTTTCTTCTTGCTCGAGGACGTAGTCGCGGATTCGGAGCCAGGACTCGCCGCGGCGTTCGACGTCGAGACGGAGTGCCTCGTCGGTGGGAGTACGGATGGAGCGTTGGAGGGTGTCGACGTTGTTGGCGAGGCGCTGCGCCACGCGCGTCCCTTGCACGGCGGCGACGGTGATGCCCACGGTGACGGGGACGATGATGATGAGGGCACCGGTGATGATGATCGCCGCGGCGGTGAAGGGGCGGCCCACCCGGAGCCGGCGCGTGATGAAGCGGACGAGGGGCTCAAAGAGGTACGCGAGCAGGAGCGCGAGCAGCAAGGGAACGGTGACAAGGCTGAGAAGGAAGCCGAGATAGACCAGCCCGATGAGGGAGCCAATAAGCAGTGCGTCGCGGATGGGCTGGATCTGCCAGACGTGGAGCTTCTGCCAGTCGATGGGCGTTGATGGGGGCGGGGTTGGCGGCGCGGCGTTGGGCATGGGAAGAGATTAGAGAGTCGGGGGCGTGCGTGTCGGGGGAGGGGGTAGGGCGCGGGGCGAGGAAGCCAGCGGGGAAGAGGCGGCGGAACGGGTTTGGCTGGAAGAGGGCATCTGGGCAACAGGCATCGTGGCATCGAGTGCTGCGGGCATCGGTGAGAGCCTCATCAGCTGGGTTGGAACGAGCCGACTCGTGGGATTGGGCTGCCTTTAATGGTGGATGCCGACCTATGTCTATGAGTTCTTGGGGAAAGACGGGCTGCCGACCGGGCGGACGTTTGAGGTGGTGCAGTCGATGAAGGAGTCGGCGCTGGCGAAGGATCCGGCGACGGGCGAGGCTTGCCGCCGCGCGATCGTGGCGCCGAACATTGCGGGCAAGTGGAGCGACATGAAGGGGAAGGCGCAGCTCTCGAACAAGAACCTGGAGCGGATGGGGTTCACGAAGTACGAGCGGAAAGGGAAGGGGTACATGGAGCGGGTGGCGGGCAAGGAAGGGCCTCCGAGCATCAGCGCGGATTGAGGGAGAGGCAGGTCTGGCGCGCCGGGCATGCTGGGCGTGCCTTGAACACGCTCTGGACGTGCTCTGGACATGCTCTGGACATGGTCTGGACACGCGGGGCGTGACGCGCCAGCGCAAGTCGCTACCATGACTCCCCTGTGGAGAAGTTCCTCCAGACATTGATGGACGCGACCGCTGTCGGGAGCCTGTACGCGCTGATTGCGCTGGGCTACACGATGGTCTATGGCATTTTGAAGTTCATCAACTTCGCGCACAGTGATGTATTCGTGCTCGGGGCGTGGGTGAGCTTGTCGGCTGCGGCGGTTGCGGGGTTTGTGGATCAGGACGTCTCGGCCGCGGGTGTTCAGGCCGCGCCGCTGGCGAGGTGGGTCATCTGGGGCTTAGTGACGTTGACGGGCGTTGCCGCAGCCCGGGCGGGGTATGACATAGCGTTGGTGGGTGGCCCGTGGCGGGGGCGGTGGCGCGTGGCGATGGCCTCGCGGCTGGTGTTCGCCGGGGTGTGGGGTGGGGGGATTGTCGGGCGGGTGCTGCTGGCGGGGGGGCTGCGTGGGGGTGCGCTGGGCGCGCTCTCGGGTGGTGTGATTCTGATCGCGGCGATGCTGACGTGCGGTTTGGTTGGCTTTGCGCTCGAGCGGCTGGCGTACAAACCGCTGCGATCGGCGCCGCGGCTGAATGTGCTCATCACGGCCATTGGAGTCAGCCTGCTGCTGCAGAATCTGGGGCAGCTTAACTGGATGTTTGGGACGCGGCCCGAGCGGATGCCGACGCTGATGCCCAATACGGTGCCGCTGGCGACGGTGGCGGGCGTGAAGGTGTGGCCGGTCGATCTGGTGGCGGGCGCGACGGCGGTGCTGCTCATGCTGGGGCTGGACCGGCTGGTCTTCAAGACGAAGTTCGGGCGGGCGATGCGAGCGGTGAGCTTCAGTGAGCGGAATGCGGCGCTGATGGGGATTCCTGTGGACCGGGTGATCTCGATCACGTTTGTGATCGGGGCGATGCTGGCGGCGGCGGCCGGGTTCCTCTATGCACAGAAGTACCCTGGCCTGAATCAGACGGCGCATCCGGTGTGGGTGCTGCTCGGGCTGAAGGCCTTTGTCGCGGCGGTGGTCGGCGGAATCGGTAACATTCGCGGGGCGATGCTCGGTGGGCTTCTGATTGGGCTGCTGGAGTTCTTTGGCGCGGCGTACTTGTCGACGGAGCTGCGCGACGTGTACGTTTTCGGGGCGCTGATCATCGTGCTGCTGGTGCGGCCAAGCGGGATCCTGGGAAGGGCTACTGCGGAAAAGGTGTAGAAGGAACGCACTAGGCGCTGGGCACTGGGGGAGGAAGAAGACAGAGGCAGGCACTCGACGGTTCGTTTTGGTTGTTTCGTTTTCCACTGCATCGCTGCATCGCTGACTCACTGCGTCACTCTTCATTTTCGCTTTCCACTTTTCGCTTTCACATGCCCACCTTGCTTCAAACTCGTGCTCGAGACCTTGCTCCTGGGCTTGTTCCTAGTGTGGCGCGGTCGGTGTGGCCGGTAGTGGCAATCGTTGCGTTGGCGATTGTGCTGCAGTTGTTCGTGAAGCCCTGGGTTGGCGGGGTTGAGGGTGGGGACTTCTACAACAAGCTGGCGGTGGACATTCTGGTCAACGTGATGCTGGCCGTCTCGCTCACGATGGTGAACGGGTTTACGGGACAGTTCTCGATCGGGCACGCGGCGTTCATGGCGGTTGGGGCGTACACCGCCGCAGGGATCATGTACTACGCGTCGTTCCGGCTGTATGGATCGCCGGACGTGCATGGCGGGCGGCTGAGCACGATGCTCACGGGGGTTGAGGGGCCGCTGGTAACGGGTGCGGATCTTCTGTTCTTTGGCGCGCTGCTGGCGGGAGG
>JBBRUT010000229.1:0-4297 GCA_038247555.1 Phycisphaerales bacterium | reverse complement strand
GGCCAAGGTCTTCGAGACCGACTCCGACGGCCTGGTCGAGATCGAAATCGGTCCGTTCACGGACGTGGTGGAGATCGAGATCGACGAGGAGCACTACCGGCTGAAGGTGGCGCGGCTCGAGCCGCAAGACACCAACGCCGGCGTGCGGCAGCGGCTCGAGAACCTCGGCTACGACCCGGGGCCCGTGACCGGCAAGGCCGACGACTACGCGCTTCGTTCGGCGGTCGAGGAGTTCCAGCGGGATCACGGGCTCACCGTCGACGGCGTGCCCGGGGAGAAGACGCAGCGGAAGCTCGCGGAGCTCCACGGGGCTTGAGCAGTCTGAGTCGGTGATCGGTTTGCCCGCGATGCCTGACCCCGGGCGATGCGGGTAGTGACGGTCATTGGGGATCCCCCGACGGCTTGGACTTCGCGGGAAAGATGCACGAGAGCACCCAGCCCGTGGCGGCGAAGCGCAGACAGAATGGAAGCGCCTGCCCGTCGGCGTCGTCGACCCGCAAGACCGGTCGGCCGTCGTGGGTCAGTGGGGTGTACTTCCAGTCCTCGCAGGTGAAGACGATGTCCGCGTCGGGGACGAGCGGGGCAGGCCGGCCATCCTCCAGCATGCGCTTCGTCATTCCACCGCCCATGCTCCACAGCCCGATAAAATCCTCGTCGGTGAAGTGAATCGCCAGGCGCATTTCGTCGAACAACTTCGGATCGATTCGCTCGTTCTGCCACGACAGAGCACGGTCGAACGCTCGAGCCGCGAGCAACTCGTGGTACTCGTGCAAGAGCGCAAGGGCTTTGTCTCGTTGCTGGCCGAAGAGTGGCGGACACGGAAACGACGAGAAGCGCGGGAGTTCAAGATTCGGCGCGCGCGCGCAACGCACGCCGTAGTCCTCACGCGCGAACCCACCAGGCAGTGATGAGCAATTGCCGGCGACGGAGAGATTGAAGAAGTTACCGCGAAACGAGTCCCCACACAGAAAGTGCAGAGTCGCCGGTCCGGTGCTCGGTAGGGAGCCGTGCCACGGCCCTTCATCAGAATCAGACATCCACTCCTTGAGGTTGCCAACCATGTCGAAGACCCCCTGCTTGGTAGCATCGCCGGGATTCGTCGCAACGGGACACGGCGCCGTCCACCGCTCAGCACCCGGCGCGGGGCGGCAGACCGCTCCCTCAGGCATCGCGTTGAGGACACGCGACTCCTCCTCCGGCGCAAGTTTCCAAACACCCCATGGAACGTTGCGCTTGGAGCTTGCGCTGCGGTACGCCCAGCTCCATTCCGCGACAGAGGGCAGGCGTTTCCCCGACCACCGGCAGAAGGCATCCGCCTGCGTGTGATTGATGTAGTTCACAGGTAGGTCGTCTCGTTTCTCGTCCCATGTCCGCCCCTCGGGCCGCCGCTGTTTCGCGTGCGAGGATGGAGGCAAGCATACTCCCGCTTCTACACACTCGCGCCACGCGGCCACCGTGACCTCGGCGCGGTCGAGGCAGAACCACGGCACCGACGCCTGAGCGCCGGGCTCTGGGGGGATGAGTGCCATACCGGGGGGACAGGGAGGCGCGGTCTCTGCCTCGACATGACCTGTGCGTGGGGATTCGGCCTGTACCGTTGCCGCGGCGAAGTCGGTCGCGGTGTTGGCGTCGCCGCATCCGTGCGTCAACACGGAGAGCACGAGGGAGATCTCAGCCCGCGCCCGGATCTTGGTCGAGCGCCGAGCGCCGAGATACCACCGTCGCCGCGCCTCTGTTCGCGGCCAGTGGCGCCGACCTACGGACGATCGCGCAAGCGGCATCGTTGCCGTGATCTTCAGCATGATGACACCGCGCCTTTAGGGTGCATGTCCGTCACCGCAGCCCCGCGGCCTCGTCGGAGGCACCCGACTTATCGGGAAGAATACACGGCAGTACCCAACCAGTGCTGTCAGGGCGGAGACAGAATGGAAGTTGCTTGACATGCGCGTCGTCGACCCTCAGAACCGGGCGGCCATCTTGGGTGACCGGGGTGTACTTCCAGTTCTTGCAGCTGAAGACGATGTCCGCGTCGGGTACGAGCGGGGCAAGTGTGGCCCCCTCCAACATCCGCTTCGTCTCTCCTCCGCCGGTACTCAAAAAGTCGATGATCAACGCGTCGTCGAAATCGAGCTCGAGGCGAAACTCTGCGAAGAACGCGGGATCGACTCGGCTGGTCTGCCATTCCAAGGCGCGATCAAAAGCTCGGCTCGCTAGCAGGCCGTGATACTCGTGCAGAAGCGCGAGAGCTTCATCACGCTGCTCGCCGTGAAGTATCGGGCAAGGGAAGGAAGCGATGTGCGGAAGACTTACATCGGGGACCTTTGCGCAGCGAACCCCGAAGCTCGCGTACGCACCGTCCGAGGGAACCGAAGGGCAATTTCCGGCGACCGGAAGATTGAAGAAGTTTTCATCGAATGAGTCTCCGCAGATTCTGTGGCGACTGACACGACCTTCACCTGTGGGCTCCGCCGACAAGGTTCGATCGTCTCGCTCCGAGGTCCACTCCGATACATTTCCGACCATGTCCAAGACACCCTGATCCGTCGCATCCCCAGGACTCGCGCCCACGGGGCATGGCGTCGCGAGTCGCTTGCCATTCGGCGGCGGGCGGCAAACCGGCTCGTTCGGCATCACGTTGAAGGCCAGTGACTCGGGCTCTGACGTGAATCTCCAAACGCCCCAGGGGACGTTGCGCGCCGAGCTTGCGCTCCGGTACGCCCAGGCCCATTCCGCACGAGAAGGAAGGCGTTTTCCCGCCCAACCGCAGTAGGCGTCCGCCTCGGCGTGATTGACGTAGTTGATCGGAAGTTCATGACGATCATCACGATTCGAACCCCAGGTCGTCGTTCTTCTAGTGGTGCGTGTCTCAGGATGGAACGGCGGCGTCGGGAGGCATGCACCGGCGTGGACACAAGCCTGCCATGCCTTCACGGTAACCTCGGTCCGGTCGAGGCAGAACCAGGGCACCGATGTTCGGGCCCCCGGCTCTGGCGGAATCAGTGCCATCTCCGGAGGACATGGCGGCGTGGTGGCCGGGTCGACGTGTTCGGGGCTCTCGGCTCGCACCGCCTGCTCCGTCGCGTTGTTGGCGGAGGTCGCACTGCCACAAGCATGCGCCAAACACGACACAGTCAGAGCTGATTGAATGCTGCATGACTTTCGCATAGGGAATCACCCTCCCTTGCCTGGAAGCGGCAACTCAAACTCCAGCGGATCCAGAACAAGTCCCTCGAAGACCGGCTCATTGTATGCCTCTTTATCCAGCAGGACGATGGTGAGCTTCGACGAGATGAATTTGCCATCAAGTGCGACCACGATCTTTCTGTTCTCAAGATCGAGACGGAGAGAAACCCCGATCTCGACGGAGAACTTGAGTTCCACGTTGGCGGCTATGTGATCAAACGCGCTTACATCGGCCTGCCCGCTATAGTCGATCACGCCCGTCGCCTTGCCCGTACGAACAACTTCATCCGGACGATGTCGTGACACAGACAGAGGACCATTGACTGCGCCTGCTATCCCGCCGATGAAGCTAGCGAATCTCAGCAAATGACGAATATTGTCCGGCACTTTGTCGAGCACTTTGTCCATGCCGGGAACCTTCTTCGCCTTTTCCATGATCTTGTCAAACGACAGACCGACATTGACGTCCACCTCTACGATGGGCTCGCCGGTGAGTCGCACATCGTACGCAAAGAACGCCCGATGGTCAGGCGCAAACGTCCCCGCGACCGGAGATTCCTGCCATTGCCCCCAGGCAGTGAGCTCACACTTCTCTGGATCAAACAGATCGAAATTGATGCCGTCGGCGAGTAACTCCCCGATGACTGCCCATCCTACGATGGCTGGCCGAAAGAGGGCGTGCAGCCGCTCGATGAGCGACTCGAAGTTGCGCTCGTACGGATCGAATGGATATGCATGGATCTCCGCGACGAGTTCCTTGCCCTTGCACTCCGCCGAGACGGTGCGGACCTCCGGAACGATGTTCATCAACCCGAAGAACCCGAGATCCTCGTCAGTCAGGACGTGGCCGATCTGGATCATAGTCGAAGGCGCGTCGACTGGCAGTTCCTCCTCTGCCGACTCCATCGTTACGATTTTCCACTTCGCGACGTCCCCCGGCACGATCGAAGCAATCACGATTTCCTCGTCCTCAGGGACGATCTCGATGCGGTCGGGCACCACACTCTTCCCGAGGTAGCCGCTGTTGTAGTGGCTCGGATGCGCGCACATCAACACGAGTTGCGGCACGGGGTCGGTCTTCGGCGGCGGATCGTCCGGGGTGTCCGTCGGGTCC
>JBBRUT010000228.1:0-4338 GCA_038247555.1 Phycisphaerales bacterium | reverse complement strand
TAGAGTCCCCGGCCGTGTGTCGCGGCGAGTTGACGGTTCGACCCTGACATGAACACGATCTCGACTGTCCGCACGTTCTCGGGGCCCTCGGTGGCGGCGGACCAGGTGGATCCACCGTCGTTGCTCGAGAATACTCCCAGCTCGGTCGCCACATACAGCCAAGAGCCGACATCAGGATGGCGTGCGATGCCGAACACGGGAATGCTCGGCAAGCCTGTAGCACCTGCCCCGGTGATGTCCGTCCACGAGACTCCGCCGTTGATCGAACGGTACACATTGCTTCCTGAGAACCCGCCGCAAGTGATGTAGTGAACCGACCCATCTCCGGTGGACGGGGTGAATCTAACCGCGTCGGCTCGCCTCGAACTGTTCTGGGCTGACGTAGCCGAGGCTCCCGCGGATCCTCTTTCGATTGTACCACACTTCGATGTATTCGAAGATCGCGGCCCGCGCCTCCTCGCGTGCCGCGAACACTCGGTCGCTCACCAACTCCTTCTTCAGGATCGCCCAGAAGCTCTCTTTCGGCGCGTTGTCGTAGCAGTCGCCCGTGCGGCTCATGCTCGCCACCATGCCCCACGACTCCAGCTCCGCCCGGTATGCGCCACAGCAATATTGCACGCCCCGGTCGGAGTGGTGGATCAGCGAGCGCCAGCTCCACTGCCATCGCACCCGCGCCGGGTTCCGTGTCGCCGCCGATGGCGACGCGGGCAAGGTTGATCTGTTTCGATACGTGGCGTGGCTGGCGCACCAGTTGGTGTCGCAGGAGAAGGACGGCAAGGCCATCTTCGACTCGGTGATCGTGATCACCGACCGGCGCATCCTCGACGAGCAGATCCGCGAGATGATTCGGAAGTTCGCGCAGGTGTCGGCGGTGATCGGGGCGGTGGGCACCGGGAGCGACTCAAAGACCAAGCAACTGACCAGGTTCCTGGCCGACGGCAAGAAGATCATCATCAGCACCGTGCAAACCTTGCCGTTCGTGCTTGATGAGATCGGCAGCGACCACCGCACTGTCCATCTGGGCAAGGTCGAGGTGAAGCAGGCCGAGGCGGCGCGGCGAAGCCCGCCGACGCGGAACCCGTGGAAAGCGTGACGATCCATGGACCCGCCCCGGCAGGGGCGGGGGAGGCAACGACTCATGCCTGTCGCGTCCCCTAGATCCGTCCAAAGGAGTTCCGCGATGTCTCACCCACGGGCCACGTTCAACAAAGATCTCGAGGACATCGTGCAGAAGTTCTCAAAGCTCAACAAAGCTGCGGATGAGATCAGAAAGAACTACCCCACCAGTGGCGGCATCCTTGATCCCTTTGATTACTACGCCGTTCGTACCAGCGCCTTGAATCTGCTGGCTCGAACGGCTGGCGAGAGCAGCGTTTATTACCGCGAACTCCGCGACATGAGCCCGATCAATCCGGGGATTCTCGCCGGTATTCTGCACGCGGCTTCGACGGATTTCCGCGAGGGATTCATGGCCGACACCAAGCTCCTCGTGTCCGCTGAGGTGCTCGCAGACTTCCTTGTACAAGCGGAGGTCTTGCTGGAGCACGACTACAAGGACGCGGCGGCGGTCGTCATTCGCGCGGTGCTTGAGGACGGGCTCCGGCGTGTGTGTCTCTCCAAGGGCATCGAAGTCAAGGATCGCGCGGGGGTGGACGACCTCGCACAGGCGCTCACGAGGCAGAACGTGCTCACTGCCATTCAGAAGAAAGAGATTGACGCCAAATGCGCAATCGGCAACGCCGCGGCACATGGACGAAGTAGTGAGTTTACAAAGCAGGATGTCGTCGCGTTTCACGAGTTCGTTCAGCGCTTGCTCGCGACGCTGATCTGAGGCGCTCTCCTCCGCCCCTACCGGGCCGGCGTGTGATTCCGTCACGGCTTCCACGGGTTCCGCGACGCTCAGAGCCGCGTCGATCCGCCCGTGGCCGAGGCTGTTCCAAAACCTGAGATCGTCCCGCCAGACCGAGTTGTGCGAGGAGTTCCCGGCGCACGTCGTCAGCGCGTGGCTGGGCAACAGCGTGGTCGTCGCGCAGTCGCACTACTTACAGATTCTCGACAAGCACTTTGAGGCCGCGGTCGGCGAAGAGCCGCGGAAGAATGTGGCGCAAAATCCGGCGCAGTCAGGAGCCGAACTGGTACGCACCGCCTCGCAACCAACATGCGGCGAGTCGTCGCAAGCGGCGAGCGTGCAAAGAGATACGGCACCGTGCGAGACGGTGCCGTTTCCCGAAGTGACCCCATGGGGATTCGAACAACCGCAGTTCCCTACGGGAAACACGGCGGTTTCGGAAACAGGCGGCAACAGAACCGGCAACACTGGGGCGGGTTTTGGTCCAATGACCCCCCCGGCCACTCCCCCAAAGCCCACCGACCCTGAGTTGGCCGCGGTGGTCGCGGCGTGGCCGGACCTGCCCGCGGCACTCCGAGCGGGCATCGTGGCGATGGTGGCCGCGGCTGCCCCCGCCAAGCCCGCGGGCGCGGAGGGTGGACGATGACGCCGGCACCGCGTTTCAACCTGCCCCCCGACCTGCTGGCGTTGCTGGCCCAACACGCCGCCCGCAAGCCCCGACCGGCGCAACGGGCCGACTACCGGGCGCGGATGCTGGAACGCGCCCAAGCGAACTACCTGCGGGCCTGCGCCCCGACGAGTCAGACACGGGGACGGCCGCGGAGCCGGGCGCGGGCAGGAATACATTGCCGCACCTGCGCGGCGGTCGTGTATGCTACGCGGCAATGACACGCCGAATCTACTCAACGATCGCCGCGTCCATGTTGCTGATGGCAGCAACGGTGGCGGCTCAAACGGACGCGCCCACTGAGCCCGACGCCCCCACAGAGTCCGACGCCAGCCCCACACCCGCGGCCAGTTCCCCGCCCAACGAAGCCCATGAGTCCTAACCGCGCCGAACCCGAGTCGGCACAGTGCGGACCCGGCGCGCCCGCGATCGGGTGCGCGCGGGGGATGGGGGGCACGGGGGGGATTGGCCCGGGTTGCGGATCGGTATCCGACCCGCTCGAAACCGCCCCCGATTTTTCCGGGGAGGATGACCGCCCCGAGCAACGGCCGAGCCGATACCGCGGCCTGCCCGTGGTGTTCCTGGCCGGCGCGGATGGCGTCGCGCGGCCGGCCTCGTACCTGATGACCGATGCCGACGTGGCCGACCTGTTCCGGCTGCGCGACTCGGCGACGCGGTTCCCGGACAAGACAATCGCCCGATACCGCCGGCTGGGCCTGCGGTCGGTCCGGGTCGGTCGCCGGCGCTGGTACGCCCTCCCGGACGTGCTCGACTTCCTGGACCGGCAGCAGTCGCGGCTGCGCGGCCGCGGATGACGGACGAAAAGACATAGTGCCGCGCTCGCACGCACGAACTCTCCGGGGCTGCTGAGGGAAACTGCGCGGCTGCTCCCTTCATTGAGTCGGGCCGGTTCACTGGTGGCCAGACTGATTGGCGTGCAAAGCGCGCGCACGCGGTACACTTTGCCCAGAATGGGCGCGCGGGTAGCTCCCGCGTGAAGGGTCGGGACGGGGCTTGGCTTCACTTGCCGCCACGCCCCGCCCGATCCGCCCGGCGAGGGCAAGTGACGATGGCCAATGTTGTCTTGCAGTTTGCATACCGCGGTGGAGAGCCGGCGGAGTGTTCGGACCTTGACGGCCTGAGCGACGACGATCGCGGCGTATTGCTCGAAGTGCTGCGATGGCACTTCGAGAAATCGGAGCCCGGCGCGTTCCACTTTGATGCGGTGGACACGCGGACCCTGCCGCCCTTGGAGCGGCGAAGGCGGCACCAAGCCGAGTCGGCGGTCGATGTGCCAAACCTGAGACGATGGTTCGGCACAACGGCCCGGCCGTTGCCGGGTACTAACGAGGATGAGCACCGGTGGCATCGGGTGAGCGATACCGCTGCGATGATCGCACGCAAAGTGATCGAACTGCGCCGCGAAGGCGGAATGTCTGGGGTGACGCGACCGGAGCTTGTGAACCACCTACAGCAGCTCGACTTAGCGCACCCCGACTGGCCCGCAGATCGCTTGGCGGCGTGGAAGTCACACCCCGACGCGAAGGGATCGCCCCACGCGCCCACGGTGTCGGTGTCGCCGGAAGCGACGACCAGGGGAAACAACGCGGCCAGCAAAGCGAAGCAGAGCCCGGCAAATCCCCTCCCGAATGCCGAAGACGGAAGCACGATATCCCTCCGTCCAAAGCGCCCTTGCGTGGTCAAAGCCGGGAAGGCGTTGGAGGCGGTGACCGCTGTGCGCGACGAGCTGATACCCGAAGCGGGCAAGGGACCATCCCAGAAACTCTGGAGACAGGTGTGCGAACAGAGCTATTCCGCAGGG
>JBBRUT010000227.1:0-4343 GCA_038247555.1 Phycisphaerales bacterium | reverse complement strand
TGACGCGGCCGAGTTGCCGGGCTTTGATGCGGACGAGGGTCTTGGCGAACTTGAGGGTGGATGGATCGATGGCGCGAGTCGACATGGGCCGGACCTTCCTGGCATTGCCAGAAGGCCCCAAGGGGGCGACAGGTCCGGCGGGATTGCCCCCCGGGGCGTGATTGGACGACGGGTGCCGGCCTGTCGTCCTCGACTGGCGAAAACTCGATTTGCACCATCGATCACGCCGTGCAACAGATCACAACCGCCGCGGTTTCTCGGAGAAACTGCTGGAAGAAAATGTTGAGCAGAGTTTGGGAATCTCGATCGAAAACTCGATCAGAGCAGCTCGGCGAACTTCTTCAGCCGGAGCACGGTCTGGGGCAGGCCCTGAGCCTCAAGCGTGGCCAGGAGCTCTATGGCTGTTCTGGGCGGGTTCTTCAGGCTCTGCCGTTGGCGTTTGACGGCAGCGCACACCAGACCCGCGTCCAGATCGATCTGGTGCGTCACAAACTCGTCTGGGTGCTGAGCCTCGATGCCAAACTCTTCCAGGTGCTCGGTCGGGAAGTCCTTCAGGTTGAAGGTCACGATGACGTCCGCACGGGCGCGGATGGCCGCCGCCAGCACATGCCGGTCATCGGGATCGGGGAGCGACAGCCCGCTGATGAGCTTCTTGTAGCCTGTGACGAGGCAATCAAGGGCGTGAGCATCCATCAGCTCTCGCGTCCGTTGCAGTTGCTCATGTTTCAGATCGGGCCGATTGGCCAGCACGTTGCGGGTCCATTCGTCGTGGATCTGGTCGGTCCAGCGTGCGCGAAACAGGCCCGTCATCGCGAGGTGCATGAGCAGGTCGCGAAGTGGGGCCGGGTAGAGAACACACGCGTCGTAGATGACTGTGAATGTCGCGCTCAATGCGGGAAGTCTAGTAGCCGAGGTTCAGCTTCTGGGCCTCGGCGGCGAGTTGTTCGAGCGCCTTGGAGCGATCCGCGTCGATCCGTCGCTTGAAGTCCATGAGATCCTTGAACATGACCCGTCGATGCGTGCCGATCCGCCGGTGCGGGATCTTGCCCTCTTCGATCTGCTTGATCACAAAGGGGCGGGAAACACCCAGCAGGTCCGCCGCCTGCTGCGTGGTGAGTTCTGCATGGACCGGGATCAGCGTTACGGCGTTGCCAGCCGCCATTTCTGAGAGAAGACGCACCAAAAGCTTGACCGCCGATGCAGGTAGAACGACAGCATCCGAAGCCTTCCCACCCTCGGGAGTCACGCTCAACGGGGTGCTCTGCTTGGTGTATCGAGCCAGACGTCGGCTTGATTCCCGCGCGAGGGGCATCTCGGCTTCAGTGGCCGCCACCGGGTCAGTCGATTCGAGAAGGTCCGTCGCCATGCTTCCTCCAGTCACTCACAGTCTATCGTCTAATCGCAGCAACCGCAACAAACGAAGTATACGCAACGCACAGATCGCGGGTTCGCCTGGGGCCAAGTTGTCCAAAAATGCTGCGTTATGGCCCGATAAGCTGGGGTTGCGGAGGAAACGGAGGGTCAACGAAGGCT
Organism: Phycisphaerales bacterium; assembly: GCA_038247555.1. Lineage (GTDB taxonomy): Bacteria > Planctomycetota > Phycisphaerae > Phycisphaerales > UBA1924 > JAHBXL01. The sequence goes on along the minus strand of JBBRUT010000227.1, from coordinate 2,810 downwards.
GCTCGGAGCGATCAGTCGTCGCTCGCCACAACCTGGAACCGGCACTTCCAGTCCTTGCCGTCAAGGACGATCGGTTCGCCCTCGATGCCAAAGAACGCCGCCAGCGACTTGGCCAGCGTCTCCTTGCGCTTCTGGTACTCCTTCGACGCGTTGCCCTTCTTCCAACCGATGTGCCCGTTGGCGAGGCCGAACACCCGGAGCAGTAGCCACTGGAGATTGGGCTTCCTGGTCCGCCCATCGAGCATGTTCATCCCTGCGGGATCGAGCTCACGAACCTCACCGCGCACGGAAACGTGGACGTTCTCAGGGCCGAGGAATCGAATGGACACATCAGACCACGCCGAGCCGCGGGGCGTGGGGAACCGCTTGGGCTGCTTCGCCGTCGCTTTGGGCGGTGCGTGACGGGCCAAGAACGACTCCAGGCAATCGGGCAGCGATCGCATGGCACGAAACACGCCCTCACCGAGCCACTCCAGCGAACCGTCGAGTGTGAGCCGGGCGGCTTCACGTCCGGCAAGGAGCCGATCCAGTTCGTCGCTGCTACCGCTGCGCGTTGGCGTGACCAGCACGAACGGCCGCTGCGACCACGCCGCGATGTGCGCTGTGCTGCGGAGCAAGTCAGCAGCGCTCCGCGTCGTGGCCAAGTACACCGCAAACGTCGCATCGGCGACGATGAGTTCGCCCATCCACCACAAGCGGTTGCTCATCCCGACCGACGAGGGCGTGCCCACGAGACCAAGCGCCGCGGACATTCCGCGAAACAGCGTGTCCGCATCAAGTTGCCAGAGCACGATGTCCTCATGCCGGATCGGCGCGGACTCACTCGTCTCGGGATCGACCGCAACGATGTCATCCTCGGCGTGAACGACGACCTTGCGGCCCTCGATCGTGCCCGGCCACGGCACCGACATCGCGAGTCCCTCCATCGGCCGCAGCAACGGCTGGAGGAACTGCAGGTCGTTTCCCATGTGCTCGCGCCAGACCGACCGCACGCCGGCCCAGCCCTGCACCCGTTCAAGCGACTGCCACAAGCGCATGGCCGCCTCCCTTCCCGCCCAACACAAAGCCACCGCCGCGCAGGAACGCCTCGATGAGATCGGCATCGGTGTCGCGGGTGTAGGTCGCCTTGTTGCCGTGCCGGATCGTGACCGGCCTGGGCTTGCGCCCATCGGTGAACCGCACCTCAAACGTCGCGGCGCTGAGCAGCGCATCGTCGGGGATGGACTCTTTCGCGTGCTCGAGCGCCAGCAGCACGTCGTCGGCCTTCTCCACCTTGCGGCGGCGGAACGGGCCGCCCGCGTACATCGTGAGTTCGACCAGCCGCACCGATGCGAGTCCCTGGATGTGCGAGCAGATCAAGCTTCGCCGGCCGAGCGCCCGCAGCGGTTCGAGGTCGTACCGGTCGGGGTCGGCGGGGAACATGTCGCCGCGACCGAATATGTGCTGGCCGATCAGTTGGCGGTAGGCCGTGCACTCGCCCTTGGTCCCCGCGTTGATCCGCAGTTCCCAGGTGCGACGGTCGAAGACGATCAGGCCGTGGGCCATCGGGCGGTACCGCACGCAGCCGGGCTTGCCCTCGTCGAGGCTGCCCTCGCGGCGGTAGGGGCCGCCGTGGCGCACGAGGAACCGCACCTCGTCGCCGTGGTCGAAGAAGAGCACCCGCGCCCCGGGGCCGCGGCGGTTGGCGGCGTACCACGCGACGACCGCCGCCTCCAGGGTCGCCAGCCGCTCCGGACCCGGCGTCGCCCACGCCAGCGTCGCCCCCGTCACGGGAACAAACGTCTCGAACGTGCGCCGGCGGGAGACGGAGATCTCGGTGTGGCAGCGCCGCACAAGGTCGGGGCTCTCAACCCAGATGCGTGCTGCGATGTCCGCCGGCGAGAGGTGGTCGAGCGGCAGGGACAGTCCGGCGGCCTGCGCCGCCGCGAGCAGCGACTCCATCCCCAGCGGCGTGGCCATCTCGTGCATGTGCCAGAGGGCGTCGACCAGTTCGACCGGGAGCCCGCCGACGTTGGTCAGCAGAGCGATCTCGATGCGCTCGATGTCGAGCGCCGCTGGGTCGGTGGGGAGCATGACGCCGCTCCCCGCAAGGAACGCGGCGTGCGGCCGCAAGAAGTCGATCAAGACGGCGGGGTCGACTTCCCGCAGCGCGTACGCGCTTGTGAATCTACGGAACGAAAGACTGCTCATGACACCTGGCCTCCGCCTACGAGAAAGCCCCGGATTCAACCCGGGGCGGTTGACCCGAGTGTAGACCTAACAACCACTACAGAACAGGTATTCGTCACGAGCCGACAGGACTTCTCCAACTTGTCCACAAATGTCTACAAATCCAGCACTTGCAAGATCTTCGATCGCATCGCCACGAGGCCTTCCGGCGGTGGGGCCTTCGGCTCGTCACGATCCGTCATCTTTTGCCACAACCGCCGCTGCGACTGCCAGTCCATGTGCCGGGTGATCGGCCGCAGGTCCCGCTCGGTGATCGCATTTTTCCCGGCGTTGGCAGACGCTAGGAACAGCAGCTCCTCCTGGATGTCCGGGGCGAGATTGGCGAGGTCCATGATCTGGCTAATCCGCCCGCGCGTGACGTACCCGAGCCGCGCGATCTCGGCGAAGTCCTTCACGTGTCCGCTCCGCACCAGCCCGTCGAACCGCACCGCCAGCGCCATGAGCTTGGCCACGCGTGGCACGCGGGGCGCACGCGCCGGCTCGGGCGCGGGCTGAGGTGCCGTGCCGATGCGCATCTGCCGGTTGGCGAACTTGCCGCTGTCGAAGTGGACCTTGTACGTGGCGCGGGTGGGATCGTTCAT
>JBBRUT010000226.1:0-4371 GCA_038247555.1 Phycisphaerales bacterium | reverse complement strand
CCCACCGCTGCTCCAGTCGGTTTCACAACCCCGAAATTCCCCACCTCCGATAACGCCGTGAGCCCCAGGTTTCCTGGGGTTTATGCACGGTGGCTTGAGGGTTGGAGAACGCAACGACCGCCGTTTCGGTCTCTCCGGGGCCAGTCTCTCTCCGAAGCTTGGGACTTGGCCGATTTAGTCTACAAGCTTCAAGCCACTGAAATCGGGGCAAATCTTTGCCGAGACACATCGGCCGGTTGCGCATCGCGACCGGCTACCGGTCAGGTCTAGGACCGCAAAACAGCGCTCTCCACCCAAGGCACTGCGACGAGACGCGGGCCGGGGAAGCGTAGCAGCCATTCCAAGCACAAGGCCGCACCCTGCCCCCGCCGCATAACATCTCTGGACTGATCGGCTGGGGCCAGTGCCGAAGGGGCCCCACGAAGAGATGCCCGGTTCATAATACGGGTAGGTCCCATGCGTCTCCCGACACCGTCAAAGTTGGCCGCTTTCGAAATGGCCACATACGCGACCGAGTATGGATATGCGGCGAAGAAGGATTCTTGCATGATGGAGCATCCGCCATACTGTTTTTGCGATACAACGCAGGGCTGCCCATATACGGTAGTGCCAACGGCTGTCGCGGCACCGAGCCCAACTCGCAACGGAAACAGATGACGACCGCCCGCCACATCATCAGCCTTCTGAAATGCCACATCGCGGGCGACGAGGATCGGTTCCTTTCCACCGCGATGCAACTCGCGGCGCATGAGGCGCGTCAGGGGCATGGGAAGCTCGCGGAAGAGCTGAAGAATCTCGTGGACGAGGCGAAGACTCGAGGCTCACGCGTCGACCAACGCCGCAATCCGGTTCCGATGGCGCAGCCCAAGGGCGACCTGGCCTCGCTGTTGAGCGCTCGCTACCCGACCGAGCGGCTATCCGACATGGTGCTTCCAAAGGTGCTCCAAGACCGGCTGGAACGTGTATTGCTCGAGCAGCGGCAGCAGGAACGACTTCGCGGGCATGGACTTACACCACGACGCAAGCTGCTACTGGTAGGTCCCCCGGGTACAGGCAAGACAATGACGGCAGCCGCGCTCGCGGGCGAGCTGAAGGTGCCTTTGTTCACGGTTGTGCTTGATGGGCTCATAACCAAATTCATGGGCGAGACAGCGGGCAAGCTTCGACTGATCTTCGACGCCATGACTGGTAACCGGGCCGTCTACTTCTTTGACGAATTCGACGCGATCGGAGCGCGTCGGAGCGAACGCCAGGACGTTGGTGAAATCCGGCGTGTGCTCAACTCTTTTCTCCAATTCCTGGAGCAGGATGACAGCCAAGGCCTCGTGATCGCGGCCACCAACCATCCAGAGCTTCTGGATAAGGCACTGTTCCGCCGTTTCGACGACGTGATCGAATATGCGAGCCCGGACGCTCCACTGATAGAACGTTTGCTTCGCGCTCGCCTGGGCAGCTTCGATACGCGGGGATTGCAGTGGTCCGCCGCCGCGGAGGCAGCGGTCGAGCTGTCGCAGGCTGAGGTGGCGCGCGCGGCTGAAGATGCCGCCAAAACGACGATCCTGGCCGGGGGCAAACGCGTCACATCGCAGGCGCTGCTCGGTGCGATCGAGGAACGCCGAAGGGCGTCGCTCAGCGGTTAGAGGGCGGCAAGTGACCGATGGCGGTTGAGTTTCCGCGGGATCGCCCGCATTTCTTCATCACTGGCGGCGGCGCGATCGAACCGTATCGTCGTCCGAAGCAAAAGATCGACTCGCAGCCCTTACCGTTGCGGGATCGCGCCTCGCATGCGGCCGCGCTGGAAGCGGCGATCGGAACGGCGCTAGATGCGGCGCGTCTTCAACTCGCTGAGCGGGACCCCGCCCTGACTGCTGGAACGCCGGGCTTCTACCTCGAAGTGGTGGTGCCGGCAGGTGAGCGGGCGGTCATCGACCAACTCGCGGATCGACGCAAGCACATGGAGGTTGTGGCCGTCCGCGAGGTTGCCGGCCAGCCGATCACGGCTTCGGTCTTCGTTCCAACAGCCGCGGAGGATTATTACCTCGGCAAGGTCCGAGCATATCGCGACACGGATACGCCCGGACACCGCCCCCGCAACGAGCCGCTTGTGACGAGGATGGAAACGGTGCGGCTCGCTAGCGCACGCTCCCTGTTCACCGACGAGGACCGGCTCTTCCCCGAGAACCCACAGGAGCGAGTTTGGTGGGAAATTTGGTTGCGGGGGGGACGTCGAGAAACCTTCGAACGGATGGCCAACGCGCTCAACTTCGGTTTGAAGGCTCACGCCGTGAAGTTCCCGGAGCGTGAGGTCGTGCTCGCGCTCGCCGACGTCGCCTCGCTCGACCGCATAGTCGCCCATAGTGACGTGGTCGCAGAGTTGCGCCGAGGCAAGGACACTCCTGCCTTCTTTCTCGGACTCGGTGGCGCGGAGCAGCGCGCCTGGAGCGATGAGGTTCTAGAACGGCTCGTGCCTCCCGACGCGAATGCGTCAGTGGCGGTCTGTCTACTGGACAGCGGTGTGCGGCGGACCCACCCGCTGATCGAGCCGGCACTAGCACCTGAAGACTGGCACACGATCAACCCTACCTGGGGCCCGGATGATACCCCGGCTTGGCCTTTGTCAGGCCACGGCACTCGAATGGCGGGGGTCGCACTCTATGGCGACCTCGTCCATGTCCTCATTGGTAGCGGAGCAGTGGCACCGCTGTTTCGCTTGGAGAGCGTCCGCATCCTTCCGCCGGCTGATCAGGCGAACGATCCTGAGCTTTACGGTGCGATCATCGGCGAGGCGATCGCGCGAGTTGAGGTCCAGGCCCCGCGGCGCAGGCGGATCGTGGCCTGCGCGGTCACAAGCACCGCAACCTCCCGAGGCCGTCCGTCCTCCTGGTCAGCATCGGTCGATCAGCTCTGCTTTGAAGAGCCCGATCGACGACTCATCATCCTCTCGGCCGGCAACATCGCGGGCGACCTGACGCCAGCGGATTATCTCGATCGAAACGATCTCGAGTCAGTCGATGATCCAGCCCAGGCCTGGAATGCGCTGACGGTCGGCGCTTTCACGGAAAAGGTCGACATCATCGACCCAACGTTCGCAGGCTGGCAACCGATTGCGCCGGCGGGGGAGCTGTCGCCGCGTAGCCGGACCTCCGTCGTGTGGGACAGCCAGTGGCCGATCAAGCCGGACGTCGTCTTTGAGGGCGGGAACCTAGCCCATGACGGGCGCCAGCCAGGGCAGGGGATCGACGATCTTGAACTGCTGACGACCTTTTGCCGGCACGACCGGCGGCCTTTCACGACCTTGAGCGACACGAGCGCGGCAGCGGCGCTCGCCGCGAACATGGCAGGGATGATCCTCGCCGAGCGCCCGCAGCTGTGGCCTGAGACGGTACGCGGTTTGATTGTGCATTCGGCCGAGTGGACGGGCCCGATGTGGACCCGGATACGCGCTTGCGGAGGGCGAAAGCGCCAAATGCATGCCCTCCTGCGCCGTTACGGCTACGGCGTTCCCGATCTTCGCCGAGCGCTTAGGTCCGCACGTAACGACCTGACCTTGCTGATTGAGGACGAATTGCAGCCATACCATCGAAAGGAAGGCGGAACGTCAACGACACGCGACATGAAGTTGCACAGCCTTCCCTGGCCGCGGGCGGAACTGGCGGCACTCGGCGCCGCTCAGGTCGAGCTCCGAGCGACGTTGTCCTACTTCGTTGAGCCGAACCCAGGTGAGCGGGGCTGGACGCGTCGCCACCGCTACGCCTCTCATGGTCTACGCTTCCGCATCAAGTCAGCGACAGAGTCGCTGAACGAGTTCAGAGCGCGGATTAACGAGGCGGCGCGGGAAGAAGAAGAGGGCACAGTCGCAGGCGTAACCGGCAGCGATGATTGGCTGCTGGGCACCGCCCGCGACGTCGGGTCGGTTCATTCAGATCTGTGGCGGGGCACAGCTGCTGACTTGGCTGCCCGGGATGCGATCGGCGTTTATCCGGTTGGAGGATGGTGGAAGGAGAAGCCGTACCTCGAACGAGTTGATACATTTGCGCGCTATTCGCTCCTCGTGACCATCCGCGCGCCGGGCACTGATGTCGACATCTACACGCCGGTAGAGGCGCAGATCGCGACCCCGATCGAGGTCTGACGGGGCATATTCAGCTGTCTATGCGCCGGGACAGACTCGTTTTTCAAAGCGCTCGATATGACAAATGTCGCCTTCAGATGTCCGCCTAACTCGATTGAACTGCAAAACAGCGTGCAAAAGTTTCCAGATTCCTGGGGTAAACAGCGTCCAAACGTTTCCACCCAGGATCATGCGATCATCCGGCATTTGAGCTGGAGAATCTGGGGTGTTGACGATGGATCTGATTGCCAAAATTCGAT
>JBBRUT010000225.1:0-4428 GCA_038247555.1 Phycisphaerales bacterium | reverse complement strand
TGATCATCCGGCCGATGCTCGCGGTCTCGCCGACGCGAGCGCGCGAGCTGTGCGCCGAGGCGGGATGGACGTGGGCGCACGATGCGAGCAACGACGATCGCAGCGGGGATCGGGTGCGCAGCGCGCTGCGGCACCGGGTGATCCCGGAGTTGCTGGAGATCTTGCCCGGCGCGGCCCAGGGCGCGATGCGGACTTCGCGATTGGCGGCGGGGGCGGGCGCGGTGGTGGAGCGCGCGGTGCGCGAGGCGATGCGCGGCGCGGATCGTGCCGGCGCGCCGGGAGAACTTTTGCGCGTCGAGCGGGCGCGGTTGGCGGCGATGCCGGGGGTGTTGATCGGCGAAGTGATTCGCGACGCGGTGCGGCGCGGCGGCGTGGAGGGCGGCGGGCGGGCGCTGTCTCAGCGGACGCTCGCGGCGATCTCGCGTGTTGTGCGGTCGAGTGATACGGAGCGGAGAGTTTTTCAGTTGCGTGGGATAGATGTGGTGGTGGATGCGCGTGAGGTGTGCGTGCGCGTGGTTTGAGTGCGCGATCGGTGCCGCGCGGCGGTGGCGTGGGATGGGGAGCACCCTTTCAGGGTGCGGGGTTGGCGTGAGCGTCGTGTCCGGGGGTGCGTCGGAGGCCGACGCGACCCCCGGCTATTGGTGATCAGGCCTTCGGCCTGGGGGAGGAGAGATGGGGGGTTGGAGAGTTTTTTTCGCGAGCGCGGGGTGGGGTCAGCGATGGAGCACCCCTTCGGGGTGCGGGTGCGGGGGCGCGTGGTTTCCGGGGGTGCGTCGGAGGCCGACGCGACCCCCGGGCTATTGGTGATCAGGCCTTCGGCCTGGGGAGGGATCGGGCCGACGTGACTCCCGGCGATTGGTGGGTAAGCCTTCGGCGTGGGGAGGGTGGAGCACCCCTTCGGGGTGCGGGGGGCGCGTGCGCGTTGTGTCCGGGGGTGCGTCGGAGGCCGACGCGACCCCCGGCTATGAGCGTGCAGGCCTTCGGCCTGAGGGATCGGGCCGACGCGACCCCCGGCTATTGGTGATCAGGCCTTCGGCCTGGGGAGGGGGGATCGTGCTGACGTGATGCCTCGGCGATTGGTGTTCGGGGCTTCGGCGGGGGGAGTGTTTGGATAACCTTTGGCCATGAACAAGCGGACGTTAAATGTGAAGCCTGGGCGCCGCGTGATGCATGAGCGAGCTGCGCCGTTGGCGGAGCGGGCGGGTGGGCGTGGGGGCGATGGCGGTGTTGGCGGTGTTGGCGGCGTGGGGGGTGCGGGTGGGGCGAGGACGGTTGTTGCGCCGGAGCATGCGGAGGTGCCGCTGGGGGAGTACATGCAGCGGCGGGAGCGCGTGCTGAAGGCGCTGGGGAAATCGGCGGCGCTGGTGATGGCCGGGAGCGAGGGGGGCGAGGACTTTGTGGTCAACGCGTTCTTTCAGCACTTGACTGGGATCACGAACGAGTCGAGCGCGATGTTGCTGTTTGATCCGACGAACGACGACCCGCGCAAGCGGGTGATCTTGTTTTTGCGGCCGCTGAATCCGGAGGCGGATCGGTGGGACGGGTTGCGCGATCATCTGTCGGGCGCGTTGCGGGCGCGGCTGGGTTTCCGCACGGTGCTGCGCACGACGCAGATGCCGATGTGGTTGAGCTACGCGGCGCGGCGGTGCAAGAGTCTGGCGTGTCTGCATCCGTTTGCGCAGCACACGCAGGGGGTGACGGAAGATTTGGCGACGTATCGCAAGGTCGCTGAGCGGGTGGTGGGGGTGCAGATTGAGGATCGAACGGATGTGCTGCCGCGGATGAGGGCGGCGAAGTCGCGGACGGAACTGACGCTGATCCAGCACGCGATTGACATCACGCGTGAGGGATTCCTCAGCGCGATGCGCACGCTGGGGCCGGGGGTTGGAGAGGCCAGGGTGCAGCAAGCGATCGAGCAGGCGTACGCGGCGCACGGCGGGGAAGGCCTGGCGTTCGACTCGATCGTCGGCTCCGGGCTGAACGCGACGGTGCTGCACTATCACAAGAACCGGGACGCGACGAGCGAGGGTGAACTGGTGGTGATCGACTCGGGCGCGAAGTTTGGCGGGTACTGCGCGGACATCTCGCGGACGCTGCCGGTGAGCGGGCGATTTACGAAGCAGCAGTGCGCGATCTACGACGTTGTGCTCATGGCGCAGGAGGCGGCGATCGCGGCGTGCCGGCCTGGCGCGTCGTTCTGGGAGATCGACGCCGCGGCGAGATCGGTCATTGAGAACGCGGACTTGGGTGATTTCTTTATCCACGGCATCGGGCACCACCTGGGGCTCGAAGTTCACGACACGGACCCGCGCACGCCTCTGGAGCCGGGCGCTGTGGTCACGATCGAGCCGGGCGTCTACATCCCGGAGCAGAAGCTGGGCATCCGCATCGAGGACGATGTGTTGATCACGTCACGTGGGCGGCAGGTGTTGTCAGAATCGATCTCGAAGACGACGAGTGAGATTGAGAGGGTGATGGGGGAGAGGTGAGGGATCTAGGGAACGAAGGATTTAGGGGAACAGGGGAGGAGCAGAGATCTGCGGCGGGAGTTGAACGGGGGTGCTTGTAGGTTGCGGAGGACCCGCCTTGGAAAGGCGGGCCACCTGGGAAGGGGGGCCACTTGGGGGCACTGATCCTGCGGCGGGATTAGTGCTGCAGGCGGTGTCACGAATTCGCTCTGTATGGTAGGGATTGGGAGTCCTTTGCCCCTTCGGGGCAAGGGAGGGTGGGGTGCGTTGGTTCCACTGGTTGCGCGACGCTCGGAGCCGCGTCGCTTCTCCAGTGGCTACAGGCCGCCGCCTCGTTGGGGCGGGGAGGGGTTGGGAGGGTTGGATCGTGGGTGCGAGAGATTGCGGGTTGGCTGGGGGTCGGCGGTACTGATCTCGCGGCGGGATTAGTGGGACGGGGGGTGTCACGCCCCCACTCGTTCTGCCAAGCACGCTGTGATAGTGCAGATGGTGTTTGATAAACCCGGATTTCCCAGATTGGAACTTACTTTCTGGTATCATCGCGTGTCGTTTGACCGCAAGAACAAGGGCTTTTCTCGATGCCATGGACGGCCGGATCGGAGCATCCGATGGGTGAAGGCGGCAAGGACGCACTCGGGGTGGGTTTCGACGGATCATTGAGGCTGGAGTTCCACGGCTCCACGGTCACGTCCGACGCCGGGCTGATCCCTTATCGCCAGCTCGATGAAGCCCTCGGCACGACGGCCATGGCCGGGAGCATTCTTCAGGATCAGCGGACCGGCAGGAACACTCGGCACACGATGACGGCGCTGCTGCGGCAGTCGGTGTACAGCCGCCTGGCCGGGTACGAGGACATCAACGACGCCGACCGGCTGTGCGTCGATCCGACCATGCGCTGCATCGTGGGCGGACGAGCCAAGGACTCGCGGGCGGCCTCGACGAGCCAGATGGGACGCTTCGAGACGCAGGTGCTGACCCGGCCCGACAACCTGGCGGCGCTAATGGCCTTGCCCGGCCGGTGGATCGATTGTGTCGGGCACGCCAGGCGCACTCGCACGCTCGTCCTGGATCTGGACAGCTCCGTGAGCGAAACCTACGGACGGCAGGAAGGCTCGGCCTACAACGGGCACTTCGAGTGCACCTGCTACCACCCGCTGTTCTGCTTCAACCAGGACGGCGACCTGGAGCGGGCCCTGTTGCGGAACGGCAACGTGGCCAGCGCCGATGACTGGCGGAGCGTGGTGGAACCGATTATCGCCCGCTACCGCCCGTTGAAGGTCCGCAAGTTCTTCCGGGGCGATGCGGCCTTCGCCATGCCCGAACTCTACGAACTGCTGGAAGCGGAGGGGTATCTGTACGCGATCCGGCTCAAGGCCAACGACGTGCTGCACCGGCAGATCGAGTTCCTGCTGACGCGGCCGGTGGGCAGGCCCCCGGCCAGGCCGATCGCGCTCTACCACAGCTTCATGTACCAGGCCGGCAGCTGGGCCAGACCCCGCCGGGTCGTGGCCAAGGTCGAATGGCACGCCGGAGAGCTGTTCCCCCGGGTGGGGTTCATCGTGACCAACCTGCGGCGCGACGAGCAGGACGTGGTGCACTTCTACAACCAGCGGGGCACGGCGGAGCAATGGATCAAAGAGGGCAAGCACGCGCTGAACTGGACCCGCCTGAGCTGCGGCGGGTTCTCCGACAATCAGGTCCGGCTGCAACTGTTCGCCCTGGCGTACAACCTGGGCAACTTCCTGCGGCGGCTGGCGCTGCCCAGGTCGGTGCAGCACTGGACGCTGACCACGCTCCGCGACAGACTCATCAAGATCGGCGCCAAGGTCGTACGCCACGCCCGGCGTGTGACGTTCCAGATGGCCGAAGTGGCCGTGCCGCGCTGGCTCATGACGGCGATCCTTCAACGCATCGGGCGGCTGCGGGTGTTACCGAATCCGGCGGGCTCGGGATGAACGCC
>JBBRUT010000224.1:0-4508 GCA_038247555.1 Phycisphaerales bacterium | reverse complement strand
GTGGGGCAGCCAGACCGCGCCCACGCGGTTGGCCGACGAGCAGTGCAGCAGGATCGGTCGCTCGGCGGTCTTCAGCAGTGCGCGGGACTGATCGAAGATCGCGTCGGTGAGTTCCTCCGGCCCGTTCCAGGGCAGGTTGATGTAGGTTAGGCCCTGGGCTTCCACGACCTGCTTCTCGTCGAAGTCCGTGTTCTCGTCGGCGTGCCGGAGATTGATGACGGTCTTGACGCCGCCCTTTTTCGCCTGCGCGAAGTCTTCGGCCTTGGGCTGGCTGGCGAGGAAGACCCCGCCCAGCGTGTGCAACTTGGTGATCGTGCCGCACTCGTAGGGTTCGAGTGTGTCGGTGGTGATTGCGGTATGCGCCGCGGGCGCGCTGGCCGCAGGCGGAATGGTCGCAACGGGCGGCGTTGGCGCGGGCGTGGCCGCTGGGGTTGCCGCGGGCACGTGGGCGACAACGGGCGACGCCGCTTGTGGCGGGCTTTTGGCGGGCGCGGTCGTTTGCGGCTTGCCCCGGTCGCACCCGGGGAGCAAGGCTAGCGCGAGCGAGAGGGAGGCGGCGAAAGTGGCATATTTCATGGGCTAGTCTCCTGATGGCGGATGGGGAATGAGCGGACCGGTCATGGAATCGGCGGTGATGGCCGCGCCTCACTCGTGCTCGGCGCGCTCCAAGGCGGCCGCGGCGTGCGCGGCGTAGGTATACGCGGGGCCGCCGCCCATGAGCACCGCGACGCCCGCGGCCTCCATGATCTCCGCACTGCTCGCCCCAGCCTTGAGGCACTTCTCAACGTGCGCGTCGATGCACCCCTCGCAGCGCACCGCGACGGCGATGCCCACCGCGATGAGTTCCTTCTGCTTGGCCAGCAAAGCCCCATCCTTCATCAGGCCCTGGAAGAACCGGCCGAAGGCCTTGGCGATGTCGGGGGCGCGGGCCTTCATGGCGTTCATCGCCGCGGCGCTGCTCGTTTGGGTTTGTCCGTTGGTGTCGGGCATGGTGTGGGGTTCCGTTGGTGGGGGTGGACTCGTGTGATGGTGGCAAGGATCGGCGTGTGGACCGATCCACGATGTTGCGGTTGCTCAGTCCAGGTCCTGCGCGAACTCGGCGGGTTTGACGACCAGCGCTGAACCAGCGCATCGCATGACGCAACCGAAAGGCCGGCGTCGGCGTGGATGGTGCCAAGGGACCGGAGGGGTAGGGATGGAGGAGAAGCGTTCATGGCGCGTGGCTCGTGAGATCACCCTGGCGCGGTGATTGGATGATGATCCGGCCCGGGGACCGTGCGATCCACGCGGAAACGTCCCCAATGCACTTCAGCAACCGTGAGAACGGTCGGGAAGGTCGGCCACCCGCGCATCATCCCGGCTCCGACGGTTTGGATGACCTACCGCGCTAGCAATGGGGGACGTTTCCCCATTGGCGTTGGCGGGCGTTTTGCTATCGTCCTCCATGACGATGCCGCCGACTGTTGTGCCCGGTGCCGAGCCGGTGTCCGCATGGGTGGCGGTACTGGGCAAGGTCCGCGAGCGCGGGATGATCGGCATCGCGGGTGTGGCGCTCGTGGGGATCGCGGTGCATCTGGTGCTGCGGTTTGCCGTGCGGGCGGAGGCGCAGGCGTACACCATTCCGCTGTGGGTGGTGCTGGTTGTCGGCGGCGTGCCGCTGGTCGGTCAGCTTCTCCGCAAGGTCTTCAAGCTTCAGTTCGGGTCCGACCTGCTCGCGGGGATCTCGATCGTCACGGCCGTACTGCTGCACGAGTACCTCGCGGGGGCGCTGGTGGTCCTCATGCTCTCGGGGGGCGAGGCGCTGGAGAGTTACGCCGTGCGGAGCGCTTCATCGGTGCTGCGGGCGCTGGCCAAACGCGTGCCGTCGATCGCGCACAAACGCGTCGGCGCTGAAGTGAAGGATGTGCCGCTGAGCGAGGTGGCCATCGGCGACATCCTCTCGATCTTTCCGCACGACATCTGCCCGGTGGACGGCGTCGTCACCCAGGGCCGCGGCGTGATGGACGAGTCGTTCCTCACCGGCGAGCCCTTCGAGATGTCCAAGACACCGGGCGCGGCGGTGATCTCCGGCGCGATCAACGGCGAGTCGGCCCTGACCATCCGGGCCACGGCGCCCGCGTCGGATTCGCGCTATGCCAAGATCATGAAGGTGATGCAGGCGGCCGAACAGAACAAGCCGAACATGCGCCGCCTGGCCGATCGCCTGGGCGCGTACTACACGCCGATCGCGGTCGCCATCGCGCTGCTCGCGTGGCTCATCAGCGGCGAGTCGGGCCGCTTCCTGGCGGTGCTGGTGGTGGCGACGCCGTGCCCGCTGCTCATCGCGATCCCGGTCGCGATCATCGGGGCGATCTCGCTGTGCGCCCGGCGAGGCATCATCGTGAAGAACCCCGCGGTGCTCGAGACCATCGCGACGTGTACGACTGCGATCTTCGACAAGACCGGGACGCTGACGTATGGCCGCCCGCGACTGACCGATCAAACGATTGCTCCGGGAAGCGATGCCGCGCACGATGCCAAGCACGTGCTGGGCTTGGTCGCGAGTCTGGAGCGGTATTCCAAGCATCCGCTGGCGCACGCGATCCTGGAGTCTGCCAAGGCGGCGAACATCGCGCTGCACGATGCGACGGAGATCAGCGAGCCACCGAGCGCAGGCATGCGCGGCACCGTGGATGGGCACAGCGTTCGCATCACCAGCCGCGGGGCACTGGCGAAGACGCCGATCGCGGGCTCGGACCAGTTGCCGCCGCACGCCGGGGGTCTGGAGTGCTTCGTCGTGATCGACGATCGGTACGCCGCGACATACCGCTTCCGCGATGAGCCTCGCAGCGAGGGCGTGTCGTTCGTCAAGCATCTGATGCCGCGGCACGGGTTCAAGCGGCTGCTGATCGTCTCGGGCGACCGCGAGTCGGAAGTGCGCTACCTCGCCGAGCAGGTGGGGATTACCGAGGTGTACTCGCAGAAGACGCCGGAAGAGAAGGTCGCGATCGTCAAAGCCGAGGCCGCCAAGGCCCGCACGCTGTATGTCGGCGACGGGATCAACGATGCGCCGGCGCTGATGTCGGCCACGGTGGGCATCGCCATCGGGCAGAACAGCGACATCACCACCGAGTCCGCGGGCGTTGTGATCATGGACAGCTCGCTGGAAAAGGTCGATGAGTTCATGCACATCAGCCGGCGCATGCGGCAGATCGCGCTGCAGAGCGCGATCGGCGGCATGGCGCTGAGTGTCGTGGGCATGGGCCTTGCCAGCGGGGGTCTGCTCGTCCCCGTGGCCGGCGCGGTGGCTCAGGAGATCATCGATGTGCTGGCGATCCTCAACGCTTTGCGTGCGGCGATGAGGCCCAAGCAGCTCACGGACTTTCCAGGCGCGACGAGCGAAGGCGAACGGTCGGCTTGAGCTGGCATCGGGACTGCGTCTGGCAACGGCTTGAGACTGCCACCGGTGCTCCGGAAGGTACCTGCCGCACATGATGCGGAGCGCGTTGAACCGCGCGGCAGGTTGAGCAGGAATTCGGGAAGTCTCCGCGTCGCTGAATAGGTCCGGGGAGGCGAAAATGACTGATTAACGCTACAGAACGCGTGTCTGCCGCGCGGCGGGGGTTTGAAGAACGCCTTGGTCGAGGCACGCGAAAGGGAACGCCATGATGAATCACGGAGACGGCTGGATGAATGGATGGTTCGGCGGGGGGATGTGGGTGTGGCCAGTGATAGGGTTTGTGGTGGTGGCCCTCTTGGTTGTTCTGGTCATGAAAGTGTCGAGAAGGAAGTCGTAGGGCTGCGGCGTTGGTGGCGGCGCGGTTGATCAATATCCGGGGACAAGGTGCTTCAAAGGAGTTTCAGCATGGACACGGCAATCAAGACAGATCAGACAACGACCCTCTCCATCGACGGCATGAGTTGCGGCGGCTGCGTGACCGCGGTCACAAAAGCCCTCTCGGCGGTGCCGGGGGTGAAGGTCCAGTCGGTGGCGGTGGGGAGCGCGGAGATCGAGGCCGGCGATGCGTCTGCAATGAAACAGGCGATCGCCGCGCTCGAAGTGGCCGGGTACCCGGCCCGGGCGACGACCGTAATGCCCGCCTTGGCAACCAAGCTTGGGGGCGGGTGCTGCGGGGGTGCGAGCGCGGCCGCGAAGCCCGGGGATGCCAAGGCTGGCGGATGCTGCGGATGAGTGAGTGGTATGTGCCACGCCGACACGCTGGATTGTCCAGTCCCGCCACTTGTAGAAAGTGGTAAGAGCTGGTTGAAGGCAGGAAACCCACGATGATGGAACACGAGCACGCCACTAAAGCAAAGTCCGAAACCACGCCGGCACGCGATACCGCTCCATCGTCGACCTCGAGGCGCATCTGCACCGAAACGGTACTCGAGTGGTCAAGATCTTCCTGCACCTTTCCAAAGAGGAGCAGCGCAAGCGCTTCCTCGCCCGCATCGACGAGCCCGACAAGAACTGGAAGTTCGGTCTTGACGACATGAAAGAGCGCGGCTGCTGGACACAGTACATGGAG
>JBBRUT010000223.1:0-4537 GCA_038247555.1 Phycisphaerales bacterium | reverse complement strand
CACGGTGTCAATGTAACTCGAACCCCCGTGCCCCGCAAGCCCGGCCTGGTGGTTGACGAAGAGTTCCTTGGGTTCGCTGTCCGTTCCCCGCCAAGTCCCGACCATTCGCCATTTCTCGTCGCTCCCCGCCCCCCCCATGCAAAGTGGTAGGTGGGGACTGATACCTGCGGACTTCGCTGTGCAAAGGGGCTCCCCCCCATCGCCCCCTTGCGACCCCCAAAGGCAATTGCCGAGGACACGACGTGATTCTGTTGAGGCGCAGACCCAGGCTAGGCCCGCACCGAGATCGCCCCCCCAAGTCGATCTCGGTGGCGCGCACGCGGCGGGGTCATCTTGGTGCCACCTGCCGTTCTAAAACAGTCTCTAAGCAATCTGTCCCACACTCTGGGCACACACTTCGTGGTGCAAGTCCAACTCGTGAATAACTACATATCAGACACACATTTGTCGGCAGTGCTCCCCACGCGCCACTCCACGTTCGCCACAACACGAATCCAATGGCAGCCGCCGCAAACCAGAATGGGATAAAGAGACTTCCGTTGTACAAATTAGGTACCGTGCGAGGCGATAGGGCCAATGGCATCTTAATGAACTGCACTGTGCATGCGGGCATATATCGAGGCCAACAAACACCAAAACCTCCAAAGCCGATCTCTAGTTCAACTCCAACTCCAATGCCAATGGTGATCCAAACGTATCGAGAAATGACCTGCCATAGCAAAAGCACGATACAAGCAGCAGCTGTAGCAATCCATAGTAATCGTTTAGTACCTCGGGAAGATTTGTTATAATAACTTGAACTCATAATCGTAGCCAGCCACAGGCCTCTCTGTCGGTTCCGTCAGGCAAGGTAATACCGGCACAGCATTGGACGAATCCGCCACTGTTTGGACCACTGGACGTGCCTGGGATGACAGTCGTCGCCGCTGGCGTAGCGGGAACCCATCTTTTCTTTACACAGGGCACAGTAACGCTAATAATTCGCCACGTGCCAAGATTACAACGTCCGCCGGGTGACCATACAGGTATGTAAATCGTCCAAGTGCCTGTACATGTTTCTTCCGCCATTACGACACATACCATCTGGCATCCACTGGCCGGTCCCACTACAGGGTTGACCCAGGCAGCACTGCAGTTTCCTGTGTTACCTGTGGCACCCGATAGTGCCCAAGCAGTAGTACAGGAGCACAAGTACGGTATTGCTTGAGCGAGAGCGGATGAGCTGCTCGATTCACAGCCGCCAGCTGTACCACAGGTTGCCATCGCTGATCCAGCCGTCACCACAACTACATCGCCGCAGTCATCTTTCACGACAAGTATGTATAGGTTTACCCCATCCACATACCCCAGCGGGTCTCTTCGTGTCCACCTCCCCAGCCCGAAGTGCATGACGCGGTTTCGGACGTGTGCGAGTTCGGGGAGGTTGCCATCGTGCTCGTACCCCGCGTATCCCTTGCGGTTGGCGATGTCCGATGCCGAGAGTTTGAAGCGGCCGCCGACGACCGCTTTGGCGTACGAGGCGTTGAAGATCGTCTGATCGGCGGTGGTGAGGGCCCCATCCTTGTTCAGGTCAGCGCGGAGTTTCCCCGCGGCGTAGTCAGCGTCAAAGGCGTTGCTGTCGTCCTTGGTGACCGCGCCGTCCTTGTTGTGGTCGGCGGGGGTGAGCAGGAAGGGCACGCCGTAGGCCCGGTACTTGTCCCACTCCTGGATGTCCCCGGCGTTGTCGACGATCACCGACACATCCGCACGCCAGTTCTGTGCATAGTAGTGCCGCTGCTCGCGGGTGCCGTCACCCGAGCCCGTCCAGCCATTCGTGCTGTCCTTGTCGCGCAAGACCACGGTGTTAATGTAACTCGAACCGCCGCGGCCGGCAATCCCGCGCTGTGGAAAGTAGAAGGAACTGCGGATCAGGAGCACTGGCCACGCGGCCCCCCCGGGTCCGTGCCGGCTTTGTCCGGTGGCACGTCAAGGCGAAGAAGACGGCTATGCCCTCCGCCGAGGCGGCCGAGAAGGACCCCCCCAGTCTCGCTGCGCTCGACAGCTCCCCCGTCGCCCCCCCCCCCCCAACCCCCCGGGGCGGGGGAGCGGGCCCTTCGGGCGAAGACGGGTGAAGGTGAGGCGTGTCTCGCCGCGGAGCGGCGAGGTACCCAAGGCCAAGGAGCAGGCGTGTGCAACCGACAATCCGGGGCTTGGTTCCAAAGCGGACTCCGCCCCGGCGTCGGAACTGCGCGGGAAGGATTTGCACAAGACGCCACGCGGACGGCGGGTGTGGTACGCTTTCCCCGCGTGCCTGGGCACGCCATGGCCTGAAACTTGGCAAACCAGTCGCCGAACGAGGATGGTTCGGCACAGCTCTCATCGCGATGCGGCGTGGTCGCCTGGCAAACGCGGGGAGCACAACAGGGAGATGCATCATGAATCGTGTACTTCGCAGTGGTCTTTGTGCGCTGATCGCCGGCGGCGTCATGTCGGTTTCCGCGGCACATGCGCTGAACCCGCTCCAACCCCCTGCCGCGATCGCGCTGTCGGCGATGATGCTGGGGCAGTCGGAGCCTGTTACCGAGGATGGTGTCATCGCGGGGACGATGGACATCACCTTCAACACCCGGACGAACCTCGACACCACCGGGGACCTGAAGGCGGGGTCCGCCGCGGCGGGGGCGAAGGACGTGTACAAGCTTGATCTGCGGGTTGCGCAGACGACGCGGTTCTTCGGCGAGATCACACGGCAGCCGAACCTGTTTACGAGCACGCTTGGCCGCAAGAAGCAGGACGCGCAGCTTGGCTTCAATGTCAACCTGCAGGTGCTCAACCCGAAAGATCTGAAGCAGTCGCGCGATGTGGGCAAGTGGGTGGGCACGGTGCCGATCGACACGGCGAGCGGCGCGTTTGACCTTGCGGGCGGCGTGGCCCAGCAGAGCCCGCTGCGGATCGCCATCGACACCGTTGGCAAGCAGTCGGGCTTCACCGAGAACTTCTCGGGGCGGCTGGTCGGCAAGGCGGAGAAGAAGGAGAGCCTTGCGTCGTACACCTTCAAGCGCGTCGTGGGCGACAAGACGGTGCAGGTGGTCGTGAAGAAGAGCGACCCGATGCGGTTTGACAACATCCGCCTGGCCAAGGGCCCCAGCGAGAACTACCCCCCCACCACCGTCAACGGTCGGCTGGATTATGACTACGAGACGGGCAACTGGTACACCGACGGCATCCGCTTCAGCTACAACATGGATGGGAAGGATGTCACCGACGTTGTGACGGGCTCGATCAAGTGGGTCGAGGATCCGGATCGCGCTGCCAACGGCAAGGGGTATTACGACTTCAACCTGCGCTGGAACGAAGAGGCCGCGAAGTCGGGGGGGGGCGGCGGCAACAAGACCGAGGCCGACGCGTTTGCGAAGATGAGCGATGAGGACGCGTTCTTCGCGGTTGACAACTCCATCCCGTGCATGACCGGCCGCATCAGCTATGTCGACACGATGTCGGGCGGTAGCGACCTGCCGTCATCGAGCAAGGTGACGTTTGCGCTCAACGCCAACAAGCTGACCAAGCAGCAGATCATGAGCTTCCACAAGCTGTGGCTGGTGGCTGTCGGCCCGACCAACGACGAGTGATTGTCGGGTTATTGATGATTCAGAGTCTTCACGGTGCGCGCGCTTTGCGGCGTGCGCACCGCTTGCCTTGTGCCCGGGTGTCCGGGAGCCTCTGCCTTGCGGTGTTTCTGTCGTCTTGTCGTTCGCACGCATGTTGCCGCCGCGATCCGGCGGGTGAATCCAACAGGGAACTTCAGCCATGTCGAGCTCACTGATCGGTCGTCTGTCCCGCCGGTTTGGCCAAGTGGAGACCAGCGCGGATCGTCGCGACTTTCTGCGTGCGTCGCTGATCACGGGTTCGGCGTTGATGCTGTCGGGTCCGGGGGCACTGGCGTCGATGACCCAGGCCGCGGGGAAGCGCATCGTGGTGGTGGGCGCGGGGTTTGCGGGGCTGGCCGCGGCGTATGAACTGAAGAGCGTCGGGTATGACGTGACGGTGATCGAGGCTCGCAACCGGATAAGCGGGCGCGTGCTGAGCTTCGGGGACTTTGTGCCGGGGAAGAATGTCGAGGGCGGGGGCGAGCTGATTGGTTCCAACCATCCGGCGTGGGTGGCGTATGCGGAGAAGTTCGGGCTGGAGTTCCTGGATGTCACCGAGGCGGAGGATGCGGAGTTCCCGATCATTCTCGGCGGGCAGCGGCTGACGGGGGAGGAATCCGAGGCGTTGTGGGAGGAGATGGATACGGCGCTGCAGGTGATGAACGCGGATGCGGAGGGCATCGACGCTGATGAGCCGTGGAAGTCGCCGGGGGCGGAGGCGTTTGACAAGCTGAGCATGCAGGAGTGGATTGCGCGGCAGGAAGTGCCATCGCTTTGCAAGATGGCGATGGCCGCGGGGCTGACCGCCGATAACGGCGTGGCGACGAAGCATCAGTCGTATCTGGGTTTGCTGGCGGCGGTGAAGGCGGGCGGGCTTGATAAGTACTGGAGCGACAGCGAGGTGTATCGCT
>JBBRUT010000222.1:0-4541 GCA_038247555.1 Phycisphaerales bacterium | reverse complement strand
CGTCACTTTGTGGCTTTGTGATTCGCTGCGATTGGCAGGGAACTTTCGACACATCTGAGGCCGGGGTATAATGACGGCATGAAAAGGCTCATAGCGCATGGAAAGAATCCGATGAGAGCAATAGAAATGGGTTGGAATCGCATTTGTCTGCTGGCGCTATTGCTGGCGGCTTTGGGGCTGGGGGGGTGTACAGTCCCCCAAACTGCCGGTGAACCAACCGCCCCCGCTGTGTCGCCGCTACTGCTGATGGGGACGAGCGCAGGTGCCGATGTCACCGCGCCCCCGACCCTCGAACCGACAGCACTGCCAACTCTCCAACCATTAGCAATCCCGACACAAGAACCGACAGCTTTATCCCATCTAAGCGCAACACCCACCGCCGCAACAGAGAGTCCCACAACCATTCCACAACCTTCGCCCCCCCCTGTGGAAGATGCGATATCTACGCCCGCCACACCACTGGTACGCATCACCCGCTCAATGAACCCGAACCCCAGCCCGCCGGGGAACTCTTTGGCCAAGTTGCGTGAATCGGCGTACGCCTTGAACTCCAGCCGCTCGACAGACTTGCTGGCCGCGTACACGCCGCGGGCACCCTTGAGCCCGTACACCGCCTGATTGACCCGGCGCTGCACGTCCTCTAAAGCATCCTTCGTAAGTGTTTGGAAGCGGCCCCGCGCCTCGGTCTGTATCGAGCCGTGGATCCGCCACCCGGCGGCCAATGACAGGCCCAGCCCCAGTGAGAGCACCGTGACCACCCCGAGTTTGAGCCGCCTTCCAATGGCGGCCATATCAGTGGTGTAGTTGCGATCGGATGTCTTCACCGCCGCCCGCACCCGCCACAAGATCACCGGCCCGGCCAGGATCGCGAGCATCGCGGCACGAATGAGCCCCCCGAGCGTGCCTACAACGCCCGGGGCAATCATCGGCAGGAGAAATGTCACCGCCACCTCGGCCACGGCAATGGCGGCGAGGATCTCGATGAAGAGTCGGGCGGTGTTGAGCGGTGCCTTCATGGTTGGTTCCTGTGCATCTGTGTCGACCCATAAGAACGGGCGGTTCAGCGTGGTTCCGGCAACGATGGCCCCTGAGCAGGTGATTCGTGTCCGTCACGGCGGCGGGCATCGATGGTCCGCGCCACCGAAGTCGGTCGGCTCCGGGATCGACATTGGTGCGGGGAGCGACGGGTTGTCGAGCGGCTGTAGAGCACCGAAGCCGGCCTCAGAGCGGGCCGTTCTCGGTGGAACTGGACTTCGATGCCGCAGGCCGCGTGCAGTCTTCGCCCCAGCGGGGGCGCTCGGCTCTCGCCACGGGCGGAGCGAAGCGCAACCCGAGGACAGGTTCCATCTCCGGCACCTCACCCGCCAAGAGGAAGCCCACCCGCCGCGCTGGTCGTGCGAATCGAGTGGGATGAGCGGGGGTGCCGGGGGCAGCTCGCTCGCGCAGCCTTTCAACAAAAGAGGAGGTACGAGCGAGTTGGGTCAGATCGCTTCCGCGTCAACGGCGGTAACGTGGGCGGGGAACGCCGTGGCCCAGCCGGTCTGCGCGGCGGTGATGGGGGCCATGTCGGGCGCGGTCAGGCCCGGGCGCAGCGAGATTGGCGTTGGCGTAGATCACGAAGTTGGACTGCCACGCCTAAAAGTTCGCATCAGGACCGGGGTTGTAATCAGCCATCTTTATAAACTCGATTTCATGGATTCGGCGGCTCGCACAGGGACACGTCCAACCGCTACCCGAGCCGTCAATCGGCACGCAGCGGAGACTCCGAGGTGCGTCGACGGGAATCCGGGGCGACTTGAACGCGCGCCGAATCATCTGGGAGGTTGTCGGCTTCTATGACGCTTGCTTGATCTCAACGTCCGTCCATCCACGGCCCTTGAGACCACGCACCAAATAGTCATCCGGCGGCGTAAACTCTGGCGAATGTGGCATCGTCATCTTCGCGGGCAACATGGCACGCACGAAGTTGATCCCCGTATCCAACTGCTGCTTCGTCAGCTTTTTCAACACTCGCGTGCTGATAGCAGTCTTGGCTCCGGGGAGGAGTCCGAGCAAGCCAAAGTCGTACGCGCGGTGCAAAGGCGGGTTCAGTGCGATTCCGTTGCGTGGTTCATCCGTGCTTGTCGGGTCGGAAACGGGCACGACGTGCGCGGCGTCCTTGTTGCACGCCCCAGCGGGGCGTCGGGTTGTAGCCACGGGTGTAGCGAGGCCGCTTTGAGCCTCGCGAAACCCGTGGAAAGCGTGTCCCCCGTATAGTCTCTCGTCGCCCCGGAGGGGCGAAGGATTCCTCATGCCCGGCACCTATTCCAAACTGTTGCTGCACATTGTCTTCTCGACCGAAGGCCGAGCGCCGTGGATCACGCGCGAAGTCGCCGAGCGGCTCTACCCGTACATCGGCGGCATCGTGCGGGGCGAGAAGGGCGTGCTCTACGACATCGGCGGCATCGAGGACCACGTCCACATATACCTGCGGTGGCGGCCCGACGCGACCGTGTCGGACTTGATGCGCACCGTCAAGGCACGGTCATCGAAGTGGATTCACGACGAGTTCCCAACCCTCAGAGATTTCGCGTGGCAAGAGGGATACTCGGTCTTCTCCGTCAGCAAGTCGCAGGAAGAAGCCGTGAAGAAGTATATCGCTGGGCAGGCCCAGCATCACAAGAAGGAAGACTTCAAGTCGGAACTCTTGCGGATACTCCGCGCTCACGGGGTGGAGTTCGACGAGAAGTACGTGTTTAACTGATGGGCCAAGTGCCCGGAAGAGTCCTCTGCCCCGCCGGGGCAGAATCGAAAGAGCGAACCGTGTTCCACGGGTTGCGCTCCGCCCGCTAGGACGCGGGCTGCGCTCCACCCGTGGCTACATCCCACGGCCCCGTTGGGGCCGAAGAGTTTCCGTATTTTGCCGTGCGGACAGGCGGGTGCGTCCTACCGCGTGGTCGCCGCCACTGGCACAGGCTATCCACTGCGTCTCCTGAAATACGGCGCTTGCTGCCGCGTGGTCATCTGAGAACTTCTCGCAGAGGTCGCACCGTTCAACGATGGTCCATGCACCGTCGACATCGATCCTGCACGAAGGCGTTGCCGGGACGCGAATGCCGAACCCGTCGCAACCTTCACATCTTCGACTCTTCATGCGGTTCCCTTCGTGCCGACCATCAAACGCCATACCCGATCGTCGTACTCCACTATCCCTCGCTTCTTCAACTGCTGCTGCGCCGTACGCACGGCATGTTTCCACTTCTTGCCGAAGTTCTTGCCGTCAATGACACGATCGACGGTGTCATCACACAGGTCCGGATGCAGTTGCTGGATCATTGCGTGGATTGCTGGTGTCGGCATCGGACCTTGCCGAGCGAGCAGGATCGTGATGGTCTTGGCAAACACGGTGTGCATCGCGCCACCCGCGAGGCGCAGGCGGATCAGTTCTGTCTCAGCAGACCGTACGGCGTCGTTGAACGCACGTCTGAGTGTGGGATCGACCTTCGCGCGTTGACGTGCGAAGGTCTCTCGGACAGTTCGTGCAGCATCGGCGTAGTTCCGCATGGAGTCAGCGGCGACCGGCGCGCCAATGGCTTGAAAATCGGCAATGTCGGCTCTGATCTGCCCGACCAAATTGACGTCGGCGATCTCGACGCCATACTCGGCGTTACGGTAGAACGCTCCAGCGGTGAGATTGCCGGAAGTCACGATCGCTCGCTCGCTGTCGGCGATATACACCTTGGCGTGCAACGCGGGTACGTGCCAAATGGAGCAGCGTGAATGTGAGGACGCGAGCCCAGCTAAGGCATCCGTGTCGAGCGAGCCATCGCAGACGTGGGCGGGGGACAGGTCCGTGACCATCTCCAGGCGGCCCCGCTCTCGAACCGCTGCGCTCAGATGGTCCGCGACGACCTTCGTGCCTTCCGCGGTAATGAACGGGGCCGCTACGACGAGCTCTCGCTGCGCGCTGTCGATCAGGTCGATCAGCGCGTCCTTCCAACCGCGATGGAGGGGACGAATAGCAACCATTTAGTTGATATGGTACACGGACCGTAGAGGCGCGTGCGGGGCGGTTATCCACGCGCCGCCGATGTCCAGCACGAAAGAGCCATCGGGTTTTAGGATGCGGCGGATCTCTTCACAAAATGGCAGGAACCAAGCCATGTACCGCTCGATCGGTTCGTTGCCATATTCTTTTTGGCGAGTCAGCGCAAAGGGCGGGCTGGTGAACACCAGATCAACGGACTCCGACGGTATCTTGCGCATCCCAGCAAGCGAGTCGCCGAGGAACGCAGCGCCCTTGCTCGTGTGGTAAAAGGGCTTGACCGTGCCGAGGCCAACGTCGGTGAGCCACGGGAGGTTGGTCTTCGGTTTGCCGGTCGCAATCATCGCGTTTCTCCGAGGTCAGGACGATGGTATGCGATCCTAACGGAAAACGCACGCTGGTGGCAAGGGGTACACGCTCGACCACCACACCTAGCGTAGTCTGGCTCACGCCGCCACCATCGCCGTCGCAATCTCCAACCACGGCCCCTTCTCCCCGCGTGTGTCGATCCAGCGGG
>JBBRUT010000221.1:0-4554 GCA_038247555.1 Phycisphaerales bacterium | reverse complement strand
GTGCGCACATGACCCCGCCCATCGCGCCGACCAGCATGGTGCGACTGCCGCCGGCCCACGCGACAGCTACCGCGGCGGCCAAAAGCCACGCGGCGAGCACGACCGGAAGACTCGCCTGTTCACTCATCCCGACCCACGGCAGGTGCGTGATGAACCAGGTGATCCATACCGCCACCGCTGACGCAAACCCCACCACGATCGCGCGGCCCAAACTCTCGGATGGTGCGTGCTGTCGTGTCCCGCTCATGTCGGATTCTCCTTGAGGATCTGCTGAGACTCAATCTCATTTGATCTCAAATACCTTCCCGGCCTTGACAGAGTAGGAACAACGAACGGACACTTCCTGTCAGACCGCAAATCTTGCACCTAAGCGGGAATAGGCGGACGATAACGGGGGGCGACAACTGGGGCCGGGTGGAAAGACGTTGTACACGTCTTCATTTGGGCTTCATGGGAGAGTAAGCGGCCGTGTCAACCATCTTCCCCCAGTGGTCCAACAAGCTGCCACCGCTCATCCTCGCCGGCGTTCTCGCCGGGGGTAGCGCGGTGGTGGGCGGTGTCTGGTACTACGCGACTCCGAAGTTCTGGCGTGTCGGCTACATGCCCACGCAACCCGGTGGCGGTTTCAGCCATCAGATCCACGCCGGCAAGCTCGGCATGGATTGCCGCTATTGCCACAGCCACGTCGAAGAATCGCCGGAGGCGAACATTCCTTCGGTGAGTACATGCATCGGCTGCCACGCCGACGGCCATGTCACCGAGACGTATGCTCGCGCCGCCAACGTCCAGTTCCTCCGCGATGCGTGGACGGCGGACCAATCTGTCGAGTGGCGTCGCATCCACAAGGTGCCAGACTACGTCCGCAACTTCCCGCACCACGTCCACGTCAACGCGGGCGTTTCCTGCCTCTCCTGCCATGGCAACATCATGGAGCAGACGGTCGTCCACCAGGTCGAGTCGCTGAGCATGAGCTGGTGCCTCGACTGCCACCGCAACCCCGAGCCGCATCTTGTTCCCAAGGACAAGGTGACGGACCTCTACTGGGTGCGCAATCAGTTCAACGCCACGCTGGGCGCCAACACCGCGACCACCGGCAACACCGCGCACGGCGCGATCGATTCCGGTTCGCCCGGCGGCGCAGCCCTGCTCAAGGACCTGCAAAAGAGCGACTTGCATCTTCTCCCTGAGAACTGCGCCGCCTGCCACTACTGATCAACTTCGTTCGCCTCGAGTTTCGCGACTCGGTTTTTCCGCCCCTCTGCCTCGACCCTGCTACCCGGATCACGAGCGATGAGCATGGACCAATGCCACTCGACAGTCGGCCACCCCAAGACGCCCGCCGCGAAGCTTCGCGCTGCTGCGCACACCCAGGTCGGTGTCACCGGCCGCGCCTATTGGCGCGGGCTCGATGACGCGGCCGACACGCCCGAGTTCCGCGACTGGCTGGAGCGCGAGTTCCCCGCCGGCGCATCGATGATCTCCGGAGAGACGCGGCGCACGTTCCTCAAGCTCATGGGCGCATCCGTCGCCCTCGCGGGCGCGGCCACGCTCCCCGGCTGCCGTAGGCCTGATCACAAGATCCTGCCTTACTCCAGAGATGTCCCCGAAGAGATCATCCCCGGCAAGTCTCTCTACTACGCCACCAGCATGCCCCTCCCCGGCGGCGGCGCAGAGGGACTGCTCATCGAGACCCACGAGGGCCGCCCCACCAAAGTCGAGGGCAACCCGCTCCACCCGACCAACCGTGGCAAGAGCAGCCTCTGGTCGCAGGCCGCGATCCTCGAGCTCTATGACCCCGACCGCCTGAAGGACCCGGTGTACGCGCCCAAGGGCGCGGATGTCGCCCGCTCCTGGCAGGATTTCACGCTCTGGTCCAAAGAGCACTTCGCCAGCTTCGCCGTCAGCCAAGGCCAGGGACTCGTGTTCCTGGCGGAGCGTCGCAGCAGCCCGACCCTCGACGTCATGCGTTCCCGCATCGAGGAACGCTACCCCCGCGCCCGCTGGTTCTTCTATGACCCCGCGGGCGATGACGCCGCGATCGAGGGCTCGACGCTCGCCTTCGGCAAGCCGATGCGCGAGGTGATCAAGCTCGAGAACGCCAACGTCATCGTGACGTTTGATCGCGACCTGCTGCACAACGACTGCGGCGGAAACGCGCTCCCCAACGCACGCGGCTTTGGCGCACGCCGTCGCGTGGTCACCGCCAACGACACCATGAACCGCCTCTACGCGGTCGAATCTGCATGGACCGTCACCGGTTCCAAGGCCGATCACCGCATCCGTCTCTCGCCCAGCCAGGTC
Organism: Phycisphaerales bacterium; assembly: GCA_038247555.1. Classification (GTDB taxonomy): domain Bacteria; phylum Planctomycetota; class Phycisphaerae; order Phycisphaerales; family UBA1924; genus JAHBXL01. The sequence continues at coordinate 2,253 of JBBRUT010000221.1, read as the reverse complement.
GGTGTCTTCGCCGTCGCCCTTGCCAAGGAACTGCTCGGACAGGGCCTCACCGGCGCCGGGCGACTCGCCGATGTCCTCGGCCGCGCAAACGCCGGCGGCGCGGCCATCGATGCGAAGTTCGTCTCCGCGATCGCCAAGGACCTCTTGGCCAACCGCGGCAAGTCGTTCCTCGCCGCGGGCCCCGCGCAGAGCCCCGAGATCCATGCGCTCGTCCACGCGATGAACGCCTCGCTGGGCAACGTCGGCTCCACCGTTTCGTATCGCCCGATGTCCGCCGCAGAGAGCATGCTCGCGGCCGACGCCATCGCGGGCGCAACCGAAGAGCTCTCCTCCGGCCGCTGCCAGACGATCGTCTGCATCGGCGTCAACCCCGTGTACGATGCACCCGGCGCGACGAGGTTCGCCGATGCATTCGCCAAGGCCAAGGAGCGCATCGTCTGCTCCGTCGGCAACAACGAGACCGTGGCCGCGGCGACCTGGCAGGTCCCCATGGCGCACGCCCTGGAATCCTGGGGCGATACCGAATCCGCCGACGGAACGCTCTCCCCCATCCAGCCGATGATCGCCCCGCTCTTTGCCGCCAAGAGCGAGCTTGAACTTCTTGGCATCTTCGCCGGCGATGACAACGTCGACGGCTACGAGATCGTCCGCAATGTCTACCGCTCCCGCGGCCCCGCCGCGGCGGGCTTCGACGCCTGGTGGCGCAGGGCGCTCCACAACGGCGTGTTCATCGCGGGCGAGGCGCCCGCCGCGCCTGCCCCCGGAACCGCCGACCGCGTCAGCACCTCGATGGGCAACTGGCGTGCCCCCGCGGCCGCAAGCAGCGACAAGCTCGAGGTCGTCTTCACCATCGGCAACGTCGGCGATGGTCGCTTTGCCAACTGCGGCTGGCTCCAGGAGATCCCGGATCCGCTCAGCAAGATCTGCTGGGACAACGCCGCGATGGTCAGCCCCGCGACCGCCGAGAAGCTCGGCATCCAGCAGACCGACCCGACAGATAAGAAGCAGAAGGGCCGCATGATCCGGCTTGAGGCCAACGGCGCGAGCATCAACATCGCGGCGTGGGCAGTCCCTGGAATCGCCGACAACACCGTCGTCGTTCCCCTGGGCTACGGCCGCACCGTCTGCGGCAGCGTCGGCACGGGCGTGGGCTTCAACGCCTACCCCATCTCCGGCGGCCGCAACCGGCGCATCGCGATGAACGCGAGTGTGCAGCGCGCCGGCGAAGGCCCGGGCTGGTACGAGATCTCCACGACCCAGTCGCACGGCTCGATGGAAGGCCGCGCGATTGTCCGCGAATCCGACATGCCCGCCTGGGCCGCGTTCGCCGCCGATCCGTTCAAGGGCATGACCGAGGAAGCCAAGAAGCACCTCCAGGTCGACTCCTACGGCCAGAAGCGCGACCTCAACTTCGCCGAGCGGCTGGGCGAGCTTGCGCACACGCCCGCCAACGTCAACGCCTACGACAACCCGCAGCGCGGCACCAAGGCCGCCGTCCCTCTCGCGAACCCCCACACCGCCAACGCGGAGAGCAGCGAAACGGGCACGCCCCCCGACTTTGCCACATCGCCGCAGTGGGGCATGAGCATCGATCTCAACCTGTGCACGGGCTGCAACGTCTGCACCGTCGCGTGCCAGGCGGAGAACAACATCCCCGTCGTCGGCAAGATCGAGGTCAACAAGGGTCGCGAGCTGCACTGGATCCGCATCGACCGCTACTTCACCGGCCACGACCGCCACGACCCCAGCCCCGAGGTCGCGCACCAGCCCGTCGCGTGCGTGCACTGCGAGAACGCGCCGTGCGAGACAGTGTGCCCCGTGAACGCGACCGTGCACGGACCCGAGGGCATGAACTACATGGTGTACAACCGCTGCATCGGCACGCGGTACTGCGCCAACAACTGCCCGTACAAGGTCCGCCGGTTCAACTTCTTTGACTACGGCGTCAAAAAGTTCAACGGCGACTTCATCGGCGCGGGCGCGATGGACACCGTCGGCGCCAAGCCCGCCAACGTCAACCTCATCCCGCCGCGCCTTCGCCAGAAGCTCGACGAGATCACCAAGCTGCAGATGAACCCCGATGTCACCGTCCGCTCCCGCGGCGTGATGGAAAAGTGCAGCTACTGCGTGCAGCGCGTCAACGAGGCCCGCATCGAAGTCAAGCTCAAGAACATGGGCGGCATCCCGGACGGGATGTTCCAGAGCGCCTGCCAGCAGGCCTGCCCGACAGATGCGATCGTGTTCGGCGACATC
>JBBRUT010000220.1:0-4557 GCA_038247555.1 Phycisphaerales bacterium | reverse complement strand
GTGCGGCGGCTTGGCAGAGACTCGGCGATCGGCTGCCCGCACTCCGGGCACGCTCCGCGCTCATCAAGGCCCTCCAGCACATAGCCGCACCGCTCGCAGAGCAGGGTGGCATCGGTGATGTCGCTCGAAAGTGTCGCCAAGGTGCCGCATCGTACAGCACTCGCCTCCCACACCGGTTCGCGCGTATTTGGACTTTGCCCCAGCGTTCGCCACGTCCCCTCTCACCCCATCACCTGCGCTCCCCCTCATTCCATCCCGCCTCCATCCCCCTTGCACGACGCCCCCATACCTGCTTTACTTCGCACCTTCCCCCCCCGTCCGCCCGCTCCCGCCCTTCCCCATGATCACCGTCCGTCGCATCACCCTCGACGACGCCCTCTACCCGCAGGAATGCGCCCTGCGCGAAGCGGTGCTTCTGAACCCCATCGGGCTCGATGTCGCCAAGTTCAAGGCGATGTTCCCCGGCGTCGAGGAACGCTTTGAGCACTTCGTCGCCGTGTTTGATCACCCCTCCGGGCCACGTGTCATCGGTTGCGCGACACTCCTGCCCGATTACCCAGAGCCCGGCCGCGGCAAGCTCATGCAGATGGCCGTCGATCTCCAGCGGCAGGGCGAGGGCATCGGCACCCGGCTGGTCGTCGCGGTCGAACGCCGGGCCTTCGGCGAGCTTGGCCTCCGGTCGCTGTTCTGCCACGCCCGCGACACCGCCTACGGCTTCTACGGCTCACTCGGCTGGACGTTTGATTCCGATGTTTTCGACGAAGCCGGTGTGCCGCACCGCCGCATGGTCTTCCATCCGGCCTCGCCGGATGATGAAGATGCAGGTCCTTCCGTCCCGCAGGATTGAGTGGGCAGGGGGGCAAGGGAGTAAGGGAGCAGCCGCTTGCTGCAGCTCGATGACTTTCCTCGATCCCTCGGTCCGCTTTCCATTGCCCCTATGCTTCCCCGTGCTTCCCCCTCCGGCAGATCCTCACGCCTACTTCGCCGCCCGCGGTGTCCGGTGGACACGCCAGCGCGAACAGGTGTATGCCGCTCTGTGTGCCTCCTCCTCTCATCCGACGGCCGAGGAGCTGTACAGCACGCTGAAGGCCGACAGCACCGACCTCAGCCTCGCCACTATCTACAACACGCTTGAGCTGTTTACCCGCCGCGGCCTGTGCCGCCGGATCTCTTCATCGCCTGCGCCGGAAGCCCGCGCCAACTTCGGAGTTCGCTACGACGCCGACGTTTCGGAGCACGCGCATGTGGTGACGAGCGCGGGAAAGGTGATAGACCTGCCCGATGATCTGGGCCGCGATCTGCTCCGCAGGCTGCCTCCCGATCTGCTCGAGGAAGTGCATAAGCGAACCGGCATCCGCGTCGGACGCGTGGCCATCGAGTTCATTGAAGGCGACTGAAGTCTCCAAATACGATTGCCTTCGTCGCTTCGTCGCTTCGTCGCTTCGTCGCTTCGTCGCTTCGTCGCTTCGTCGCTTCGTCGCTTCGTCGCTTCTCTCGATCCCTTCCCCTACCACCGCATATGCACGGTCTTGTGGTAGAAGCCGCCGCTGGGGCCTTCTGCCGGCAGCGTTGCCAGGTACACGCTCGTCCACGCACCCTCCGGCGTTTCCAGCGGCGCGGCCTCGCCGCCGAGGTCGGTCTTTACCCAACCCGGGTGTGCCGCGTTGACTTTGATCTTCGTCTCCCGCAGCTCGTGCGAGAGATTCGCCGTGAACATGTTCAGGGCTGCTTTGCTTGCGTTGTAGGCCATGTAGAGCATGCCGTAGATGGGTGAAGCGGGGTCGCGGTGCTCACCGATCGACCCGAGGATGCTTGTCAGGTTCACGATCCGCCCCGCTTCACTCTTCTTCATGAGCGGCAGCATTGCCTGCGTTACCGCGATGAGGCCGAAGACGTTCACATCGAATACGGCGCGGATGTCCGCCATCTTCGCCGTGCTCGGCAGAGACTCTGGCGCGCCGATCCCTGCGTTGTTCACCAGCACATCCAGCTTGCCGAAATCCTTCTCGATCTTCGCCGCGGCGGAGGCGATCGATGCTTCTTCCGTCACGTCGAGCTGAATGAACCGCACATCCAGCCCTTCTTTCTTCAGTTGCGCAGCCGCGGCTTCGCCACGGGCAGCCTCGCGAGCGCCGATGAGCGCGGTCATCCCCGCTTGCGCGAGCTGCCGGGCCGTTTCCAGCCCGATGCCTTTGTTTGCGCCGGTGACCAATGCGATTCGCTTGCTGCTCATGATGGCGTTTCCTTCGGAACCCAGGACCCGGACCCCGAACGTTGATGAGGTTTCGTGATGCCCGCAAAGATTACTCCGGCATCGTGCGGGCCGCCGGTCGCATCGGTTGGGACCGATCAGCCCTCCAGTTCGACCATGAACTCGACCTCCACCGGGGCGTCGAGGGGCAGGCTTGCCGCACCGACTGCTGCGCAGGCATGTCGCCCGGCGTCTCCAAAGAGTTCCAGCAGCAGTTCGCTCGCGCCGTTGGCGACCTTTGGATGGTCCGTGAAGTGGGGGGCGCACGCGACAAAGCACGCTACGCGGACGATCTGCTTTACCCGGTCCAGCCCGCCCTGCATTCCTGCCGCGGCCACCCCAGCGCGGACTACAGCGAGGCCGTTGAGCGTGCACTGCCGGGCGCATGCGATGGCCGTCTCCAGGCTGATCTCTTCGCCGACCTTTCCCTTGGCGATCAGCACGCCATCTCGGAAGGGGATCTGACCGGAGACATAGAGCAGGTTCCCGGCGAGACGGGAAGGGATGTACGCCGCGACGGGCTTGGGAGCTTCCGGGAGGATCAGGCCCAGCGAGGCGATTCGTCCTTCAATCGATTGGTTCGGCATTTGATTGGATTCCTTGCGGTGTCACTGTGAATGTTGCTTGCATGGGCTATGAGTGTCACGAGGGTGAAAGGCACACCGGTCAGGAGAGCGGTGCGACCGGAGACTGGTGCCACCAGAATAAACTGGCGCGGCCCAGATTTTTTGAAGTTTCCACAGGCGTTCCCGGAACCGGTCGAGTTGACAGGCGAACGGAACTGTGTACCTTATCGCACATGCATGTGCAGGTGAGTCTTCAAAAGCTCACCGACTCAAGAATGGTACTGGCGAGCGGGTGGCCCCGAAAGCACCCATAGCGAAGATCAATGGCCTCATTGGCAACCGTTCGGTTGCCCGCATCATCTGCGAAGAGGTTCATCCGCACGCCGACAATCTGGTAGACGCGCCAACCGCGGCAGAGTGTGTTCTCGCCTGCCCAAGTTGGAGGAGCGTCGGGATTCGAACGGCCTGTTCCGGCCGCGGCGATGCTGTAACTGATCATTCCAGCCCGCCTCATCGGTTCAGGCACCCTGTATTGGACGTGTGTGCGTCCATTCAGGTCCATGTTCATCCAGTTCCGGTTCGGCGATAGGATTTTGGTTCCAGACAATTAGTTTCGAAAGCCTCGGTTTCGGGACCCGCTTTGGGACCGGAATCCGCAATCGTTTTCGCGTCACCCTTTTCGGAGACATTTCCATGAAGAAGCGTGCATTTACCCTGATCGAGTTGCTGGTGGTCATCGCGATCATCGCGCTGCTCGTCGGCATCCTCCTCCCCGCCCTTGGCAAGGCCCGTCAGTCTGCTCGTCAGTTGAAGGACTCGACCCAGATCCGCGGCATCACCCAGTCGATGGTTGTCTGGGCGAACAACAACCAGGGCGAGTACCCCCTCCCCAGCCGCATCGACCCCACCACCACCTCTACCGTGGCGGCGGTTGGCGAGGCCAAGAACATCACTTCGGCCATCCTCTCCCTGCTCATCTTCAACGGCAACATCTCCCCCGAGATTTGCATCAGCCCCGCCGAGGCGAACACCGCCGCGGTGCAGCGCGATGAGAACTACGAGTACAACAATCCCGCAGGCGCTCTGCAGCCGGCCAACGCCCTCTGGGATCCCCGCTTCCGCGGCACCCCGCTCGCCGAGGGCAACGCATCGGCCCCTGACCCTGTGAGCCCCAACATCTCCAATAACAGCTACGCCCACGCCGTCCTGTTCGGCAAGCGTCGCGCGCAGTGGTCCGACACCTTCTCGACCACCGAGGCCGTCTTCGGCAATCGTGGTCCTGAGTACATGAGCACCAGCAGCGACGGTGGCGGGTATCCCGCCGCCGGCCGCTGGACCCTGCTGGCCGGCCTCACCGGCACGCAGTCCAACACCCTGCTCATCCACGGCGGCCGCTCCTCGTGGGAAGGCAACATCGGCTACAACGACGGCCACGTCTCCTTCGAGACCAAGCCGAATCCCGATGGCCTGACCTACACCCGTACCACCGGCACTCCCCGCGCGGTGTCGGACAACCTCTTTGTCTGGGAGAACGATGAGGCGGGTGGCAACTCCCTCATCACCACGACGAACGCTTACCTGCGTCCGGTCGCGGTCGCTCCGCCCACCGGTTCGAACACGACTGTCTGGAAGGACTAAGTGTTCCGGCCTTGATTGCAGGATTCTTCACGGAGGCCCGGGTTCGCCCGGGCCTCTGTCTTTTTTGGAAGCAGGGCGGATGGAAAGTGGGAAGTGGGTGGT
>JBBRUT010000219.1:0-4628 GCA_038247555.1 Phycisphaerales bacterium | reverse complement strand
CATCCACAGGATCGGCGGGCCGTACTTGCCGCCGCTGGTCGCCGGGTCGCTGGTCGAGGTCTGGTAGGTCTTGCTGATGCGCCTGCCCATCCAGTCGTAGGCAAAGTCGATGGCGACCCAGGGATCGTTGCCCGAGAGAAGCACCGCCGCGACCGAGTCCCGCATCTCCATGCGCCTGAGGCGGTTCTCGGCGTCCCAGGTGTACTCCCACACCCCGTCGAGGGTCAGGTTGCCGTCGGCATCGTAAGTGAAGCCCTCGGGGTCCTTGGGCAGGAACACGTCCCACCACGAGGTGCGGATCAGGGCCGAGTTGATGTACTCAGACACGCTGATCTCTCCCACCACCGGCGCAAGGGTCTGCCGCTGGCGACGATCGACGCGGCGAGGGTGAAGGCGGCGAAGTCAGCGGGGCTGAGTGTGTGTGGGGTCTGAGGGGGGGTGGCATAGCTGTATACTTTGTGCTATACTGTCTGTGACACAACCACGCGGACCGGTTGTACAGCCGGCTAAGGATTGGCAGGTTCTGCGTGCGCCAGCTCCAAGTATGGAGGGAAACCGCTCTTTGTAAAAAGAGTGGGGCTGGAGTGCATCATGCACTGGGCGTAAGCCTCAAGGAACTTGCCAATGAACGCGGATGTTCGCCTCTCCTCTTTGCGCCGACTCCTCGAATCGCACAACTACACCCTCTCCCGCATCTCCGGTTCGCACCACATCTTCACCAAGCCGGGGTCTCTGCCGATCTCGATCCCGGTTCACAAGAACAAGGTCAAGCCCGTCTATGTCCGCAAAGTCAAAGCCATCTGTGAAGGCCAAAGGAACGCGAGCGACGCGCAGGAAGCCGATTGATGCGCCGTTCGATGCCGCGGTGCTTCGGCGTGCCCGCGCGCTGGCGGAGCAGTACCGCTTCGTCATCGAGCGCAACGAGGATGGTGGGTTTGTCGGCCACGCGCTGGAGTTCCCAAGCGCGATGGGCGACGGCGCGAACCTTGCCGAGTGCGGCAAGTCGGTCGTCGCGTCTCTCACCGCCGCTGTCGCAACAATGCTCGAAGCCGGCGAGCGACCGCCCATGCCCGCCTCCGCAGGCCGCCGCCAGCGCCAGCTCAACATCCGGCTGACCGACGCGGAGAACCTCCGCCTCGAAGAAGCGGCGCGTCAGCAAGGCTTCCGCGGCGTATCCGACTACGTGCGTTTCGCGGCGCTGGCGAGGGCGGTGTGAAGTGGCTGGCCGCCGGCACAGAGTGCCGGTCCACCGAAGACAACCCCTGCGCTATTCGTTGATCCCCAGATCCCGCTTCGTGAACAGCGACTCAAACCGCACGCCCGCCGCGGCCATGTTCTCTGATGCGCCCTCCTGACGGTCGATCGTCGCGATCACACCCACGATCTCCGCGCCCTGCGCTTTCAGGACAGCCACCGCCTCCAGCGCCTGCCCCGCCGTCGTCGCCACATCTTCGAGCAGCACCACGCCCTCGCCCTTTTCCAGTTTCCCTTCGAGCTGCTTGGCCGTGCCGTAGTCCTTTTTCGAGTTGCGGATAAACACGCATGGCAGGCCCGTTTCCAGACTCGCGGCGGTCACGAGCGGGATGCCGCCAAGCTCAGCACCGGCGAGGCGGGAGATCTTTTTGCCGGTGGCTTTCTCGATCGCGGCGATCCGCACGGCGAACATCTTGCCAAGCTCGCGGAGGACTTCGGGCTTGGTGGAAAACAGGTACTTGTCGAGGTAGTAGCTGCTGGTGCGGCCGGAACGGAGTGTGAACGTGCCGCGGAGCAGGGCGAGGTCGGCGATGGCCTTGGCGAGTTGGTCGCGGTTCATGGGGGAGTGTAGGAAATGTGGGAAGTGGGAAGTGGATACGTGAAGGCGGGAAGATTTCAAGGCCGTACACAGAGGGGAAGCAGGAAGCAGGAAGTGTGATGGGGGAAGTGCCGAATGCGGAGTGCGGAGTGGAAACGCGAAGGCGAGTGGGGAGAGGAGAGAGCGGAGAGGGGAGTGGGAAGAGAAAGGCCAAGCGCGACGCATGCGCCGCCGCTCACCACTCGTCGCTCACTACTTCTACACTTCCGCATGGACCCCGACGACGATGTCTGTCTGTGCTTCCATGTGCCGCTGCGGAAGATCCGGTCGTATCTGGCGCGCGAGGACCCGCCGGTGGCGAGCCTGATCTCGGAGTGTCTTGGCGCGGGCACGGGTTGCCAGTGGTGCGTGCCGTTTCTCAAAGCCCTGCACGTTCAGCACCAGAAGGGGCAGGAGCCCGATCTCAAGGTTTCGCCGGAGCAGTACACCCAAGCGCGCAGCGGTTTCCACAAGTCCGGCAAGCGCGATGAGGATGTGCTCCGCCAGACGGGCGCGGATGAAGCACCTGTGCCGCCCACTTCGCCGGCGGAGTGAATGGCTCAGCCTTCCAGACGCCGGGGGTCGGAGATCGCAAAGAACAGGTGGATCGCTAAGGCCGCGGCGACCAGGACGGGGCCGATCCGGTGCCAGACCAGACCGGGCAGCCAGAGGGACATCTCCGGGACAAGCACCCAGGAGAAGACGGCCCAAGCGATGCTGATCAATAGGACGATGGCCAGAACGGCGTTTCGCGTCTCGTGCACATGGCACCTCCATCCCGCATCATGGCGGACTGGGAAGCAAATGGCGGCAGTACGCGGCCGCCACACAAGGGCCTTGCGGCGCGGCGAGCGCGGCGGGGCCGTGCAGGACATGTGAACAACTATCGGAATCTTTCTGCTCTTGTCCACAGGTTTTCCGCAGTTGCTCCCGATGGTGCGGGTCAACTGGGGGCTGGAAGTTGGGGGTGGCGGCCAACCGTGGGGCGGGATGCGGGAAGCAAAAAAGGAAACAGGCCGCGGTTTGGTGCCGCGGCCTGGAGGAGATTTGGAATGGGAGAGGCTGGGTTTATTCGTCGAGCTTGCGGAGGCTGAGGCCGTATTCGACGAGCTTTTCCTTCACTTCGGTGAGGGAGGTTGCGCCGAAGTTCTTGACGCCCATGAGCTCGGCCTCGGTGTGGCTGACAAGGTCACCCAGCGTCTGGATGTTGAGGAGCTGGAGGGCCTTGCGGGCGCGGACCGAGAGGTTCATGTCGGAGACGGACTTCTTGAGCATCTGCTCGTTGCCGCTGCCGCGAAGCTGATCGAGGATCTTGCGGCGTGCCTGGCGGTGAGCGTCTTCGACGCCCTGGCCCAGGCGCATGCCCTTGCTGGCGAGCATCTGCTTGATCTCCAGCAGGCTCGACTCGCCGAAGTTCTTGTAGGCCAGGAGTTCGGCTTCGGTGGTGCGGAGCAGATCGCCCAGCGTGCGGATGTTCATCTTCTTGAGGCAGGTGCGGGCGCGGACGGAGAGCTCGAAATCGGTGACGGGGATGTCGAGCATCGCGTTGCGTTTGAGCTTGTCGCGGTCGATTTCCTCGTCGATCACCATCTCGCGGCTGGCCTGGACATCCTTCATGTACAGCTTGGCGCGGGGGTGATTGGGCGCGGTCTCGAGGACTTGGCGGAGGCAGCGCTCTGCGCGGCCGGAATCGCCCATGTCTTCGTAGAGGACGGCGAGGTTGATCAGCGCGTTGATGGGCGCGGGGCGCTGCTCGATGGCGCGCTCGTACATCGCGAGGGCTTCATCATCTTCGCCGGCGAGATCAAGCTGGTAGGCCAGCTTGAAGAGCATGTGGGGGTTGGGGTCTGCGGCGACGGCTTTGCGCAGCTCGACGATCGCGTGGGCGCGGTCACCGAGTTCGAGGTCCTTGGCCGCGGCATCCGCGTGAACCTGGGCCTGCTTTGCGTTGCGCTGGGCTTCGCCCGCGCCGATCACCATGTCCAGCACTTCCTGCTTGGCCATGCCAGGGGACTCCATACTTAAGGGAGAGGGGTAGGGCGGGAAGTCTAGGCGGGCCTTGGGCACAACCAAGGCGCCTGCGTCTGAATGCCCAAACACAATCCAAGTATTGCCAGCCATTTTCGCAATGGGTAACACGGACAGTGTCGAAGCGCTCGCAGCTGATGGTTCAGAACATCCTGGTTTGCCCGCCAAGTTCCTTCTTGGCGATCTTGTCCCAAAACTCAAGACCGCGCTCGTGCTTCGACGCATAGAGCAGGCTGTAAAGCGGGCCATGTGGACCATTGACGACTTCACGCCGCAGTCCCACATAATTCAAGTGCTTCTGAATTTGTCTCTCGTAGATTTTCGGGAAGAGCTCTCTGACGTTTGTGCCGGATCGGTTCTTGAGCGCCGCCCAGTGCAGCGCGGTCATCCCGTCTCCCTGCGGGGCGTTCACGTCGGCGCCCTGCTCGAGGAGGGACTTCACCGCGTTCGCGTCGCCCCGCATCGCGGCATCGGCGACGGGTGTGCTGGGCGGCGCCGCTCCGAGCAAGCCCACGAGCGCGAGCGCGACGATCACCCGTGAGTGCAGGGGTCTCAATCTAGAGGGTCTCGGACGGCGCGGTGATGGGGGCTGAGAACGAGAGAGCGCCGGTGCTGTCACCGAAGCCCTCGACTTCGTTCATCCCGAGCTTGTGCATGAGGCCGAGCATCGCGTTGGCCATGGGCGTTTCGTCCACGGCCTTGATGTGCAGGTTGCCTTCCAGCTGTCCCTGCGCGTGCCCGAGCACAATCAGTGGGCAGCGTCGGTGGT
>JBBRUT010000218.1:0-4675 GCA_038247555.1 Phycisphaerales bacterium | reverse complement strand
TCCCGGATGTCTCCGATGTATCGAAGCCGTCGGGAGCCCCGCGATTTCAGGACGTGCGTGAAATCGGGGCGGTACAGACTCCGGCGGGTCCGGTGCGAGTGCTCTTCGAGCGACGGATCATCACCGGGATGCAGGCCGAGCGCAGACTAAACTCGGTCGAGATCGTCGGCCCGGGCGTGTGCAGAATCACCTCCATCGATGTCTCACCGACAACTGCGGTAACTTTCGAAGACGGGTTGCTGCGAGTAGGAAGCCTTCCGCCGATTTTAATCGGCGGAGGAGTGACCGAACGAGAAAGCTCTTTGTGGCTGACGATCCACCGAGCCGCAGCCGACCTGCTCGCCAAGGGTGACGCAGCCGAATGGTCGAGTCAAGCCGTCACCGCCGCTCTCGATGTATATCGTGACCGGGGCATCATGCCGCTGACCGTGGAACCGCTACCCCAACTGCTTCGTGCGGCGTCGGGGTCTTATTGGTACGGCGGGTTGCGCGACTTGACCATCGTGGACGGTGCCGCCCGGCAAATGGCGGAGGATCAAGGCCGTGCGCTGCCAGTTCGGATTATTACCTACAGCATTTTGGAGCTGCTCGCAACTGACATCGCGGTGCCGCCGCTCCGATACTCAGCATACTGGGAGACCACCGTTCGCGCGAAGGTGTGGCCGTCGGAGGACCAATCGAAGCCGGTGCTCATTGAGTTTGCCGTGATAGGCGACTCTGATGATCGGGATCGGATCTCGTTAGTGAGGCTGTTGCGGGTGCTTCCTGCAAAATAAACGCCGCCGTGTCCGGGCACAGGCGCAGCACGCGATGGAGTTCGCCATGCGAAGAGTCTTCCGTGCTGTGCGCCTTGCGGCCGCGTTTTTCGTCGTCACATTGATCGCCTCGGGCGCGATGGTCTTTTCGCGGTCGGATGTGGTGGATGAATCGGTGCGGCGCATTGCGGCTCCGTTAGCCCCGATCATCCCGAAAGGGCACCTTGGGCCATTCGCCCCGGCCCCTGCGGGCGTCGAATACCCCGTGATTGAACGCGTTGTGCTCCTGGGCCATGTGGACGTGTTAAGCGGCGCGGCTGTCTCGCCTGGACGGATCTGGTGGCGGGAGACCGCGAGCCCGGAGCGGGTTGTGCCATTACTCCTCCTGCTCCTCATCGCGGGGGCGGCGTTCGCAGTCCTCTCGATCCGGTGGTGCTGGCCACCGGCATGGCCTGGCGAACGATTCATGCCGGGACGGCTGGCATGGTTCGCGGGGGAACTTGCGGTATGGTCTAGCCCGCTGGCGATCCTCTGCCTATTCCTCTTCTGGCCGATCGTGAGTTTTTGGGGAACAGTGTCGTTCCTTGCCGTCGATGTTCACGGCGCCTACGCGTGGGTAAGCGACAACGCTGCCACCCGTGTGCTCGTCGGGGCGGGCCTGACCCTTACATTCTCGCTCGGCACGCTCGCCATCGCGCGGTGCCTGCTCAACACCTTCATCCACCGCGGCGCGCTCGACGGCGTGCTTCAGGTCGCGTCGTCTACCACCGCGTGCCTTGAATGTGGGTACTTCGTCGAGTCCTCCGAGCGGTGCCCAGAGTGCGGGCACGCCTGCGTCCCGACGCGACGTGCGCGGTTCATCTGGCCCTCTATTCGAGTTGCCCCAACGCGAGCGAGGCGACGATTCACGCTGGTGGCACTGGCGGCGCTGGTGCTCGGTTTCCTCGGCGCGCCGTTGATCGCCGGGATCGGTGGCGTGCTGCTTCACGCCCTGTAGGGGGATTGAACGATCGCCCAATGCCCACCGTCGGGAAACGGCGCGGCCAGGACGCTGTTCGGCGTTACGTCCACGATCAGCGTGGGCGTGGATTCTGCGGGTATGCTGACGTGCATGATCGTCTTGCCGTTGCACGCGATCGTTGTTTGGACCGCAACCATCGCCATTTCGTTCGCTTCGATGATCGTTTCGTCGCCTTCGGTGACCGTGCGCTTGCTTAGGTGGACCGTGGCACCCGCTATTCTCGCTGCCGCGCGTCCGATCACCGCGTCACGCTCGACCTAGTGAACCGCCTGTGGCGACTGCGCCATGGTCTCTGCGGCGAGCGCCAGTTGAGTCACGGTGATGTGTTCATCGCCCATGCGCGTTCCGCCAAATATCACCGCTGCAGGAAACACCGGGGCACAGCGTCTCATGTGAGACGCCCGCGACGCCCGGCGAGTATCACACCGGCCTTCGAGGCCAAGGAGCAATGTATGGGCGTCGTGCCGAACACTCGCATCGGGAAACTGGAGTTCTATGAAGCGCATCTCTCGACCTGGGCGGCGCAGGCCGCGAACATCGGCCTGACCGCCGCGCAGGACCGCGTGACTGACCATACGCAATGGGCGCTGTAGGGGTTCGCGGCCAACTCAGGCGCGGCGAATGTTCGCGGTGATGCAAGCCGTATGGACCCACTCTTCAGGCCGCGTGCCGCCCCTGCGCCGCATCGGCCTCCGGGGCTTGCAATCGCGCTCGCACTTGGGCGAACTTCGCCCCGCAGACCACAAACGCATCCACGACGCCCGGGTCAAACTGCGTCCCGCGTTCCTTGATGATGATCGCGGCGGCGTCCTCGTGGCTCATGGCGGGCTTGTAGACGCGCTTGCTTGTCAGGGCGTCGTAGACATCGGCGAGCGCGACGATGCGGGCCGCGAGTTGGATTTCTTCGCCCGTGAGCCCCAGGGGATAGCCCTTGCCGTCCCATCGTTCGTGGTGTTCCAGCGTCACCACGATCGCCATCTCGACCAGCTCGTCGTGGCCCATCTTCTCGCGGATGGCCAGCAGCGTGTCCGCGCCCATGACCGGGTGCCGCTGCATCCGTGCTCGTTCGGCATCGGTCAGTGTGCCGGGCTTGAGCAGCACCGCGTCTTCTACGCCCACCTTGCCGATATCGTGCATCGACGAAGCCACGCGCAACCGGCGGACATACGCCTCATCAATCTCGGCATTGGTCATCGCCAGTTGCCGCGCGAGCAGCTCCGCGTACTCGGCGATGCGCTCCAGGTGCGTGCCGGTGTCGGTGTCGCGGTAATCGGCCAGCTTGGCCAGCCCGAAGATCAGCGAGTCGCGGAAGGTCATGGCCTGATCAACCCGCCGCGAGACCTCGCTCTCCAGGCCGGTATTGATGGCTTCGAGTTGGCGGTCATGGCGACGCATCAGGCGCGCCGTCGTCAGTCCGGTCGATAACAGCACCACCGAGCCGATCCCCAGCGCGATCCACAAGAGGCCGCTGGTCGACGCTTCGCCCGCGCTGAGCAGCCCCTCCACCGGCTGGTGAACCAACAGCCGCGCCTTGGTGGTGGGCAAGTAGGTCGTCGCGAGGTAGTGCGTCTGCACGCCGCCGAAGACCACTTCGCCCGCCGACACCCCAACCTGCGGCAAGTCGGAGAGCTCAACCGTGGCGGTTCCCGCTTCGCCGCGCAGCCTCTCTACGCCCAGGTTCACCGCCCGCAAGCCGGGCTCAGCGCGCATGTCGGGGTGGCACAGCAGATGGCCTTCATCATCGATCAGGCACGCAAAGCCGCCCGCGGGCAGGCGCAGACTTTCGATGACCGACTGGGCCGTCTCCCAGTCCTTGCTTTGGTACGCGATCTCGCGGGGCACCAGTTCTCCCAGCTTCGCGCTCACCGCCTCGGCGGTGGCGATGTTGCTGGCCACGATCTGGTCCTTGAACTTCTCGGCGACGCGGGCACGCACGGTGCGGAACGTGTACGTCCAGCCCGCGGCGAGCAACAGCGCCTGCACGCCAATGGTCACCAAGAGGATCCGCCGGCGCGAAGTCTTGGTGCGCTGCGCGCCGCGGCCCAGCGGAGCCCCCGCGTGGCCGGACGTTGTCTCGCCTTTGCTCACGCTGTTGCTGCTCACGCCCTCTTCTGTCGGCACGCCCGCCCCGCGACTTCACTGCCCTGCGGAGTTTCCATTCCACCAACGCACAACGCACCGAGCCGGAGCATGTATATATAAGGATGCCGCACCCTCACCGCCCCAGCGGGGCGAAAGCGTGCAGCCACAGGTGCAGCGGCGGGCGGGCCTTAACGCCGGGCGCGGAACCCGGGGATGGCCGAGCAAGGAAGCTTCTGCATCGCTCGCGCTGGCAGCACGCGGAACCCTACACTGGTGTCAGGAGTAGCTCGTACCCGCCCCGGCGCACCGCCTCGCCCTCTCGAAGTTCCTGCGGAGCATCGGGGATGGGCTGATTGAGGACGCAACGCAGGCGTGGGGCGACTTTGACAAGGACACTCCGGCCGCGGCGAAGCTGACGGCTGCCGTGATCGGCACCGGCACGATCGGCGCGGTCGCCGCGAAGGACTTTACGGACGTGACCGTGCCTCGGGGACTCGCGCAGGTCGTCTACAACGTGCGCGCTCACCGGGATTCTCAGGTCAGCACGCCGACGCAGAACCTCATCGTCTACTTCGGCGCGATCCCCGGCGGGGGCGGCTTCGGTGCGATGGTCGATGGACAGGTCATCGGCGTCATCGACCCGCAAGCGCTCGCGGCTCGCAAGGCGGCGTAGTTGGATTGGACAACCCGATGTCCTCCACGGCCCCGGCTCCGGCACACGCTGGGGCCGTTGTGTTTGGCGACGGACGAGCCTTGCGGCCCGTGAACTTCTCCCAGCGTGGGGGGCTGCAGGATCACATCGCAGTAGAGCGTGTCG
>JBBRUT010000217.1:0-4755 GCA_038247555.1 Phycisphaerales bacterium | reverse complement strand
GCCCCCAGCGACCCCGACTTCCTCGGGCCGATGTTCCCGATCTATGACGGCAACGGCAACATCGTGAAGATGGTTCGGTTTGAGAGCCTCGGTGGCGATCCCATCGAGATCTTCGAGGCCTGCGAGTCGGCTTCGTACGAGTACGGCCCGTTCGGCGAGAACCGCAGCACGACTGGCGAGTTGGGCGTGCCGGCGGAGGGCGGCACGCACCAGGGCCAGCGCAACCCGTTCCGTTTCAGCACCAAGTTCACCGATGCCGAGACCGGGCTGCTGTACTACGGCTACCGCTACTACTCGCCGAGCATGGGGAGGTGGGTGAACAGGGATCCGATCCAAGAGGACGATGGACCGCAGTTGTATCATTTCGTTAGCAATAGGCCGACAGGCAGGATTGACCCTCTGGGTTTGCGAGTCATTGAACTCACCTTTGACGCGTTTATCCATCAGCGTATCGGAACCGGCGGATGGTTTGATCTGCCATCCTTTTACGGTGGAGAAGCTAGCACGGATAATCGCGATTTCGGTGAGTTCAATTGGAACATTACTAATCCCAATGCCCGCCTCGTTGCTTGGGCCACTGTTGATTCGGATCGTATTGGCACCGCTAAGAACACGACCACATATACGGCGACAGCGCTGGGGTACAGCACAGTCCTCTTTCCCGGTAGCGGCATTATTGCGAACTTTGCGACAGGGTACTCTCACCACAGAGGCACGAACCTTGATGGTGTCCCTGTTATCACGACGCTACGGGCGGGCGTACACGGTGGAGTTCAAATACAGAGTCCTCGCCGGTGCGAAACTCGAGTTACGCTTCGTGCCAATACCTCATTTCCCTTCATTCCGATTTCGCCAGATATCGACTTCGAGGTTACGTTTACATTGACGATACCGAAGCCAGGATGGGTTACGATCGAGCTTGAGGGCTGGCACAACACCTTTCCAGATTACGAAGCGTATATCGACCGGTCACTCATCTACAACTACGCTTCCTGGTGGAGCGGGCCGGGGTTGTTGAACTTGGGCGTCTTCCGAACGAGCATCAGCGGAACCCCAGGCATGAGTGTCCGCGCATCAACTCCGCCAGGTTGTGGTTGTCACTAAGGGGACGTCATGAGAGTGTGGATCTGCATAATCCTGATCGTTCTGCTTGGCGCTACCCTCCTAGTTGCGGTAGCTATCGCCAATCGCACCCACATCTGGTCGCTAGGGCCAGGAACCAATGCGCCTACTCTTTTCGTGATTGTGCCTGATTCATTCAGCGGTACGGTATCTCTGTGGCCTCCGGGTGACGCCTCGGATGCGCTGGCGAAGCCGGATGGTTTGGTCGTCAGGATTGACTCACAAGGTCGGGGTACGTTATCAGACTGCTCGATCGTCAATACCGGGTTTGTCCTCGACATGAGGCGAGTGTCCGGTCAGCGAATTCCGTTCGTTGTCTTTCAGTCAGACGTACCGAGTGAGGGTGAGTACTGCATGATGGCGCAGAATGGCCCAACTGGATCATGCGTGGCATGGACTGTCGTTTCTAGGACTGCCTCTGACAGCGATGCTGCGAAGTAACAGCAGAATGCTAATGTTGCCCGGCTGCTAGGCTCTGTCTGATGGATGCCTTTGGGTACCCCGCCGGTCCCCGGCGGGCCTTCTTCTGCCCAGAAAACGCACGCCGCGGAGCGGCGTGGTACCCAGAACCGATCCGTCAGACAGACCCTAGCTGACGGGGCCAAGCTGCGTCTTCCTCCCAAGCCGTAGCGCTTAGGCGTGATGCCCCTCGTGGCGGTCCCGAGCTATCGACGATCCCGGAAGCGGTAGTTCTGAACCTTCGGCATGGGGCAGTCGCTGTCATCGTCCCTTAATCCGGCCTCGACGGATTCGAGAAGCGCCTCCACGAGATCGGACAACTGCTTGCAGAAGCGTCCCTCGTGGACCTTACGGAGACTTGCGCCGATCGCGACGAACGACACCCCGCCTTTGGCGAGCCAGTAGTCCTGAATGCGCGACGACGTTGCCGAAGTGATCATCGCCGGCGTCCCCCTCGACGGCGGGTGGGTCGCCATCGACTTTGCCTACGACTGGATGGGCAGGCGCATCAGCAAGACCTACCAGACCTCGACCAGCGACCCGGCGACCAGCGGCGGCAAGTACGGCCCGCCGATCCTGTGGATGATCAGCCGCGACACGCGCTATGTGTACGATGGCTGGATGCTGTCGATGAGCTACCGGGCCGATGGCACCGGCGGCCGCGCCGCCGCGTTTCACGCCCCGGCTACTCACTATGCAGGCCTTCGGCCTGTCGGAAGTTCAAACACGCCTACCCCCGCACCCTACTCCAACTCTTCATCCGTGTCCATCCGCGCTCATCCGTGGCTGCCTTCCTCTCCTACTCCCCCGCCATGCGCCTCAGCTCCTCGACCGCCTCTCCCAGCAGCCGCTTCCCCGTCGCCTCCAGCTCGGCCGTTGTCACGAGCATGTTCGCCAGCAGCCCGCTGCTTGCGTTCTCCGTCGCCTGGTTCAAGTCCTCCGCGCTTGCGAGCAGCTCGCGCAGCCCGTCCCCGGCGTGCAGCGCCAGCTCGCGCCAGCGCGACGGGAAGCAGTCGTTCAGCGCATCCATCCACTTCTCCGCCCACCCCTCCACTTCTTCCGGTTTGCTCAGCCGCGCCAGCGCCAGCACACGCCCCAGGTCCTTGTTGCTCCGCCTGGTCGTCGTCCCCTCGATCAACTCCGGCCGGATCGCCCGATGCTCCAGCAGGTTGGCCAGCGCCATCATCGCCGGCAGCGCGCACCGCAGGCCCGAATCCGTCGCCGCGGCGTCATACGTTGCCAGACGCGTGAACTGAAAGCTTGGCAGGCCATAGTGATCCTCCGACCCGAGCACCAGCCGCGTCCAGTGCCGCCCCGTCTGCGCTTCGGATGCCGGCTCGGTCAGCAGCTCCAGGAACCAAGATGCGCCGCTCGGCGGGTAGAGCCGCAGAGCGGGCAGGTCCCCATCCGGCGTCTGACGCGTGCCGGGCTTGCCATACTTGCCCGCCGACATCGGCTTCCACCCGGCCGCGAGCAGCTTTGCCGCGATGACGCGCCCCTTCTCCGCCGCCGCCGCGTGCGGGGAGACGACGCTGTCGATGTCCTTGGTGTACACGCTGAAGGAGTCATCCCCGCGCGAGAACCAGTACGCCGCGGCCAGGCTTCCGATGATCACGATGTTCGAATGCACATCAACAGGCAATGCCGCGGCGACCTCGGCCAACACCTGCGTGGGCGAAAGGCGATTGGGGTTGGTGGTCATGGCGCTGCCTCTCGCGAACGTTTCAAAGCCCCAAGAAACTCACCCGCCTGCGCCTCCAGCCGCGCTTCGTGCAGATCGAGCAAACACTCAACCGGGTCCGCCCAAGCCAATCCCCCATTCCGCTGCCGGAAAAGCGGGTCAGCATGCCACACCCGGTGAACCACCACGCTCGCCGGCTTGTGCGGGTCATCCTCCCGCACCAGCGCGGCATCCAGTTGATGGATGAACTCCAGCCCCCCGCTTCCCCCCGCTTCGCCCGAATGCACCGACAGATCCAGCCGCGGCGTGCCCACCAGATCAATCTCGGCGAAGTAGTGCCGCGCGCCCAGAACACCCCCGATCGCAACGCCCGCGGGCCGCAGCTTCTCCAGCCGCCGTACCCGTGCTTCCGGCGTCCGCGGCTGTCCGGACCGATCCGCAAACCGAACCGTGCTCCGCGCACGCTCCGAGTTGGCGACGAGTCGATCAAACTCCTCGCGCGGAAAGTACCGCAGCCGCACGCGCCGATCGCTCGACCGCTCGATCACACTCCCCAGTTCCTTGAGCGTGCGCGCCACCGTCGGATACGAACACCCCGCGATGCGACCCAGCCATTCCGCCGTCACGAACTCGCCCGCCATCAGCCACTGATGGATCAGCACCTTGAGAATCACAAACGAGTAGTCCGGCCGTGTTGGTCGCGCCGGCGCACCCGCCCGCGATTCCCCCCCTGCACCCGCCGCCCCCCCTGCTTCCAGAATCGCCGCGGCAATCTCGCGCGGCACATCTCGCGGCACACAGAGAACCCTCCCGTCCCGTTCCAGGCAGATCGTCAGCCTGTTCAGAATGTCCCCCTTCAGCACCGCCGCCGCCCGCTCCCACTCCGCACGCACGCGCTTCGCCGTGATCCCCGAATCCGCAAGCACCAAATACCCGCTCACCCGCGGCCCGCTCCCCACCTCGTACGCAAGCTCCAGAAGCGCAGTCCGCACCGTGCGGATCGCATTCGCCCCGCGCCGAATCGCAATCACCGCATCGCCAACGCGAATCGCTCTCGCGTTGAACCGACCGGGTTCAGGTGTTGAGTCTCGCGAAGTCATACGCCAAATACTAACCTGCAAGTTTTATACACAAGATGCAAGTACATGTTCAATATGCAAGTTCTTTCCGTAAAACTCTGATCGGCCATCCTCACCGCCCCCTTCCTCTAAATATGTTTGTATTTTGATCTATATCGACCTTGACAAATACCTATCATGCTCCATGTTCACTTCGATGAAAAAGGTCGGAGGACTCCATCCCGCAGCCCCCAGCCCGGCTCCACCTGCGCGCCCTCGCGGCATCGCGCCGGTCACCGCATCAGCTCGCTCGTGAACCACAACCACCCTGTTTGTGGGAGCCTGCGCGCAGATTCGTCGTGAACTCGACAACGCACACGACTTCCAGCGTCTTGGGCGTTCCTCCTGCACGCCGCAGCGACTCCATCCCTGTTC
>JBBRUT010000216.1:0-4804 GCA_038247555.1 Phycisphaerales bacterium | reverse complement strand
CAGCGGCGCGGGATTCCGCTCCGCATCGTCGCCCCGTCGCAGCTCCACCGTCAGGATCGGCACCCCGCCATCCGCGCCAAAGTAGCTCCCCATCGATCCCGGTGTCGGGTAGCCCATGTCTTCAACCACCCTCCACCGCGCATCGCCCGCTCCCCGCGCACCCGCCACAAAGCTCTCCGCCAGTTGCCGCGCCGTTGCCGGTCCATCGAAGTTCACAAACGGACCGCCGCGCGCAGAGTGCAGCACGATGATCATGTGCGGGTCAAACTGCTCGACATCCGCATGCACAGCCGCGGCCTCCGGCTCGCTCAGCGGCGTGCTCCCCCGGCCCTTCGCCGCTCGAAAGTTCTTCGCCGGCCAGTTCCGGTTCAGGTCGACCCCCGCGCTGTTCGAGCGTGTCCCCGCCAGCGACCCATCCGGGTTCATGTCGGTCACCAGCCGCACCGTCGTGCCGCCGGTTGATTGCGCAAGCTCGCGCCGAATGTCCTCCAGCGAGCTGCGACCCTCGCTCTCATCACCATGAATCGAACCGATCAGATACACCCGAACCGGACCCCGCCCAAAGTTCGCAGCCTCCACACTTCGCCCGCCCCGCGAGGCACCGATCATGGCCTCCCCGCCAGTTAAACTTCCGCCCCCGCGCGAAGCGCACGCCGAGAGCATCAGGTACACCGCAACGAAAGCCAACCGGTTCAGCATGAACGGTCCATCGGCCAGCGGCCGCGCGATTGATGAGCGATCCGAAGTCGTTTGCAATCATTCCCCAACCCCGGCACAGTATCTCCCCCGCCTACATCACCCGCTCGCTGTACGTATACACCACGCCCCGCTCCGCATGCTCCGCGAGCATGCGATCCACCAGCTTTGCGTTCCCGCCCAGCATCTCCGGAACGATCACCCCCGGCTTGCTCAGCTCCCCGGTTGCCAGCATCCGCGCCATGATCGTGCACGGGAACGCCGTCGTCCGCGACATGCTCGTGCAGCGCGTCTGGCGGTCATACCGGTCGTGCAGATCCCACTGCATCCGAATCCGCTTCCCGCCCTTCATCCCGTCCCCGATCACCCGCATCACCGTCATGTCCTCTTCCCCCGGCCCATACGTCCACATCGGGAACAGCAGCTTCGCCATCATGTCCCGCGGCCGCACCTTTGCGATGCCGCCCTCCGCCGTCGGCACCTCCACCGCTTCTTCGCCAAACAGCCCAGTCTCCCGCAGCACACGCATCAGCTCGATGTGTCCCGGATAGCGCAGCGTTTTCTCCTTCATCATCGGCACCGCGCCCGGCCCCCGCAGGTGTGTCGCCGCAAGGCTCCGCAGCCCATCGGTGTTGAACGCTTCAAGCGTGCCCACACCGTCAAAGTCCATCAGCTCCGGCTCGCTGAGCGCCGGCCGCACCACGACTTCACCATGCTCCACCAGCCGGGTCGGGCGCGTGTACTCCTCCACCACATCCGACGGGCTGAACCCCGCCTTGTACTCATACGGCCACCGCCGCTCCACCGGCAGACCGCCGGCATAAATCTCGATGTTCTTGCACGGCGACAGTGCCGCCGCGGCGCGCCCCGCTAGCAGATGACTCATCCCCGGCGCAACCCCCATATCCACCACCGCCGTCACGCCGCGTTCCTTCGCCAGCGAATCGAGCTCCAGCGCATCCTCCCCCATGAACGAAATGTCCGCGTACGGCTTCCTCTCCTCAATCACCGACCGCAGCGCGTTGAAGGCGATCTTCGATGCCAGCGCACCCAGCACGATGTCATACGGCTTCACCAGCCGCCGCACCGTCGCCGCATCCGAGAGGTCCGCGATCTCCCCCCGCACCGCAATCCCCGCCTCGCCACAGCGATCCACGACCCGCTGGATCGCCTCCGCGCGCGTGTCGGCAATGGTCAGTTCAAACTCACCAGGCACCCGGCCAAGATCAAGAGCCATGACCGAGCCGACCATGCCAGCACCGAGAATGATCGCTGTGTTCATAACCACAGATTACCCGGCCCGCGCGCCCCCTGCCCATTCAACTCACCCCGCAAGCGACCGCAGCCGCTCGATCCGTCCCGCTTCCCGCTCAACCAGCCATACGTCCCTCGAAAGCTCTGCATGCGCGGCCGCAAAGTGCTCCCGCGCCTCCTCCGCCCGCCCAAGCGTCAGAAGGCACTCCCCGATCTCCTCTTCCACAAAGCCATCCTCCGTCCCTGCCGAGGCGTGCTCGTCGCGCAGCCGCATCTGCTCTGCCAGCGCCGTGTCAATGCTGCCCAGTGCCCGCCGCGCCCGCGCGACACACCACCTCGCCACCAGCCACGGTCCACGCCCTTTCCCTTCCGTCCCGTTCTCAATCCGTGCTGCCAGCGCACGCTCCAAGTATCCCATCGCCGTGGCGAGATCGCCCGCCGCGAACGCCGTCCACCCCATGTTGTTCAGCAGCGAAGCCCGCCACCGCCGTGCATCCGGGTTGCTCGATCGCTCCGCAAACGCAATCGCCCGCGTGTTCCATTCAACCGCGTCTTGCGGTGTCCCTACCGTGGCGATCATGTGCGCCGCATCAACCGCCAGCCCATCGAACGTGGGACGCGACACGGGCGACGAAGCCTGCTCCCACGCGCGCACAAACCGCGGCCGCGCCCCCGCCTGATCCCCCGATGAGTTCAGCACCCGCCCACGTTCAAGCTCCAGCAGCACCCGGATCCGTACATCCTCCCACGTCGCCGTGGCCTCATTCGCCGCAAGCCACGACTCTACGCCGTCCAGCGTCATGTGCGCATCCGCGAACTTCCGCTGCAGCCCCTGCGCCCGCGCAAGCTGCGTACGAACCTCCGCCACCCGACCTCCATCTCCCGCATGTTCCGCCTGCGCAAGCATCGCCGCGAACCGCCCCTCGCTCCCGGCGGCATCCGCAAAGTCCCAAGCGCCGTCAATGTCGAGATGATCGGTGCCCTGCGCCATCAGTGCAACTCTCCGGTCACCTCTCTTCGCTCGCCGGCGATACCTCGGCCGATGCCATCCCCCGCCCTCGCCCCCCCAAGCGGCCCGCCGACCTCCCCGCCGCCCGCCGCGGCACGATCGCCACTGCCTTCTGCTGGCACCCGTGTCGGACGCTCGTGAGTATCGCCGCTCATGCAGCTCAGACAATAGGTGGCGATATCGCCGGAAATGACCGTCTCCTCGCGCCCCGTCGCGGCGGCGTTTGGTATTCTCCAGCAAGCCCGAAACCACCTCTCCCCAAGGAGTCTCCCCATGTCCAAGTATTCAATCGCCTGGATGCCCGGCGATGGCATCGGCAACGACGTGATGGAAGCCACTCGCATCGTGCTCGACGCGATGAAGCTGGATGCCGAGTACATCCACTGCGACATCGGCTGGGACTTCTGGTGCGAGGAGGGCAACCCGCTGCCCGACCGCAGCATCAAGGTGCTGCAGAACACGACTTGCGGATTGTTCGGGGCGATCACGAGCAAGCCGCAGGATGAGGCCAAAGACGAACTGATCCCCGAGCTCAAGGGCAAAGGCCTGGTCTACTTCTCACCGATCGTCAAGCTCCGGCAGATGTTCAACCTGCACACGAACATGCGCCCGTGCAAGACCTATGAGGGCAACCCGCTCAACTATCGCGGGCAGCGGCTGAACAACCCCGAGGGCAAGGATGTCCTGATCGACCAGGTCGTCTTCCGCGAGAATACCGAGGGCATGTACGGTGGCGTGGAGTTCTATCCGCTGCCCGAGCCCGTTTACACCGCGCTGTGCGCTAACCCCAAGATGAAGCCTTGGAAGGACAAGGGGCTGGAGAATGTCGCACTCTCGACGCGCATTGTCAGCGTGCAGGGCTGCACGAGCATCTGCCGGCAGGCGTTTGAGTTCGCCAAGAAGACCGGCCGCAAGCGCGTCACGCTGGTGGAGAAGCCCAACGTGCTGCGCGAGACCGGCGGCCTGATGACCCGCATCTTCCGCAAGATAGGTGAGGAGTACAAGGCCGACGGCATCTGGGCGGATGAAGCCAACATCGACGCCATCTGCATGTGGATGTTCAAGAACCCGCAGGATTACTCGGTGCTCGTGGCCGAGAACATGTTCGGCGACATCGTCTCGGACCTCTGCGCCGGCCTCGTCGGCGGCTTGGGCTTTGCGCCCTCGGCCAACCTCGGCGACAAGTACGCGGTGTTCGAGCCCACGCACGGCAGCGCGCCCAAGTACGCCGGGCAATACAAGGTGAACCCGCACGCAATGCTGCTCACCGCCAAGATGATGCTCGACTGGCTCAAGGAATCCGACAAAGCCGCTCGCCTCGAATCCGCCGTCGCCCGCGTCATCAAGGAAGGCAAGGTTCGCACCTACGACATGGGCGGCAAGGACTCAACGCTGGATGTGGCGAAGGAAGTAGCGAGGTATGTGGGGTGAGGTTCCCACGACGAAATCCCCGCCCAAGGGTGCTGTTCGTCGCCGCGGCATTCCTCCTCGCCAGCGTATTTGCGACAACCGCGGTTATACGTGGCTTGCGGCTGCGACATCTGATCTGGAGAGGTTCTACGCCGAGACACACCGTCCTGCGAAGTCGTCGGACCTGCCAAGGTATCTGCGAGCTATTTGGCCGCCACCTGTGCGTGTCTCCCATAGAGAACTTGGCGGCTGGGCGGTCACGTGCTGTGTTGCCGCTGGAATTTGCGGTCAACACCGTGGTGTCGCCGCTCTCTTCGCGCTCGTACTTCGAGGACCCGGCATGCTGAGGCGCTGGCGACGCCGACGCCGCGGGCTCTGTACTCAATGCGGCTACGCGCGCTCGGGATTAGCGGATGGAGCGGTGTGCCCGGAGTG
>JBBRUT010000215.1:0-4961 GCA_038247555.1 Phycisphaerales bacterium | reverse complement strand
CGCCTCCCCTCCCCGGCGAAGCGGGGCAAGCCACCGTGGCCCAGCCGCGATTATGGGCACCCTGCAAACCATGCGCTGAGGAATGCGAAGATGTCTGGAACGGCAACCGTACCGTTCGCATCGACATCCGCCGCGCTGTCACCTGCAAACCAGGCGCTTAGAAATGCGAAAATGTCCGGCACGCCCGGCGTTCCATTGCCGTCAAAGTCCGCCAGGCAGCAGTCCGCCGACCGAACCGTCAAGACCAATCCCCAGCGGATGAGCGTGCCCCGATCCCCCGACCGCCCATCCGTGACGCTCAGCGTCCACACGCCACCCGCCTCTTCGTCAAGAAACGAGGAGAGCGATGCTGGTGCTGGCCCCACGCCCGTCCATTCCCCACTCGGTGCGTACACCCCGGGAGCGATCGGTGCTGCGGCCCCCGCCGCCGCCGCGGCCGCCCACAGGTCCGCTGAGGCTCCATCGCTGAAAACGTACCGCCCTTCAAAGTCGGAGGAATCTCCGTCGCCCGAGCCCGCGCGACCCGCCCGCACCACCAGTGGCACCACCGTGCTTCCATGCGAGAGCACGATGCTGACATCGCCCGCAAACAGGTGCGAGAGCTCCACCCATGCCACCACGCCGATCAGTTGACCTTCCGACACCGCGGCGTTTACCGTGCTCACAATGCTCGCGCCGCCACCATCCGCGATCAGTTGCGCAGCGTTGCTCATCACCGACTCGCGCACCCGGCAAGCGTTCTCGCACAGATCGAGCCGACCGCTGAAATCAGCATCAAGCGATGGTGTCAGCGCGATGTCCACCTCATCGGGCACGCCGTTGTTGTCGCAATCGGCAGCGCCAAGCGATTCAAACGCCGCGCCCACCAGGTTCGGCCGCGGCCCGATGCTCTGTGACGCGGGCAGCGACGCCGTGCCCTGCTGAGGCAGTCCGGTCGTTCGGAGCGCCTCGCGAACCGCCGCCGGCGAAAGCGGCGCCCGGCGCAGATGAATGTGCAGAGACTGAAGCTGTGCAGCCGCGCCCGCCACGATCGCGCTCGCGCTCGATGTCCCCGAGAACGATCCCGTGTAGAACACGTTGGGCCCCTCGACGCTGTACAGCTGTCCAAACCCCGTCGTCGTCACAAACGCGGCGAACGACTGCACGTCGACCGCCGATCCGTAGTTCGAGGAGATCAGCCGCACGCGGTCATCGGCGAGATACGACGGCGTAAGCCCGCCCCCGACCAAGATCGCCCCCGAATCATTCTCCGGCAAAAACGGCCAGTGTCCGTCGTTCCCCGTCGAATACACCGGATCATCAAGATTTTGGCTCCCGTTCGCCGCCGCCTCGATGACCGTCACGCCGTTCCCCGTCGCGGTCACCACCGCGTTGTACCACGGCAGCACCCAGTCGCACGGCACGAGCCCGAGCTGCGATGACCCGCCCGGATGATTCGGGCCAAATGTCTGCTGCTCCAGGAGCAGAATGTCCCCCGGCTGCAATGTCTCCAGCGATGTCGTGATTGCCGTTGCGACATTCCAGATGCCGTTGCGATATGTCGGCACGACATGCCCTGTCGCCGCGTGGCACATCCCTGTCGTCCCGACACCGTCGTTCCGCGCAAACAGGATTCCCAGAACCGCGGTGCCGTGATTCGGATTGTTGAACGGATCCGTGCCCGCGGGCCCCAGCCGCGTGATCGCCGGGAAATCGACATGCGCGAGGTTCCACCCATACTCCAGGTCCGCAACCCGCACATTCTCGCCCCGGCCCCCCGGCCAAGGCCACAGCGCGGTCGAGCCATGCCCGATCCCCGCGTCGTAGAGATACCCCTGGCTCGCCGAGAAGTCCGGCGCTACGGGCAGTTCCGCCGGCCGCGGCACAAGCCCGACATGCTGAACGATCGCGAGTTTCCGGAGCGCATCCGCCGCCTGCTCAAGCACAGCACCTTCGCGGAGCTTCAGAAAGAACTCGCTGTTGTGGTCGGGCGTGGCGCGCCCCAGGTTCTTGCTCGCCGTGGCGCGCAGAGCCTCAAGCCGTTCCTGGCTTGCCTCGTGGACACGCGACCACATTCCCCCGACAGCGGTCATCGCGGCGGTGATCGGAGGAGTCAGCACACCCGTTCCCCGGTCCGTCAACTTCTCCTGGCCGGCATCCAGCCGCACCATCAGGTCATCATGAAACTTGACGTAGAGCGTCCGCGGTTCAAAGCGTCCATGAAACCCGGCCGCGGCCTGGCGCTGCGGACCTTCCCCCAAAGGCACATCCGCGCGCGCCGACCCGACCCCGATCAGGGCGACGGCGGCCAAAGCCAACGATGCGGTGGGCATGACGGGGAACCGATCCTTCCAGGGGGACTCTACGGACCTGACCCTATACTGTGCCCCCCGGCGGCGGGGTGCAACAAACTGTAACCGCGGGTTATCTGGGACTACCCAGACCCCCGCATCAGGAGATCGATCCGTGGCCGACACCGCTTCAGGCAACCACTTCGATGTTATCGTCATTGGCGGCGGCCCTGCGGGCTATGTCGGGGCGATCCGCGCGGCACAACTGGGTTACAAGGTCGCCTGCATCGAGCGGGCCAAGCTCGGCGGGGTCTGCCTGAACTGGGGCTGCATCCCCAGCAAGAGCCTCCTTGCCAACGCCGAGATGGTTGAGAAGCTGAAGAAGAAGGAAGACCAGGCCTTCTGGGGCCTGAAGATCAACGGTGATATCGGGCTTGATTGGGACCGGATCATCGGCCGCTCGCGCGAGGTCGCGGGCAAGCTCAACAAGGGCATCGAGTTCCTGTTCAAGAAGAACAAGATCACGCACTTCATCGGCAACGCCAAGATCACCAAAGCCGAGACTGCTGGTGCGAAGGCCAAGGTCACCGTCGAGGTGCAGGAGTGCGAGGTCAAGGAAGAACTGACCAGCGCGCCCGCCAAGCCCGGCAAGACCACGCAGACCATCACCTCCGATTACTGCCTCGTCGCGACCGGTTCGGTCGCCCGCGACCTGCCCTTTGCCAAGTTCGATGGCGACAAGATCTGGGGGGCGCGTGAGGCGATGTTCAACAAGCAGCAGCCCAAGAAGCTCATCGTCGTCGGCGCAGGCGCGATCGGCATGGAGTTTGCCTACTTCTACCACTCCATGGGCACCGAGGTCACGGTGGTCGAGATGCTTGACCGGCTGCTGCCCGTCGAAGATCTCGATGTCTCCAAGGCGCTCGAGAAGCTTTACACCAAGCACGGCATGAAGTTCATGCTCAGCACGACCACGACCGCCGTGGAGAAGACTGCAAACGGCGTGAAGGTCACCGTTGCCCCCTTCGCCAACGGCAAAGCCGACGACAGCAAGAAGCAGACTCTCGAAGCGGACCGTGTCCTGCTGGCGATCGGCGTTGTCGGCCGCACCGACGGGCTCTGCGATGACAAACTCGGTCTCAAGACCGATCGCGGCCACATCGTCACCGATTACAAGCCCGGTATCACCAAAGATGAGGCGATCGACTACAAGACCAGTCTGCCCGGCGTCTACGCCGTGGGCGATGTCATCGGCCCGCCATGGCTCGCCCACGTCGCGATGGAAGAAGCCGTGACCTGTGTCGAGCGCATCGCCTGGCGCGCCAAGAAGGTGAGCCACGAGCCGATCCCGATGAACTACACCGTCATCCCCGGATGCACCTACTGCATCCCGCAGGTCGCCAGCGTCGGCTTCACGGAGCAGAAGCTCATCGCCGATGGCCTCGTCAAGGGCAAGGACTTTGAATCGGGCAAATACGCATTCATCGCGCACGGCAAGGCCATCGCCGCGGCCCACACCGACGGCTTTGTGAAGATCATCCGCGGCCTGCCGCGGGGTGAGATTCTGGGGGCGCACATTATCGGTGACCAAGCGACGGAACTGATCGCCGAGATGACCTTGGCCCGGCGGCTTGAGGCGACCACCGAGGAGATCATCTGCACCGTCCACGCCCACCCGACCATGCACGAGGCCCTGCACGAGGGCGCACTGGCCGCCGAGGGCCGGATGATTCACGGTTGAGTCTCCAAACCCGCTTGCCCTCCGGCAGAACCGGGTTCATAGTTGTTCCGTATCGATTCGCGTGTCCTTTCGGACGCCGCGCTGTGGCTCGGATATGCCATGGGGAATCCCCTCGCGCACTGTGCGCCGAAAGGCCCAATGTCAACACGCTCATGCTCCACCGGACCCGGCTTGTACTTCCTGCTGGCCGGCGCGCTGGCTTCGCCCGCGCTCGCGCAGGTCCAGTGGCGATCACCTGTCGCGCCGCACTTCGCCCCCAAAGACGCCCAGCTGCTCACAGCCCGACTGCAGCAGACTGGTGCCACGCCGCACCTCGCCATTCAGCTCTCGCGAGCGCCCCGCGAATCCGACCGGGCGGATCTGGCCGCGGCAGGAGTGACGCTCGGCGCGCCGCTGGGTGGTCATGCGTTCTTCGCCGCGATCGACAACAGCAGGATTGATTGGAAGTCCCCCGCCGTTGTCGCGCTCATCACCGGCGTGCAGGCGATCGATCCGCAGTGGAAGCTCCACCCGGCTTTCGGCGAGGACGATGACGCGGCTTGGACCGTCGTCGGAACAGTCGATGGCGCGGCGGGCAAGCCCGAGCCGGTCATCGCCGCGTGCGTGCTCTTCCACGCCGATGTCGCAAATAACGCCGAGGCCGCCGCGGTCATTGAGCAGCTCGGCGGCCGCATCCAGAGCACCCTCTCCACCGTGAACGGTGTCGTGGTCGAACTTCCCCGGGCCGCCGCGGTTGCTCTCGCCGCAGAAGACATCATTCAGTGGATCGAGCCCGCGCTCCCGCTGCTCACTCCGACCAACTCCGACAACCGCATCCTCACTCGCGCGAATCAGGTCCAGGCCGCGCCTTACAACCTCAACGGCGCGGGCGTCACCGCGCTGGTCTTTGACGGCGGCGGCGTCCGCACCACGCACCAGGACCTTGCGGGCCGGGCCACCATCATCGACGG
>JBBRUT010000214.1:0-4963 GCA_038247555.1 Phycisphaerales bacterium | reverse complement strand
CTCCCCCAACCACTTGCAGCATCCTCCCACATCCCAAACAAATCCTTTGTCAATCACCCGTCCATAATCCATACTGTCCCCATGTTCTCCGAGGGGACCAACTCCGTAGTGCCACCGAGGTCGCCAGATTTGGGGCGACCTCCGTGCTGCTCGTTGTCGAGCAAGACACCACCCCATAATAGTGAGTCTTGCGCGCAACTTTTTGTTTCCCGCTCGACCTCCCCCACTCCCTCACTCCCTCGCCGCATCCAAACTCAGCACTTCAAACGCAACATGGGCCGCGAGCAGCGCGGTGATCCCGCTCACATCCCGATCCGGCAACACCTCCACCACATCCGCTCCCACCACATTCACGCCGCGGCAGGCGCGGATGAGGTCAATCGCTTCCGCCGATGTGAACCCGCCCACGCTTGGCGTCCCCGTCCCCGGCGCAAACGCCGGATCAACGACATCGACATCAAACGTCACGTACGCCGGCGCAGCGCCCAGCTTCTTCACGAACTTCGCGACCGGCACAGTCCCCCGCTTCCGCACATCGTCATACGTCAGCACCGTCACGCCGTGATCCCGCGCGAACTCCAGATCCGCCCCGGTGTTGAGCGGGCCCTTGATGCCGACCGAGAGCATGCGTTTGGGGTCAACGAGGCCATCCTCGATCGCGCGGCGGAACGGGGAGGCGTGCCCCCACTTCTCGCCCCAGACGGTGTCGACGGTGTCGAGATGGCTGTCGAAGTGAATGAGCGCGAGGGCGTTTGCGCCGGACTTGGATTTCTTTCCCCCATCCCCCGCGTTCCCGCCGCGGCGACTGCTCTGCCGTTCCCAGGTTGCACGGATGTTGCCGTAGGCGATGGAATGGTCACCGCCGAGGGCGAGGAGCTTGGCAGTTGGCGTGCCGCCACCATCGAGCCGGCGCGCGAACTCGACCTGGAGGAGCATGGATTCCTCGCAGGAATAGGGGTGCACCGGCGAGTCGCCCGCATCGGCGATGCTGAGAACCGCGCAGACGTCGACGTTGTGTGCGATCGAGAAGCGTTTGAGGTACTGGGACTCGTTGCGGATGGCGCGGGGTCCGAAGCGTGCGCCGGGCCGGTACGTGACGCCGGCATCGAAGGGGACGCCGTAGATAAGCCAGTCGCTCGGACGATTGGCGGGGGCCACATCTTCAAGGCGCGGGTAGCGACCAAAGGTGACCAGCCCCGCAAAGCGGGGTGAGATGCGCGGATCGGGCAAGAGGGTCTGGCGGGAGACCCGGGGAGAAGCTGCTGCTGAACTCTTGGCCATACGGGCAGTGTACTTGTTTTTGACGCGGGCGCAAACGGTGCGGTTCGGCTGGCGGCGAGGTTGAGGAACACGTCCTATGCTCAGCCCGTTGGCAGGTTTTTCCCCTCCCGCCGGTCGAAAGCCCGGTCGCAACTGGAAGGTTTTCGCGATGCTTCCCAAGCCTCCGCCCCGCGAGGGCTCGCTCGGTTTCCTGTATCTGCCGCCGTACCGCGTGCAAGGCTCTTCGGTCGCCGGAGAGGCCACAGTGGTCTCGGTGCCGGAACTGGACATCTGCTTCGATATGGGGTGGTGTCCGCGGGCGATGCTCGCGTCGAAGATGGTGTGCGTCTCGCACGGGCATATGGATCACATCGGGGGTCTGGCGTACTACTGCTCGCAGCGATACTTTCAGGGCATGGGCGAGGGCCACATGGTCTGCGATGCACGCGTTGCGCCGGCAGTTGAGCGGATGATGGCCGGGTATGTCGAACTGGAGCGACAGAACACTCCGTACAAGCTGACGGCTGTCAAGAACAACGATGAGATTCCGCTGAAGGGGAACATCGTGCTGCGCGCGGTGGAAGTGGAACATACGGTTCCCGCGATGGGGTACGTCTGCGTTGAGAAGCGGAGCAAGCTGAAGGAAGAGCTGCTGGGGATGCCGCAGGAGAAGCTGCGGGAGCTCAAAGATCGGGGGCAGGAGATCACGCGGCAGCTTCAGATCCCGCTGATTGCGTATCTGGGCGATACGGCTCCCGGG
This sequence comes from Phycisphaerales bacterium, assembly GCA_038247555.1. Classification (GTDB taxonomy): domain Bacteria; phylum Planctomycetota; class Phycisphaerae; order Phycisphaerales; family UBA1924; genus JAHBXL01. Next base: position 2,943 of record JBBRUT010000214.1, on the reverse strand, counting down.
CCGCACCTGGTGCGCGAGGATGTCCGCAAGGCCCAGATCGTGATCTGCGAGTGCACATTCACCGAGCCGGATCACATCGAGCGGGCGAAGGTGGGGATGCACATGCACGCGGAGGCGATCGCGGAGTGGCTGCGGGTGCTGGAATGCGAACACCTCGTATTGGTGCACGTGTCGAGGCGGACGAATCTGGCCGCGGCGCGGAAGCGGATCATGGACCTGGTGGGGCCGGAGAAAGCGGCCAAGGTTCACCTGCTGATGGATCACCGCTTCAACCGGGAGCGATATGAGCACCAGCTTGCAGAATCGGGCGGGGCACAGGGGGAAGAAGGGGACTCCGCGGAAATTTGATTCGGCGAGAACTCTGGGCACACGGTGCGACGGGTTTGCTCATTCAAAAACAACAAGACCCCCGGGCACGATGGGCCGGAGGTCTTGCTCTAGAGTGCGTAGAAACAAATCGTGAAGAGAGAGAGAGAAAGGGCACTCAACGCGAGAGAGAGATCGCAGAGAGTGTCTGAGTCTGAGGATCAGTACGCACGATCAGGGTTGGACTTGGTCTCGTCCCCATCGGCATTCTTCTGATAGCCGGCTTCCTTGGCGTTGGTATTCTCGTTGGCCTGACGACCCTTGTCATCGCGGGGAGAGTTGCCGCCCGTGGCATCTTCGCGGCCGGGGGCTGCATCGCGACCAGCACGATTCTTATCGCCGGACTGCTGCATCTGCGTCGCACTCTGACCGGTCGTGCGCTGCTGATTCTGGGCGTCGCCCGTCTTGTTCTGGTTCTCATTCTGATTCTGAGCCTGCCCGAGCTTCCCGCCCTGCTGAGCGTTGGGCTGGTTGGCGTTGGCCTGGGGGCCCTTGTTCTGCTTGCTATTATCGTCCTGGGTGGGCTTTGCCATCTGAGTATCTCCTCGTGCGAAACGTATGGGAGTGATGCTGGAATCGATTACACGTACATCATGCATGGCAAGCATCGGGGTTTGGTGAAATCGCAGTGAATCGCGGCTCATAGCGAAGAAGATCTGCCCCTGCCTGAATGGGTGGATTCAGGATCAAAGGTCGTGCAGAGTGACCGTCGAGCAGTGCACGTGCGACTGGCTGGGTGCGAACAGACAACACCCACCATGTGAGGGTGGTTCACGCGACATCAGCTGCGCGTTCTGCCGCGGAGTTACACGTCGCCGTTCTCTGCCTGGTATGACCCGACAACATGGCCGCGAATGACGGTGTAGGTGAGGTTGCCCTTGGCGAGATCGACATCGGGAAGGAAGTCTTCGTCGAAGGAAGCAAGGAGGTCAGGGATTCGATCTTCGGACCAGTCCTCTCCGACGCCCTCAAGGAGAATGACTGTGCCTGCAACGGTGCCGTCTGCAAGGTAGTGAAGATCGACCGCGGCAACTTCGTTGCCGATGGGGGACGCACCCGGCACTGCTTCGTTGATGGCGAGGAACCGCTCACTGGATGCGGTGCGAAGGGTTCGTTTCCACTTGATCATGCGAGGACTCCAGAACACACGCCGGTCGGGCCGTACGCGGATCGTTCTGCGCGGAGTCTACCAGAATGCAGCTTCGGGCATGTTCGGGTACAAAGCAAGGAGAGAGCGGACCGCGGTGAGCGGCGGGTGTAGCGTTGCCCGGCCCTCCTCCTCGTCCCCATCGGCGGTAGGAATCCCCCGTGCCCCGCTGGCCCACTTCGCCCCGCCCGTTCCCCCTGCTCTCCCCTCCCCTATGCGACTTGGCGACACCATTGAGGCACTCAGCGGCAACCTGATACTTCCGGGCACCGCGACCAACCCCGCAGCACCCACCGTGCATCTTCAGCCGGGTGTGGTTCGCATCGCCGACGGGCGGATTGTGGGTGTGGAGCTTGGCGAGAATGCGCTTCGGGCGTTTGGCCTCCCGCATGCCAATCGGATCATCTCGCCCGGGTTCATTGATGCACACCTGCACATCCCGCAGTTTGACTCAATCGGGCATGACGGGATGACGCTGCTGGACTGGTTGAACGGCGTGATTTTTCCGGCCGAGGCGCGGTGGCAAGACGCGAAGTTTGCGCGGGCGATGGGCTCGCGGGTGGCGAGGCAACTGCTCGCGAGCGGGACGACGGGGATTTGCGCGTACGGGAGCGTGCATCATGATGGGACGTGTGCGGCGATGGGGGCATTGGCCGCGGCAGGGCTTCGCGGGCATTTCGGGCAGGTGCTGATGGATCAGCAGGCACCGGAGTATCTGCTGCGTCCGGCTGCGCAGCTTCTGGATGAGGCTTTGCGCATGGAGACGGTCGGGCGCATTTCTCCGATCGTGTCGCCGCGGTTTGCGGTGAGCTGCTCGATGGAGTTGATGAAGGGCGCGGCGAAGTTGGCGAGGGAGAAAGATTGGCCGATCCAGACGCATCTGGCGGAGATGCTGCCGGAGTGCGAACTGGTCGAGAAGCTGCACGGGATGCCGTACCTGGATGTGTACAAGCAGGCGGGGTTGCTGGGGCCCCGGAGCGTGCTGGCGCATGCGATCTGGCTGAGTGAGGTGGATCGACGGGAGCTGGAGGGGTGGCGGTGCGTGATCGCACATTGTCCGACGGCGAATCGCTTCTTGTCGTCGGGAGAGTTTGCGGGGCAGAAGTTCCGACCGCTGGCGCTGGGGAGCGATGTGGCGGGCGGTCCCGATGTGAGCATGGTGCGCGTGGCGCGTGTAGCGCGGGAGGTGTGGCTGGCGAGTTTGCAGTCGCAGATTGCGCCGATGTTCGGGCCGGATTACTGGTGGTGGCAGATCACGGCGGGGAACGCGGATGCGCTGGGGTGGAGCGATGCGGGGCGGATTGCGGTGGGCGCGGCGGCAGATTTGGTGGTGATTGATTCAGAGCAACCACTGATGCCGAGTTCGTTGATGTACGGGCTCGATGATCGCTGGATCCGTGCGACGATCTGTGCGGGGAAGGTGGCGTGGT
>JBBRUT010000213.1:0-4996 GCA_038247555.1 Phycisphaerales bacterium | reverse complement strand
GAACTGCCTCCAGTGTAATCGAGTGCTGTGCCAGGCGTTCGCAAGAGCGGTCGCGACGGCGCATCGCCATACGCGCCAACAAGCATCATCTCATTTTCGGACCGGCCGTTCTTCTTCCAGCTCGGGAATCCTGTATCCCACACATCCCCGCGTTTCAGGAGAAGCCAGTCGGGGTAGCCATGCCGCAGCAACGCATACCCCGCCGCGATCGTCGCCTTCGGCGTCAGTGTGCTCAGGCCGTTGTTCGAGTCGTTCCCCTCCGAGCTGCTGACATACACAATCCGCGTGTCCGCGCTCGGCGTGAACGTCGTCCAACTGCTGTCGACACGGACTTGCGACCATTCGGTCGGCGGCGACATGCCGTCGGTGTTCGCCGCGGCGATCGCGTAACGCCAGAGGCCCGCGCCCGGTGAGTCGGTAAAGGTGTACGGGAAGGGCGGCGCGACGATGAGGTCGCTGTCGATCCACTGCTCGCCCCACCACTGCTGCCGCTGGATCATGAACGCGAGCTGATTGGCGGACTCAACGCTCCAGCGGAGCCGAACCTGCTCCTCGTTGCCCGCATCGCCCGCCACCAGGTTCAGCGGCGTCATCAGGACCATGTTCTCCGGGGCCGAGCCGCCCGGGAGATTCGCGACCCAGCTGCTCAGCACCGGCGCGTTGCCGTCATCTGGCAGCTCATCATCCGGCGGGTCCATCGAGACGGCGACGTCTTGAGATCCGTTGCCGCTCGCCTGGATCGGCGCCGCCTCGTGCTCCGCTGCCGGCGTGATCGGCGAAAGTTCGGGTGTCGGCAGCGCGGAAAGCCCGCCATCCGCGGCTGACAGGGGAGCCGGTTGCTCCGCGGGCCCACAGCCGATGGGGAAAGCACCCGGTATGAGCAACACCCCAACGAGATAAAGGAGGTACAACATCGTGCGTCGGCTCCCGGTTCGAGTAGCTTCTTCCTCGCCAGTTCCGGGGGGTGACTTAAGGGTCACGGCTGGACGAGTGCCACACGATACCGAAAGTGACCGACATTTCATCCCCGGAAACCGGGGAAAGACCGAGAACTTTGTTGCGCTACCGGAGGGGACCATTGCCGGGGGGCGGGGGGCGGGGGGCGGGGGGGGGGCGGACTCCGTCCGTGTCAACTACACATCGTGTAGTCGGAAGGCCAGAGGACGCGGTGCCTACGCCCCTGTTGAAAGTGGGGCGAGGGTGGGGAAGTCAGTCGACCGGGATCAGGAGATCGCGATCGATCTCGAGAACCGCGGCGTTTCCGACCATATCGACGTGAAGGATCAATCGGTTATCTCGAACACGAACGTCGACGCGTCCACGGATGCCCTTGAACGGACCGGAGGACACTTCCACCAAAGCCCCGCGAACCAAGGGTTCGCACGGCGTCAGAAGTCCATCAGATTGCAGAACTTGCGCGATCGAAGAGAGCTCCAGCCGGAGCGCATCCTGGTCGGCGACGCTCAGAACCTGGGCGACGCGGCCGGTTCGTTCGGCGATGTAGCAGTCTTCCCTCTCGCCAGCCATAAACAGATAGCCGGGGAAGAGCGGCATCATCGCGCGGACTTTGCGGCGGCCGTAATAGCGCACGGTTCGGGTAAGAGGCAGGAAGCAGCGAATCGAACGGGCGTCGAGGTCCGCCGCGAGAGCCTTTTCCTGGCGGCTCCGGGTGCGGACCACGTACCAGTTGTCGGCATCGGATCCAGTGAAAACCCCGACATCATCGATGATGCGCGACTCTACGCTGGGTAGCGCTATCGCCTCCGGTTGCACGACGAGGTCTCCAAATGCCAGGGCTTCGACGACCGCATGTCTATCGGTCCATCGTCGTCCCCGGTCGAGACCAAACGACATGGTTTGGTTCGGGGCCAAGCCCAACACCCCAAGTCCCCCACCCCTGCACGAGATTGATCATTATGGCGGCTTCATGCAGGAAGTTCGGCCGCGGCAGACAAGTAGGCGACAAATTCGTGTGAGGACCCACTCAGACCGCGGGTCGGCCGCCGACTCTCCGCCACGCGCTCACTTGGCCGAGGTGGCCCGCCTCGTGGTCGAGCATGAGATGAATCAGGGCATCGGCCACGCGGGGGAATCGCTGTTCCCAGCGTTTCAGGGGGATCGGCTGTGCAAAGGCACTGCCCGAAACCGCGGTGAGGATCGCGGCGAGCTCATCGTGGCCATCGAAGAACTGGGCCATGAGTTCGGCTTTGGCAAGGTAGGCCGCGGGGTCGGCGACGGGGCGGGAGTCTTTGCCGAACGGGCTCTTGATGGGGTCGGCAAACTCTCCCTCTCGCGCGCCGCGGAGAACGGCGCTGAGCGTGGGGGGGTAGAGGGCGAGGTGGCTGAACACCCACGCCGGATGGTTCATGGTGATGCCCGGGACGGGCTGGCTCACCATGTCGGCATCGGACAGATCGGAGATGAGCCTCGCGGCGTAGTCCCGCTGCTTGGCCCAGGAACCGAGGATCGCTTCCACCAGCACGTGTGCGCCGCTGCTCATGCGCGCAGCATATCCGATGGAGAGAGAAGGGAGATCTGACGCACGAAAAACCGCCGCGAGGGGAGAACCCGCGCGGCGGTGGATTGAGCAAATGGGTGAGGTCCGAGGCCGATCAGCGGCGGCGACGACGGAGCGCGGCCAGCCCGGCAACGCCGAGGAGACCGGCAGCGCCGGGGGCGGGGACGTTCGAGGTGACGGTGAACCCCGCGCCTGCGCCCTGAAGCGCGGTGACGACGATGGAGTAGGTTCCGGGGTCAAGGTTCAGAATGAACTGCGGATCTCCAAAGGGTCCGCCGAAGGCATCCTCGTGGGTGTCATCTTCAGTGACCACATGCACAAACGAGCCGAAGTTTGTGAAAAAGTTGTTGCCGTGACTGACTCCCAGTGCGGTCGCGTCCGCGCCGGTGATGTCACCCAGATAGAGCGAGGCGATCAGGTCAGGCGGGGCGGAGGTGCGATTGAAATCGATATCGACCAGCGTTGCCTCGGTCAGGGTGAACGTGAACCAGCTCGCCGATGAAAACGCCGCAAAGAAATCCTGAGCGACGAAAGAGCCCTGGGTCCCGCCGGTCAGGGCCGTGGGTACAACGGGCTGTGCCGCGGCGACGCTCGCCGTGCCAGCGACGGCCAAAAATGCAATCATGGAAAACTTACGCATTCTAATCTCTCCCTCGTTTGGTCGCACGGGCCGGCGCTTCGGCGTCGGTTCGGGCGACGGTTCTCTCTGAGAGCGAGTGTAACGGAGTGCGGGCATATCGAGCAAGGGCAAATTTGGGAGATGCCGTATGACCGGTGAAGTTTTCGGCTGCGGATCAAAGTCCCTATGTTCACACCGACGGGCTTTGATGGGATGGGCATTCACGAACCGGATTGACAATTCTGCGGGCGAGGGTACCTTGGTGATGGAGCAACGGCGCACTTTCGTGTGACGTTGCGCGGATCGGATCGTGGGCGAAAGCTCGCGGAGGAGAGAGACTGTGACTGCGAAGCATGTTCGTGCTGTGGCCGCGCTCGCGGCCGTGACGACCTTGGGCGCCGGCGCGAGCTTTGGCAACATCACCATACCGACCGTTCCGGTGGGCAATCCCGGTAACGCGGCGGACTCCACGCCCAATGGTCCGTTCGGCTCGGTGGCCTATGCGTACAGCATCGGCTCGACCGAGGTGACGAATGCGCAGTACGCCGAGTTCCTCGGCGCTGTCGCGTATGACGACACCAACAGCCTGTACAACATGGGCATGGCCGGCTCCTTCGGCGGCATTACGCGGTCGGGACCGATCGGCGCGTTCACATACTCGGCTGTTCCTGGGCGCGAGAACAATCCCGTGAACTTTGTGAGCTTCTGGGATGCGGCCCGGTTTGCCAACTGGCTGCACAACGGGCAGCCGACGGGCCCGCAGAGCAACAGCACGACCGAGGACGGCGCGTACACATTGACGGCGGGCGGCATCGCCGCGAACACGGTGGCGCGGAATGCGGGCTGGCAGTGGGCCGTGACCAGCTCGAACGAATGGTTCAAGGCGGCGTATCACCAGCCGGCCGCGCAGGGCGGCGATGGCGATGACTACTGGCTGTATCCCACATCGAGCAACACCGCGCCGACCGGGGCGCAGGCAAACTACGTTCCCGCAGCGATTGGGGACACCACGGCCGTTGCCTCGTACGCGGCCAACTTCTACGGCGCTTTCGACATGGCGGGAAACGTGTATGAGTGGAGCGACTCCATCCTCGCGCCTCCGGTGCGCGGCCCGCTTTGGGGCGGCGCGTTCGACAACATCGCTGGGTGGCTGACGCCCGCGAACGCGTACACGCCGCCGCCTTTCACGGAGCGCGAGCAGGTCGGATTCCGCGTTGTGACGCTGGTGCCAGGGCCGGCATCGGTTGCGCTGATGGCGATCGGCGCGGCCGGTGTGATGCGCCGGCGGCGATGAGTGTGGTGGGTGGAGAGAATTGAGGACTGAGTGGGAAGTGGGGAGTGCGGAACGCGGAGTGCGGAATACGGAGTGGAAACGCGAAGATGGGAGGATTGAAAAGAGAGTGGGGGAGGTCGAGCCGAAATCAAAAAGCTGCGCGCAAGACCGCCTGTTTTGGGGTGGATGCGGGAAGCGTGCGGGGGCGGCGGAATCGTCGGCGGCGGGCGAAGCAGATTTGGTTCCCTGAACGCACATGAGAGACAGTATGGCTTATGGACGGGTGGATGTAAAGGAATTTGTTTGGGATGTAGAGGGATGATGCAAGTGGCTGGTAGGGAAGGGGATAGAAGACGCACGCGCGAAGAGGAAGCCCGCTGAACCGGGCTGGGAAGTTTGAATGTGAGGTTCCGGGGGTTGTTGGCGGCCTTTGACCATGGCTGAAGCCATGGCCTACAAGCGAGCAAAACCGCTGAAGCGGTCTGGAACGCGAAGATCGTCTGCTTGAGTTCCGGGCGTTGTCCGTCGGGCGTTCGAACAGCCGGCAGAGTTGCCGAGTCGCTGTAAAGCCAGCGAACTCGGCGGG
>JBBRUT010000212.1:0-5005 GCA_038247555.1 Phycisphaerales bacterium | reverse complement strand
TGCCCGGGGCGCTGCACCTGCCGCTGACCAACTCGTTCAACACCGATGCGGGCTCGATGATCGACGAGGCCGACGTGCTTCACCTGATCGTTGAGCCGTCGCGCGTTGATGAGGCCGTGCGCGATCTGATCCGGGTTGGGCTGGACAGGTTCTGTGGCTGGTACGATGCGGGCACACTCGATGCGTTCGTGGCGGCGGGCGGGACGCTTGTGTCCACGCCGGAAGTCAGCGTTGAGCAGGCCCGCGTGATGCTCGATACGAGCACGCCCTTCGTGCTGGACGTTCGCCGCAAGGCCGAGTTCGTCGAGGGGCACATCGCCGGGGCCACGAACATCGCGCACACGCGGCTGCTGTCGCGCCTGGCCGAGGTGCCCAAGGACACGCCCATTCTGGTCAACTGCCGCTCGGGGGCACGCTCGTCCCGGGCCTGCTCGTTGCTGCAACGGCACGGCTACAGCGTGACCAATCTCGCCGGCGGGATGCTCGCGTGGGAACAGGCCACGGTGCCGGGTGGACGCTGAACGAAGCGGAACATCGCTGCGGCGGTGGCCGTGTGATGGAGCGCGCGCGTGATCTGGGCCTGGCTCGGAGCTGCGGCCGTCGGTCTCTCGCTCGGGCTGCTCGGCTCGGGCGGGGCGATCCTGACCGTCCCCATCTTGGTCTACCTCGTCGGACACCACGAGACGTTCTTCTTGCAAGGCATGCCCCGTGAAGATGAACGCTTGGTGATGACACGTCCCCTGCTCGCCGCGCCGACCAAGGCGATCGCCGAACTCGTCGCGGCGCGGCTGAACTACCAGCATGGACTTCAGGAGAAGGTGGGGACCGATGATTGGCAGGAGTTCTCGTTCAAGGACGAGTCGGGGCTCACGCCGCACGAGGTGGCGATGGTCTTGGACCTGAACGATCCCGCTTATCCGACCGGGAGACGACACGCGTCTTGGCTCGCGGAAATGGTGGCGAGTGCGAAGGTGGCCATGAAGGACGTGGCCGGGCGGGCTCCGAAGGCTCCGGCCCGCGATGAGGGTGCCTATCTGTTCGCTGGTGCGGGGTCGAGCGCGGTGGCGAGCACGTCAACGGTGTTCCACCTCGCGGGCAGCATGGAAACCGCCGAGTCCCTTCGCAGCCTATTCACCAAGGAGTATGCACCCAACGGCGTGCCGACCTCATTTCATGCGCATCCCGCGGGCACCATGTCGCCGGAGCAGCGAGTGCTGCTGAACGAGGCGATTGACGACCTTGCGATGTACGACGACCCGGACCCGGGCATCTACGATCCGCCCCCGTCAAAGAGCGCGTTGGCGCGTGCCGAGTATGCGCGACGGGCGTCACGCTGGGAGGCGATGCTCGGCAACGGGACGACCACACGCCGCGCCGATTCCAATGGCACGGCGGACGCTTCGGAGGTGCTTGTCTTTGTTGCCGACTCGACGATTCACTTCGGCGACTCACGCCGGGTGCTGCCATCGAACGGCGCGGTGGTCGCGTCGATATCGAGTCGCGCGCTGGCCGAGGCCGTGCTGGACATGTACCAGGTTGAGCGTGGTCCCGACGCCTTGCCGCTGGTGCTGGTCGATCTTGCGGCGCTCTCGGTGACGCAGGTTGCGCTCGCCATGCGGGAGCTGTCGCGCGCGGAGGCCATCGGAGCAAATCTCGGGAGCGATGAGTACTCCACCAACGACCCGACCTTTGCACGCATCTGCGGATGCGCCGTCGACCTCGTTCGTCTTGCCGAGGAACTCGAACCGATGGTCTCCAAGCACGAGGCGCAGAATGGCAGAGCGCCGGGCCGCCAATCAACCACGTCCGTGGGCTCTCGGAAGATTGTGGAGCGGGTAGATGCCCTGCTGCGGGCGGTAGAGCGTCATCGGCTGATGTTCCTGTATTGGGCTGCGGCGTGCCGCCGAAACCCCCTCGCTACCCGCAGTCGCACCGGCATCAACGAGCGTGTTCTTCTGGATGAGATTCGTGGATGGAAGGAGATGGTTGATGCCATCGATTCCGACGGCACTTTCCTGTGGACGCACAGGGACGTGCTGAACCGCTACGCGCAGGCAGCCGTCGAACAGTTCGGTCCCGGCGAAGGGATGCGTCCAGCGGAACCCGACGAGAAAGGGCGCGGCGTGCCCGTCGAAGGAGGCACCCATCCGTACTGGTCCCTAGACGAGGGTTCGACGAGCTACATGGAACAGTCCAGCGATGCCATTCTTGATGCGTCCCGCGCTCTTGCGGAAGCCGGTGAGGCGCGTCAGGCGCTCGACCTTGTCCGCGAAGCGACCGGCATCGCGCGACCGGATAGCCACCCTCGCTGGTACACGAGTGTCGTGGTGAAGTGGGCGTACCTCGCGGGGCTTGATTCGCTCATCACTCGCATCAAGACCGTGCGCGTGGAACTCGCCATGCCCCGCGGCTCGGGGAAGGCGTCGAGCACCGCGCCGGAAGGGTCCACGCCGGACCCGCAGAACGTGGCGGACCTGGTCGTGCTCTTCATGCTGACGCGCGATCTCCTGCGGATCGGTCGGGACTACCCGGATGCACTGCCCGAGGCCGAGCAGGAAGCGTGGCTCGACGAGGTCACTGCGCACTCCAACCTGATTCTGGAGCGGACCGGGTTCCAGGGAATCAAGACTCTGATGAAGGAACCGACGCTGTTGGAGATGGGCACTCCGGAGCGATTCGGCATCTTGATGTCAACAACAATGCTCTCGCACCCGGCGATGGCCGCGCCCGCTGGCACTGCCGCCGAGATTCAGGCGGCGGTCGAGAAGGCCATGCACGCGTGCCAGGAGTCTGCCTCGCCACGCATCAAGGAGATGATGTCGCGGCTTGCCAACGTCATGGTCGTATCGTGCCGCTGTCCGACGGGCGCGGCAGTGAAGGACTTCGCCGATCCGGCCCGGCACCTTCAGATGCTGCGTCGTTATTGGATGCTCGCCAGCGAGTTGGTTCAGATTCAGGCGACCTGCCACGTCGGCTTCAACCCGCATCCGTTGCTCCACCTGATCGAGAACATCCGTGATCGGCTCCAGACCTGCTTCTCGCACGTCTCGCACTTGGCAGACGCGGGTGAGGCGGAGCACGCCAGCGACCAGCTCGTGGGCATGCTGACGGAGGGCGACATCGACGACCTGTCCGCTGTGCCCGAGTGGACCAACGGCGAGTTGCAGAAGGTAGAGCGGTTCATCGCCTGTGCGCGGCTGAAGGTTGGCCCCCGTGAGTTCCCGCTGACATCGGCGGAAGAGTTCTTCATCAAGCAGTGCGAGCACTTGATCGCCGAGCACAGCAAGAGGGTGAAGACGGCGTGGAAACAAATGCTCGCCAAAGTCGATGCCCAGGCCGCTGTATTCAAGAGAGCTGCGCCGAAACGAGTGGCGACGCCTGCTCCCGTGGTTGAACCGAAGCAAGCTCCTGTCCCACCCGCAGGTCCGGCTGTCGTCATCGGGCGTCATGGCGACCCATGTACGGTGTGCGGGAAGATGAAGCCAGCGCTGACGGACGGGCAGCATGCCGTGGTCGCCGCCCTGATCGATGCAGGCGACGATGGCCTCACGAAGGACGCGATCGAGGCGATTAGGTCGAGCGCACGCAGGATGCTCGAGGATTTACGGAAGGACAGCGACTGGGCCGCCGTGATCTCGATGCCGGGCAGGACCAACGGTCGCTACCGCATCCGGATGTAGCGCCGCCAGCGCCCACCACTGTCCACCTTTGATCACATCGTCATGCACGAATGTGCACCACCTACGCGCGCACACTCTGGCCACATCGCATTTGGGCGATGTTCAACCAGAAAGGCCGACGCGTGAACCCACGTCCCCGACCGCCCGACTTGCCATCCGCCACCGTGCCCCGCCCGGAGCGCAGTCCATAGCGACCGCCGCTCACCGTCCCGACCCGTTCCGCGCCGACGCCATTCGTGATCCCGCGACCACTGGCTCGGCCCTCATCCCGTAACTGCCCCCAAACCTCGCCCGCAATCAACGTGGCCCCGCGCCCCGGCGCTGTGGCTGCGCTCAGAAGGACCCCCAGCATGCAGATCGACCCCAAGGACCTCCAGTTCGCCAACGTCGTTATTTCCGCCGAAGTGAAGAAGCTCTATCTCCGCGGCGTGATCCGCCGGGATGAACAGGAAGACTTCGCCAGCGAGCTCATGGTTCGCCTCCTGGCGGTATGGGAGACCTACGACCCAGCCCGCGGGCCACGCGAAGCGTTCATCAACACCGTCGTCAGTTCGCAGCTGGTTTCCCTCCTCCGCGGGCGGTACGCACAGAAGCGTCGGGGCACCACCCAGCCGATCGACGCTGTCGCCGATCCCATCGTGGACCCGGTGTCGTGGGACGGCAGGCAGCAGCATGTGATCAACCTCCAGATCGACCTCGCCGCCGTGATGTACCTGCTGTCGCCCCTACAGCGCCAGATCGTGGACCACCTGCGCCGCGAGCCGTTGACGCCGGTGGCAGAGCAGATGGGCATTCCGCGCCGCACGCTGCGGGACCAGTGTGCCCGCATCCGTGATGTGTTCCGCGACGCCGGGCTGGAGGAGTACCTGTGACCGCTCCCGCCACTCGGTTCCCGATTCGCGTAGATGTGCTCAGGAGGCTCAACATGACCACCAAAGACGAACGCTCCGGCCGTTCTGTGTATCGCATTCAGTTCAACGACCCGACCGACATGGGCGCGGTCGAAGACACCCTGCTGCTGGCCATCCTCTCCGTGGGCTGCCTGCACGGGGAAGCCGCCGTTCGCCTTGAGGCCGGATACGCGATCAGCGCCGAGGAGCGGCTCGTCGTTCTTGACGCGGGTGCTCCGCTCGCGCTCGCCGTGGCGCGGGTGTTCGTCGGCATGTGCTCGCACGAACTCGGGGACGACGCATTCCGCGTGCTTCGAGGCGAGGGAACGATCCCAAGGGAGGTCGCTGCTGCATCGTGACCACCAAAACCTCTGGCGACGCGGAGCCGACCGACCCGCCGACGGGCCGCGAGACAACCTCGACCGTCCCGTCCCT
>JBBRUT010000211.1:0-5126 GCA_038247555.1 Phycisphaerales bacterium | reverse complement strand
GTGAGCCCCGCAGTTTCCGAGGCGGAGTAACACTCACGCGAACGCGGGAGAGATTCAGGTTCAGCGGCTGGGGTGGGTGGTTGTGTCGGACCGAACTGCGTTGACGGGGTGGATGCGGGAATGGCACCCGAGAAATTTGCGATGTCGCGCACCGGAACTGACCCACCCCTGCTCAGCTAAATTGACCCACCTTTGACGGCGTAGCCTGCAGCTCTTCCTTCCAAGTAGTGGCAGTTGTGGCAGCGGAGAACGCGGCTGCGGGTCGTGCTGGGCAGGAAAAATCCCCATCCTACCTTGTGGACCGGTGAGGATCATTCGGATAAGATGGGGACCTGTTGACTTACCTTACCAGTTTAAGCGGGGCGTTTGGTTTTTTGCGATAACGATCCGGGAGCGTTTCGAGTTTCGGCCGCGGTGGTATCGCGAAGGCGCGATCGTGCCCGGGCTGGTGCTCGCGTATTACGCGCTCTTGCGATCGATCCTGAGAACCCGGACCGAACTGCGGCGATGTCTGACGCGGTGCCGACATTGCCGGATCTTTTTCATCGCCCATCCGCGCAATGCCGGTCGGTGCGACCTGCGGTGTCCGTTTGGTTGCCGAGAGGCCCAGCGGCGGCGGCAGTCGACGCAACGCAGCGTGGAATACTACCGTGGGCCGGAGGGCCGTCGAAAGAAGCGGCAGCACAACAGCCAACGCCGGGCGGCCGCGACGGCAGTCGCGGCGCAGGTGGTGGTGGCGGCCCCGGGGCCGAACTCCGGGATGGTGGAGCATGTGCGCATGGTCGTGAGTCTCATCGAGGGCCGGCCGGTGAGCCGGGCGGAGATTGCGGCCATGCTGAGGAAAGTTTTGAGACAACACCGCATGTCCAAGCCGGGAAAGATCGGCGATAGTGTCGTCCGGTCTAATGAACACCCTCCCTGAAGCCGCCGCCGCGGCGCCCGAAGTCGAACTCTCGCAGTTGGACCTGCGTTATGAGAAGTGCCGGCTCAAACACGCCGCGCTCGAGGAGCGGCTCTTGGGCTCGATCGCGGAGCGCGGGATCGAGGAGCCGCTCGAAGGGGTCGAGGTGGGGGACGCTCGGATACTCCTGAATGGGTTCAAGCGCTACCGCTGCGCGCGCAAGCTTGGAATCGCAGCGGTGCCGTATGCCTCGCTCGGCCGGGACGAGGCGACGGGGATCATCGGGCTGTTGCGGATCGCAAACGACAAGGCCCTGAGCATCCTGGAACAAGCGGCGTTCCTCGACGAACTGCAGCAGGCGCGCAACCTGAGTCTCGCGCAGCTCGCGACGGAACTGTCGCGCAGCAAGGCCTGGGTGAGCATGCGAGTGGGGCTCATCGCTGAGATGAGCGCGGCGGTGCGGCAACAGCTCTTCGCGGGGGCTTTTCCCGTCTATGCATATATGTACACCCTGCGCCCGGTCATGCGCATGAACGGGCGTGCCCCGGAGGTGGAACAGTTTGTGTCGGCGGTGAGCGGCCAGGGTTTGAGTGTGCGCGACATCGAGTGGTTGGCCCGCGGTTTCTTCCGCGGATCGGAGTCTTTCCGGCAGGAGATCCTCCAGGGCAACCTCGCCCTGCCGCTGGCCCGGATGCGAGAGGTGCCCGCCGGTCCCGCGGGGTGCGACGGGTTTGAAGGCACGATGCTGCGGGACTTGGAGGTGACGCAAAAGTACATGCTGCGGGTCATGGGTAAAAGCGAGGATGCGCGGCTGGCGAGCGGGCCGTTCCACGCCCAGTCGCAGCTGTTGACAGCGGGGATTTTAAGCCGGGGGCCAGGGTTCCTGGACTCGGTCAGGAGGCTCCATGATCGCAGCGGACAAACGTAAGGCAATTTTCCTCCTCCATCAGGAGGGGATGCAGGTGCGCGAAATCGCCCGGCGGCTGAAGCTGAGCCGCAACACCGTGCGCACCATTGTCGCGCAAGCCGGCGCGATGCCGCCGGCAGGGCGCGCCGACAAGCAGCAGGTCGAGGTGGAGTTGTTGCAGCGACTCTATCAGGAATGCGACGGGTGGATCGTGCGGATGCACGAGAAACTGGTGGAGGAGTCCGGCCTCAAGATCACCTATCCCACCTTGACGCGGATGCTGCGCGATCTCGGCATCAGTCACCCCCGCGAGGAGCGCTGCGATCGCGTGCCGGACAAACCTGGCGCAGAAATGCAGCATGATACCAGTCCCTTTGCGATCGAGTTGCTGGGGCGGCGCACCAAGGTGGTCGCGAGCCTGCTTTATCTGCGGTACTCGAAGCGGCGGTATCTGAAATTTTACCGCACCTTTCAACGCTTCCGGATGAAGTGTTTCCTGCACGAGGCGCTGGTGCACTGGGGCTACGCCGCCCGGCGCTGCATTATCGACAACACGAATCTGGCGCGATGGCGGGGGACAGGGGCGGCGGCGGTGATGGTGCCGGAAATGGCGGCCTTCGGTGCCCACTACGGCTTCGAGTTTGTCTGTCATGAGGTGCGGCATTCCGATCGAAAAGCTGGCGAGGAGCGGAGTTTTTGGACCACCGAGACCAACTTCCTGCCCGGCCGCAGCTTCCACAGTTTGGAGGATCTCAACGCGCAGGCCCTGGAATGGTCAACGGTGCGGATGGAGCATCGGCCCCAGACCAAGGCGAGAATCGTGCCCGCGAAGGCCTTCGAGCATGAAATCGGCCATCTCACGGCGTTGCCCGCGCATCTGCCCGCACCCTATCGGATGCACGAGCGCGACACCGACCAGTACGGCTACATCGCTTTTGAGGGCAATTACTACTGGGTGCCCGGGACCCAACGCGATCAGGTCAAGGTTTTGGAGTATGGGGATCGGCTGCAGCTCTACCGGGCCCGGGTGTGCGTGGCCGAGTATCCGATCGCATTGGACGGGATCAAAAACGCCCAGTTCCGGCCGGAGGGGCTGCCGCCGCCCCGCCACCACGCGCACAACCGCCGCGATCGGACGCAGGCGGAGGAAAAGCACCTGCGCAGCGTGGGCGCAACGGTCGGGGCCTACCTGGACTTTGTCCTGCCGCACAAGGGCATCCAGCGCCACCAGTTGGTCCGCAAGCTCCTGGGCTTGAGTCGCCGGATGACGCCCGAACTGTTCGGGCGCAGCATCGAGCGGGCGCACAAGTACCGGATCACCGAGGTCGCGACCGTCGAGCGGATCGCCGTCTTGTTCCTCCACCAGGGGCTGGGCGAGCTGCCGCAACCTGAAGTCGACGAGGCGTTCCGGGAGCGGGCGGCGTACCAGGAGGGGTCGCTGACCGACCCGCCGGATTGGTCCCTTTACCAAGACCATGAATCAAGCGCTGAATGAATCATTGAAGTATCTGCGGCTCGGCGGGCTCGGCGCCCACTGGGATTCGTACCTGAAAGTGGCGGCGGAGAAACGCTTCTCCCACGCTCATCTGCTCACCCATGTCGTCGCCGAGGAATGCCGGATTAAGCGGGAGAACGCCCGCCAGCGCCGGCTGCGCGGCGCGCATATCCCGGAAGAACTGGTCATCGAGACCTTCCCCTTCGCGCGCCAGCCCAAGCTCAACAGGAAAAAGATCATGGAACTGTATGATACTCTTGGTTACATGAAGCATCACCAGAACATCATCTGGCTCGGTGCCACCGGCTGCGGCAAGACCGGCCTGGCCACCAGCTTTCTCATCCACGCCATCAACCAGGGCCACACCGGCCGCTATGTCCGGTTTGCCGACCTGGTCGGCGAACTCTACCGGGCGGTCGCCGATCACTCAGAAGCGAAGGTGCTCAAAACCTACGGGGCCATTGAATGTTTGCAGATTGACGAAATCGGCTACGTCGAGGTCGAGCCGATCCAGGTCGGGCTCTTTTTCACGCTCATGCAGCAGCGGCACAAAAAGAAACCGACCCTCATCACCTCAAACCTGGGGTTCGGCGAATGGCGCTCGTTCCTCAAGAACGACCAGCTCACCGCCGCCCTGATCGACCGACTGACCGAAAACAGCCACGTCATCAACATGAAGGAGTGCGTCAGTCTCAGGCCCAAACTGAAGTCGCAGCCGTGACCTTCCACCAACGCCGAGCGCAGGCCGAGCGCCTGCGGGCCATCCCCTTGGCCGCAGTGCTGCCGCTGTGCGGCGCCGAGCCCGACCGCCACGATCCGGCCAAATGGCACACGCCAGTGGGAGTTGTTTCCCTGGCGGGTGCCAAATTTATGAACTGGAACCGGGGCCGCGGGGGCGGTGGCGCCATCGATCTGGTGATCCACCTGCACGACCTCGGCTTCAAAGCCGCCGTCGACTGGCTCGGCCAACACTTTGGCCGCGAGTTCCCGCCGTCATGGCCGGCACCGTCGCCACGGCCTCGATTATCACTTCCGCCGCGCGACCCCACCATGCTCTGGCGCGTCCAACGCTATCTGGTCACCCAGCGCGGGATCGCGGCCGACCTGGTCGACTCGCTCATCCACTCTGGCACCCTCTACGCCGACGCCAGGGCGAACGCCGTTTTCCTTCTCTCGGGCAAGGACGGTGTTGCGGTCGGTGCCGAACTTCGCGGCACCACGGCACAGGCTTGGCGCGGCTTGGCTCCCGGCTCGCGCAAGGACCTCGGCTTCTTTGCCCTCCCCGCCGATCCTCTCCCTGCCGCAGTCCTCTGCGAGTCGGCCATCGACGCCATCAGTTGCTTCGCCCTCGCTCCCGGGCGGCGCTGCATCTCCACGGCCGGTGCCAGACCCAACCCGCCCTGGCTCAGCGAACTCATCGCCCAGACTTGCGAAGTCTTTTGCGGCTTCGATGCCGATGCCACCGGCGATCACCTGGCCGCCGAAATGATCACTTTGCATCCCTCGGTCAAACGCCTCCGACCCACTCACCACGACTGGAACGACGCGCTCCGATCGTCGCTCTAGCTCTGGCGAGACTCCGCTTCGCTCCGCCACTATTCGGAAGTCGAAAAGCCACTACTCGGAAAGAAGAAGCTCCCCCAAGGGCTCTGAATGGGTGGATCAGTTTAGCTGAGCAGAACTGCTCAAATTAACTGAGCGCTGTCGTCCCATCCTGCGTTGAAGGCCACTGTGCGCCCGTCGCCCGCCACCACTGCGAGCTGCGTGCCCGCCAAAGGCGATCCGACTCCAAAGCGGCTCAGTGTCGGTCCGAGTCCGCGGAT
>JBBRUT010000210.1:0-5140 GCA_038247555.1 Phycisphaerales bacterium | reverse complement strand
CGCCCGGCGGATGACCACCAGAAGATCGGCGGGGTCTCTCTTGCCGACCAGTTCCCACGCGCCAGCGCGGCGAGCTTCTTCGCGTGTATTGGGGTCGTCATAGCCGCTGTGAGCAATCACGCGGCAGGAGGGGACACGCGCGGCCAAGGCACGGATCGTCCCCAATGGACAAGCCCCGGGCATGGTCAGGTCCAGCACGACGATCTCTGGGCGGCGCTGCACAACCTCTTCCACCAGCCCCTCATCGCAGTCGAGTTCGCCGACGCACTCCAGATCGGCGTGCATGGCGACAAAGCGGGCGAGCGCGCCGGTGACATCCCGCGAGTCATCGACCAGGAGAACGCGGGTGCGAGGGGCGGAGGGGGGGAGAGTTTGCGCGGTGTCTTGCATCGGAGTAACTCACCAGCCCAAGTTGATCGCTCCCCCGCGCACCAACCGAACCCGAGGGTCAACGGCGTCGATACTGCTCGGCCACGCTCCAACGTGGGGCCGAGGGGACCGAACCGGCTGTATGATATCAGATTCACGCCCGTTCACCCGCAGCCTTCCCGGCATTCTTTTACGCCGCAACCGTCGCGGTCGCGATCTCCGACCACGGCCCCTTCTCCCCGCGCCCCCCAAGTGTTGATCCAGCAGGCCATGTAGAAGGCGGCCCCCCATCTTTCGCCGCCTTGGCCGGGCTTGAACTCGGCGCGGAAGGTTGGCCTGGTCGTCATGGTCAGGAAGCCCAGCGCGGCGGGATTCGTGGGCGCGGGCTGGTCCGCATGTGGGGGGGCCACGAGTTTCACCCACACCTCGGCCCCAAGCACGTCCGCGGCCCGCGCGCGGCGGGTCGGTGTGGACTCGTCCACCAGACGCAGCGAGTGTTGCAGCCGCGTGCCGGTGTCCACCAGCACCAGCGGTAGCGTGCGCGGCGTCTGCGCGGGTGATGGTGAAGGCGATGTGTCGCGCACGGTGATCCCCATCTCGGCGCGGTCAGCGTTGCTGGTCTTGAAGTACGTCTGGATGAACGCGGCGATGCGGCTGGCCTCGGGCTCCAGCCCCGGCACCTCTCCCGCGAAGAGAGGGGGGTGGATCCTGGGGGCGGATTAAGATAAGATAATCCCATGCCGAACTCTGCCCGCGATCACGCGGCCTTGGCGGCGGCGCTCGATCCGATCATCACGATAGATGTCGCCGGAACCATCCAATCCGCGAGCGACTCGGTGCTACGTGTGCTTGGGTGGACGCCCGCCGAGCTCACCGGGCGCAACGTCAGCGTCCTCATGCCCGAACCGCACCACTCGGCCCACGACGGGTACCTGGCCGACTACGCCAGGACCGGCCAGACCAGCATCATGAATCGGCCGCGACGCCTCGAGGCGATGCGTAAGGATGGCTCGTGCATCCCGATCGAACTATGCGTCTCGCGGGCGGAGATGCCCGCCGGGATGCCGCCGATGTTCGTGGGGATCATCCGCGACATGTCCACCTACGCGGCGATGGAGTTCAGCCGCGATGAGGAGCGGGTGCGCTACGAGAAGCAGTTGGCCGAGCAGACCGCCGCGCTCCAATCCGCGCACCAGTCGCTGCGGGCCTCCGAACGCATGGCGGCCATGGGGACGCTCGCCGCGGGCCTCGGCCATGACATGGCGAACCTGATCCTCCCCATCCGGATGCGCTTGGAGTGCCTGGCCAAGTCGCCGATCTCGCCCGAGGCGCGAGAGGATGTCGCGGCCATCGCGGCCTCGGTCAACTACCTGCAGCGCCTCTCCAGCGGCTTGAAACTGCTCGCGGTCGATCCCACCCGGTCCCGCGCCGGGCCGGGCGCGGACGCCCCGGTCGCGCCGGAGGACAGGAGCGGCGGCGGCATCACCAACCTAGCCTCGTGGTGGGCCGACATCCGGCCCGCGCTCGCGGCAGCGCTGCCTCGGGGGGTTGCGCTCGCTGAGAACGCGGCGCAATGGAACACGCTGCCCGACGCCGCGATAGCTCCGGCGGCTCTGGCGCAGGCGGTCTTCAACCTCGTTCACAACGCGGGAGAGGCCATCGCGTCCGCCCCCGGCCGCACCGGTGAAGTCCGGATCACGGCCCACTGCGCGCAGGGCATCAGCATCCACATCGAGGTCGCCGACAATGGCCCGGGCATGAGCCCCGAGGTCCTGCACCGCTGCATGGAGCCCTTCTACTCCACCAAGGCCCGCCCCATTTTCGCCGGGATGGGCCTGTCGCTGGTCAAGGGCTTGGTCGAACAGGCGGGGGGGAGCGTCGAGGTCACCAGCAAGCAGGGCGAGGGGACCACGTTCACGCTCGACCTGCCCATCGTGACGCCGGCGGTCGAAGCGGCGCCCCCGGCCGGCTCGGGCAAAGAGGCAACGAAGACGACAACACAAGCGACCGATATCCCGGTCCTGCGCATAGTCGTCAACCCGCTGATCGGCGAGGGCTTCCGAAGCTGATTTGCGCCAGTCTCCTCGCTCGCGCTTGGCGGTTGCGTCGAGTCGGCCGAGGAAGCGACCCAGGTCATCGCGATGCCCGGAACAAGCCAGCGGACAAAGCAACGAAAGATTGTCACGGGGGCTACTCGATCAACGGGAGAAGAGAAGGGAGGGGGGCGTGTGTGTGGGCGGTGGCTTGGGTTGAGGCATGATCGTAAGCCGCGATCCGCAGTCGGCGATCAAGATGCGCCCGCCACGCGAGAGATCGCAACAGTCGGTGAGCATCACGCAGCGCCTGAACTCGGTAGAACTTTTCGGCCGCGAAGCAGCCAGCGTGCAAAGAGCCCTGCCCCCAGCACCACCAATCCCGCGGCCCAGATGCGCGGCTCCACCCAGAACGCCAGCGACAGACAGCCGGCCAGCCCCGCCCAGGCCACTGCCGGGTGGTAGAGCCGATCGCCCTTGGGAAGCCGGATCGCGGCAAGGTTGGTGATGGCGTAGTAGACGAGCACGGTGAACGCGCTGAAAGACCATGCCAATCGGATGCTGCCGATCGCGACGAGCGCCAGGATCACGCTGCCCACGAGCAGGACGGCGAGCACGGGCGTTGTGCCGGCCGCATTCAGCCGCGCGAACGGCGTGGGCAGGTCGCCGCGTCGGCCCATGGCCAGCACCACGCGTGAAAGGCCCAGTATCAGGTTGAGCAGCACGCCGAGCATCGCGGTCATCGCGCCGATTGAAAGAATCCATGCGCCGCCGGGCACACCAAAGCCTCGTGCCACCACGGCGAGCGGCGCAGCGGCCTCGCCGGCGACCGATCCGAACTCTGCTGCCCCTGCCGCGCCGATGCACACGAGACCGACCGCGAGGTACACGAACATGGATACGGTCATGGTGAGCAGGATCGCGCGCGGGATGGTCCGGCGTGGCTCCCGCACTTCCTCGCCCATCGTCGCAATGCGGCCATATCCGGTGAAGGCGACGAACATCAGCGCTGTGGCCTCGAGCAATCTGGGAAGAGCGTGCCTTCCGGAACCGGCGATATCGGCGAAGAACGGATGCAGGTTGTTGCCGCCATCCGCGATTGCGATTGGAGCCCCCGCGATGACAAAGAACGCAAGCGATGCCAGCGTGATTGAAACAATCGCGAGATTCACCATGTTGGACCGACGTACTCCGCCGAGGACAGTCGCCGTGATCACACACACCAAGAGGCCCGCCAGCAAGATCCGCCAGAACTCCGGGGATGCGCCTCCGAGCGACAGGGCGTAGCCCGCGATACCCAGGGCCGCGGTTGCGGCGGAGGCGGACTTGGCGCACAGAAACATCCAGCCGGCCGAGAAACCGATCCACGGCTTGAGGTAGACATAGCCGTACTCATACGTGCCACCGCTGGTGGGGTGATTCGCCGCGAGCTGCGCGCTGCTGAGCGCATTGCACACAGCCAGCAGCCCTGCGAGGCTGATCGCAAGAATCACCGATGGCCCGGCGATTCCTGCCGCGATGCCGATGCTGATGAAGACCCCGGTGCCGATGATGGAGCCGAGCCCCATCATCATCGCCCCGTACACACCCAGCTCGCGCCGCAGCGATCGCGGCGGGGCCGGATCGGCGCGGGGCCGTGAAGTGCATGAACCGGTGTCTGGATCGCCTGCGTCTGGCATGGAGGAAGCGATCGTACCACCAGCATCCACTGCCGGGCGGCCGCGTCCTCCCCCATCTGGCTATGCCCTTACCGCGTGGAGGGCGATGTCTCGTTCTGCCACGCATCGACGTGTGTCTGTGCCGCGGCGGTCGCCGCCTGGGCGAAGCTGATGGGTACTTTATCCGCAGCGATGTCGGCAACAACGGCAAAGGGGACGAGCGCGGAGAGCGCCTTGATGACTGGCGGGAGTTCGTGAATGTGCTGGCGGGTGAGGTCCGCGGTGCGGGAATCGCCGACTGCCAGGGCGGTGGTGTGCAACATCTCGGTGCAGATGAGCACGAAGCTCAGACCCGTATAGTCATCGCGGAGCATTCGGGAAACCGTCTCGCCACGCAACGTGCCATAGAGCCCGGTGAGAAAGCCGGTGACTGACGTGACGGTTTCCTTGACCGCTCCGCCCAGGCCCGTGCCGCCGATGCTGTTTGAGTGATACTCCATCGCGGCCAGTTGCCGCTTCAGTACCGTCGATGCGTTCTCGATGACGGCTGTGGCCCCGGAGAGCCGGATGAGATGGTCATCCTTGCTATGCCTGTCAAGTGCTTCGGAGACATGGCGAATGACCGCGGAGAGGTCGCCAACGTAGTGCTTGATGGTGTTCTGTGCTGATGTCATGTAATGATCGCTTTCCAATCCCAGTGTGCGGGTCCGGCTTGACGGGGGGATGAACCCAAGCTGAAACAGCCTTCATTTGCGCAGGGCATGACGTGTGTGGATCCGGGCTGGAGAGGAGCCAGCGTGCAGAGATTGGGCGCAGGTTGGCGAATAGCGCGACGGTACGATGCCGCTGGGCCAGACTTTCTGGTCGCCAAAGTTTGGCATGCTGACGGATCAGTTCGGGGTCGGCTGGATGGTCTCTGTGGCAACCGATCAGCACCAGTAGAACAGATGCTTCGACTGCGGGTACTTCGTGCCATCAGGCCAGCCGTACCCACCTCAGCTTCGCGGATCGCGAGCGGGGGTTGGCGTGCTGCTCGGCCTCGGTGGCGATGATCGGATCGCGGGTCTCTTCGGAGTAGAT
>JBBRUT010000209.1:0-5196 GCA_038247555.1 Phycisphaerales bacterium | reverse complement strand
GCCGATCAACCGGGCACGCCTGCTTGCGATGTGCGATCGGTGGATGCAGGCCAAACGCCGCGCGGCCTAGGCGGCGCAGCGGATGGCGATCATCGTCTGGTCATCCTTGGGCGCTTCGGGGCAGGAATGGTCTCCGATCGATCTTCGGACACGGGCGGCACATTCCCCCACCTTGCCCCCGCACCATTTCCCCCCCCGCTTTCATGGCAGCCGTCACATCGCCAGAAAAGCTGTCGCCGACCCCTCTTGCTTCGAGGCTTCGGCGCGGGCTATGGGCCAGTCGTGTAGACTGATTTCGAGATCGGCGAATCGATGCACTCTGGATGTGCCGGAAGGAATGTCATGCTTCTATTTACTCTTGCCGCGGTGATTTCCATGGAAGCTTGTGCGACAGTCGAATCGGACCTGCCTCGGGCGACACGCTCGGAGGTGTATGCGACACATGGCATGGCGGCGACGAGCCACCCGCTGGCGACGCAGATCGCGCTCGACATTCTGAAGAAGGGCGGGACGGCCGTAGATGCGGCGATCGCGGCGAACGCGGCGCTGGGGCTGATGGAGCCGACCGGGTGCGGGATCGGGGGCGATCTGTTTGCGATCGTGTGGTCGCCCAGGAGCGGGAACCTGCAGGGGTACAACGGGTCGGGACGGTCCCCGGCGGCGCTGACGATCGAGCTTGTGAAGGAGCGGGGACTGAAGGCGATTCCAGCTCGTGGTCCTCTGCCGGTCACAGTGCCTGGCTGCGTCGATGGGTGGTTTGCGCTGCATGGGCGGTTTGGGAACCTGACGATGCGGGAGGTGCTTGCGCCCGCGATCGCGTATGCGCGCGGCGGCTTCCCACTGTCGCCGGTGATCGCCAGCAGTTGGCAGATCAGTGCGCGGGCGCAGGGTGAGATGCCGGGCTTCAAGGAACAGTTCACGATTGATGGGCGGGCGCCCGAGGCCGGCGAGATCTGGCGGAACACAAACCTTGCGAAGACTTTAGAGCGCATCGCCGAGCACGGACGCGATGGGTTCTACTCCGGCGAGGTGCCTGCAACTGTTGAGAAATACATCGCGGAGCAGGGAGGCGTGCTCGCGGCGAGCGACTTCGCCGCGCACCAAGGGGAATGGGTGCAGCCGGTGTCGGCGAACTATCGCGGGTACGACGTGTGGGAACTTCCGCCCAACGGGCAGGGGATCGCCGCGCTGCAGATCCTGAAGATCATGGAAGGCTTTGATGTCCGGTCGATGGGCTTTGGCAGCGCGGACTACGTGCACGCCTTTACCGAGGCGAAGAAGCTTGCGTTCGAGGACCGCGCCCGCTGCTATGCCGACCCTGCGTTCTACCAGTCGCCGGTCGAGCTGCTGATCAGCGACGGGTATGCGGCGCAGCGCCGCGCGAAGATCGACATGAGCAAGGCCGCGCTGGCCGTCGAGCCGGGCATCATCCCGGGCGGAGCCGACACGATCTATCTCACCGTCGCCGATTCCAAGGGCATGATGGTTTCGCTGATTCAGTCGAACTATCGCGGCATGGGTAGCGGGATGACGCCGCCGGGGCTGGGGTTCATGCTGCAGAACCGGGGCGAGCAGTTTGCGCTCGACCCCACGCACCCCAATGCGCTATTGCCGGGGAAGCGGCCGTTTCACACGATCATCCCGGCGTTCATCACCAAGGATGACAAGCCATGGATGAGCTTCGGCGTGATGGGCGGCGCGATGCAGCCGCAGGGACACGCACAGATCGTCATGAACCTGGTGGACTTCGGTATGACTCTCCAGCAGGCGGGCGATGCGCCACGGATTCACCACGATGGGTCGACCGAGCCTGTCGGCATCGAGCTCGAAGCCATGAGCAATGGCGGCGTATTGAGCCTCGAGCCCGGCTTTCCGGCCGAGACACTCCTCGAACTCGAACACCGCGGCCACACCATCAAGCCCCTTCCCATTGTTTACTTCGGCGGGTTTCAGGCGATCATGCGCGATCCGAAGACCGGCGTATACGTCGGCGCATCGGAGTCCCGCAAAGATGGCCACGCGGCAGGGTATTGAACATTTGCGGGAAGAAGACTCTGCATCACGGGAGCGGCGATGCGCGTACTTGCGATGGCCTTGGCGGTAGTGCGAAAGCAAGGATGTATGTCACTGCGCTGGGTGTGTATGAACTGACGATCAATGGGGAGCCGGTGGGCGATGAATATCTTGCGCCGGGGTGGACCAGCACAAGTCCCCACGCTTTGCGGAGAAGCACCATGGCCTATGTCGACGGATTCGTCATTGTCATTCCGACCAAGAACCTCGCCATGTACAAGAAGATGGCCAAGATCGGCGCCAAGGTCTGGCGCGAGCTTGGCGCATTGGAGTACCGCGAATGCTCCGGGGATGACATGAAGGTGAAGATGGGTGTGCCGTTCCCCAAGCTCGCCCGGGCAAAGCCCAGCGAGACGGTGATCTTCTCCTGGATCGTGTACAAGTCCAAGGCCGAGCGCAACAAGATCAACGCCAAGGTCATGAAGGACCCGCGCATCGCCGCCATGTGCGATCCGGAGAACATGCCCTTCGGCATGGACCGGTTCTCGTACGGCGGGTTCAAGATCATGGTTGAAGGCTGAAACGCTTCCGGGTTGGCAGAGACACCGCAGGATTACGCGCACACCAGCCGCGGGCCGTCCTTGACGGTGTAGACCGCGACCTCATCGAGGCCTTTGCGCCGTGGATCTCATTCGCAGCTGCCCATTGCTCGGGCTTCTGGATCACCGGCACCTGGCCCCCAGATACTCCGCCATGACTCTTCCGGTAGCGAGCTTCGCGCTGGCGACACGACTCATTTCGTCGTCCGCTCAGCCCCTCCAACCAGCCCCGCCACCACCGCGATCAGTTCGTGCGGGTCGATGGGCTTGGCCATGTGGATCTGGAACCCCGCCACGAGCGCTCGGCGTTTGTCCTCAGGAGCCGCGAACGCCGTCAAGGCCACGGCGGGCAGGTCCTTCCCGCCCTTCTCCGTTCGCACTCGCTGCATCATCGAATACCCATCCTCACCCGGCATCCCGATGTCGCTCACAATCGCTTGCAGCTCCGCCGTCCCCTCTTTGCCCATGATCGCGAGGTGATATCCCTCTTCCGCCGACGCGGCGAGAACCACGCTCGCCCCGGCCGCTTCGAGCGCCCGCTTCGCCATCATGCGGGAATCCTCTTCATCGTCAACCACCAAAACCCGCACGCCATCCAGCCGCAGCAGGGTGTCTGTCGAGCTCGGTTTGCCTGAGTGGAGCGGCGCAGCGGTCTGCGGCGTGACCGGGAGTTCGATTGTGAATGTCGCGCCCTTCCCCTCGCCTTCGCTCATCGCCCGCACAGCACCGCCGTGCGCATCGATGATGTACCGCACGACCGACAACCCCAGCCCCAGCCCGCCGTACGAGCGCGTCGTCCCCTCGCCCGCTTGCTTGAAGCGTTCAAAGACGCTGGGCAGAAACACCGCGTCGATTCCCCGGCCGGTGTCCGTGACCGTGATCCGCGCCGTGTCCGCATCCGCGTCCGTCCCCTTCACCAGCTCCACGCGCGCCGACACGCGCCCGCCGGCGGGCGTGAACTTGATGGAGTTGGTGAGCAGGTTCGAGACCGCCTGCTGGAGCCTTGACGAATCTCCTTTGATCCAGAGACTGCCCAATCCGTCCCCATCCATTGCCCCAGTCGCCACCTCCAGCGTCAAGCCCTTTCCCTTGCCCGCAGGCCGCACCGCATCGACCGCCGCAGACACGAGACTCGTCAGGTCGAGCGGCCGCAAGTCGAGCATGAACTTTCCGGAGGTGATCCGGGCCACATCCAGCACATCTTCGATGAGTTTCCCCTGCATCCGTGCGTTGCGCTCGATGACCTCCAGGCCGTGGTCGATGTCGGCGTCGATGGGCTTCCCATCCGTGGGCGGGGTGGTCCTCAGCAGCACCGCCCAGCCCAGGATGGCGGTGAGTGGCGTTCGCAGTTCGTGGCTGAGCGTGGCCAGGAAGTTGTCCTTGCTGCGGTTGGCGACCTCGGCCTCGGTGCGCGAGATGCGCTCCTGCGCTTCGCTCCTGTGCAGAGCTTCCTCGGTCGCCTTGCGCTCGGTGATGTCGGGGCTGCTGCCCACCATGCCTAGAAACTCGCCCGAAGCGGAGAAACGCGGGCGGGCGTGGGACTCGATGTAGCGCCACTCCCCATCGAACCGGCGCACACGCACCTGGGCGTGGAAGGGGCGGCGTTCGCGCACGCTGGCGCTGAACTCGCTCTCATACGCCGCGAGATCCTCGGGATGCACCAGCGGAGGCCCGTTCGGGCCGGCGACGTGCTGGGGCGCCACGCCGAAGAACTCGCAATAGGCTCGGTTGACGAACTGCAAGTCCCCCTGGGCGTCGTGCACCAAGATCATCAGCGGCAAGCCATCGGCCATGATGCGGAACCGCTCCTCGCTCTCCCGCAGCGCTTCTTCGGCAGCGTGGCGCACATCGATTTCCAGCGCCGAGGGGATGAGATGGGTAATGCGCCCTTTGGTATCGCGCAGCGGCGAGAGCTGGAAATCGATCCACGACCGCGTGTCGCCCGCCATGCGCACAGGCACGTCGTAGCGGACGACCTTGCCGCTGGCGGCACGCTCGCACGCGTCGCGTAACTGCGCCTGGATCTCGGGGGAATAGCTCCACCAGTAGCAGTCCCAGAACTTCTTCCCGATCACCTCGCTCGCCGGGATGCCCGCCGCCTCCAGCGATGAGCGGTTGGCATCGATTAAAGTTCCGTCCACCGTCATCACGCCGACGAAGGCAAAGAGGTTGTACAGAACACTGTGGATGAAATGCTGGCTTTCGCGCAGCGCCTCCTCGGCCGCAATGCGCGCGGTGAGGTCTGTCTGAAGTTGTACGCTCAGCCATTCCGCTTTTTCCGTGAGTTCATGCTGGCGCACGGAAGCGACGAGCAAGTTCTCGTTCATATGGACCAACTGCGCCTCGGCCCGCTTCCTCGCGGTGATCTCCTCGACGATGCCGCCGAACCCCAAGACCTCCCCCGCTCCGTCGCGCAACGGATACCAGCTTTCATTCCAGAAACGCATCTCGCCTGGCGCGGCGGGCGTCTCACCGGAGAACTCGTGATTCACCACGGCCTGGCCCGTCGCCAGGATGCGGGCCGTCAAGTTTCGAAGCGGTTCGACGAATGAGGGCACGATCTCGGACACATGCCGGCCCAGGT
>JBBRUT010000208.1:0-5229 GCA_038247555.1 Phycisphaerales bacterium | reverse complement strand
GAACTATATCCCTTGTCGCCGGCCGCGCACGTCGGACGCATGCGCGGGCGGCCCAGCGGCTGGGCGATCGAGATGCCGTCGAAGACCGACTCAAACACGGTCGAATCGTGCGTCTGTCCCGGCGGAGACCTCCACGTTCAGCGGGACGCCTCGACCGTCCGTAACCAGATGGAACTTGCTTGTGAATCCGCCGCGCGAGCGACCTAACGCGTGGTCTTTCGGCTAGTTCTTGTGGCATTTGAGACTTTTTTCGCGGCCCCTGCCGCCGCCCGGGCGGCGCGGACGCTGGACCCGTCCACACACCACAGATCCCAGCCAATCCGACCTTTTCGGTCCAGATCAATGTGCAACGCTTTGAGAATGGAACTGTAAACGCCCCGGGAACGCCAGTTCCTGAAGAAATCGTAGACCGTCTGGTACGGCCCGAATCGATCCGGCAAATCACGCCAAGGCGCCCCGGTGCGAAGAACCCGCAAAATGCCGTTGAGCATCAGCCGAGCCTCCCGTGGCCGACGTCCGGTGGTGGCGCTGCGTGGGGGAATCAGTTTCCTCACGAAGTGCCATTGCTCATCGGTCAATTCATGTCGCCGATACGATCCGCCCTTGTTCTTCCCCACCTTCCGACGAGCAACGCTCCGTGTCCGCCGGGTCCGCTTCCTATCTTTTGCCACTCAAGACCTCCTTGTCCTTCTCAGCAATATCGGCAGAATATGGTGTTTTCAGACAGAACCTAGTCTGGATGTCGAAGATCTGAGGTACGCGATGCTCGACCGGGATCAGTCCGCCCTGAGTGAGAACTACGCGCTGAACATCGCCGGATCGAGGTACTTCATCGAGGGCGACCGACTCTTCGACGACGCCGAATTTGACCAGCGCATGCGTTCGGGCGGGTTGGCCTTGGCGATTGAGATTCCGCCTGGTTTCGGAAGAGATGTCGCCCGGAGTAGGCCGGTGGAGTCGGGGCGCGGATCGACGGGGCGATGCCTCGGCGAGCCGAGACCGTCGCCGGATATGTTCGCGGCATGCACCAAGGCTCGCTGGCGAGCATGGCTTCGAAGCGACTTGGGCGGTCATCGCCGGTCGGCGCTGCGACGATCGAAAAGTCGATGCGCACCAGTCGCGCATATGAAGAAGCTTGGGATTTCCGCCCGGACCGATTTGGTTCGATTCGCGATCCGCGAGGGGTTCGCGGAGGCCTGATACCCGCGGGCGATGGGGGAAGGATTCGCCATAGCCCGGCGTGGAGCGGACCGTTATGATGCTCTGAATGATTCGTCCGGCGAAACTGCGCGGAGGGATAAATCACCGAGCGCAGGGAATGGGCCTGAGATGTTTTGGTCTGGGGCTGTGGCTGTGTGGGCAAGGTCGGTCGCCGGGGTGAAGTCTTTCGGTGCGATGGGAGGCAGCATCATGAACATTGATCAGAAGAGCATTATTACGCTCGGCTTCGCCGAGCTGAAGGCCATCGACTGCTACTGGCGGGCTGCAAACTACATCTCGGTGGGTCAGCTTTATCTTTGGGACAACGCGCTGCTCAAGAGGCCGCTGACTCGGGACGATGTCAAGCCGCTCTTGGTTGGCCACTGGGGAACGACGCCTGGACAGAACTTCATCTACGCGCACCTCAACCGCGTGATCAAGAAGCATGACCTAGACATGATCTACGTTTCCGGCCCCGGGCACGGAGGGCCGGCTGTCGTGGGAAACACGTACCTCGAAGGCACCTATAGCGAGGTGTACCCCGAGATTACGCGCGATGAGGCGGGGCTGCGAAAGCTCTTCACCCAGTTCTCTTTCCCCGGCGGGATTCCCAGCCACGCTTCGCCGGAGTGTCCCGGGTCGATCCACGAGGGGGGGGAGCTCGGGTACTCGCTCAGCCATTCGTTCGGTGCGGTGTTTGACAATCCCGAACTCATCGTCGCGTGCGTGGTAGGAGATGGCGAAGCCGAGACCGGACCCCTCGCGACGGCGTGGCACTCGAACAAGTTCCTGAGCGCGGCGACGGATGGAGCTGTGCTCCCGATCCTGCATCTCAATGGATACAAGATTTCGAACCCGACGATTCTCGCCCGCATCTCCCGGGAGGAGCTGGACCAATTACTGCGTGGCTATGGGTGGACGCCGCATTACGTCGAGGGCCACGAGCCGGAGCTCATGCATCAGGCCATGGCCGGGGCGATGGACTCGGTGATCAAAGACATCCGCTCGATCCAGCGCGATGCTCGCGTTGGAGGGCGCGTGGAACGCCCGCGATGGCCGATGATCGTATTGATCTCGCCGAAGGGTTGGACCGGGCCGAAGGTTGTCGACGGAGTGGCTGTGGAGGGCACGTTTCATTCGCACCAGATACCGCTGTCAATCTCCGCGACGTCGCCGCCGGAGCACTTGCGGCAGCTTGAAGAGTGGTTGAGAAGCTATCGTCCGGAGGATCTGTTCGACGCGAACGGCCGGCTTAACAACGACATTGCGGCGATCGCCCCGGAGGGCGATCGGCGTATGGGCGCAAATCCACACGCCAACGGCGGGCGACTACTTCGCGATCTACGTTTGCCGGACTTCCGCGACTACGCGGTGGATGTGCCCGCGCCCGGGGTGCGGGGTATGGGTGACACCCATGTGTTCGGGAGCTTCCTGCGGGATGCGCTGAAGCTGAACATGGAGCAGCGCAACTTCCGGGTTTTCGGACCGGATGAGACGCTTTCCAACGGCTTGGAGGCGGTCTTTCAGGTTACCGATCGCCTGTGGGACGCGGCCACTCTGGCGAGCGACGAGTTCCTCGCCCCGGCCGGGCGGGTCATGGAGATGCTCAGCGAGCACCAGTGTCAGGGGTGGCTGGAGGGGTACTTGCTGACCGGCAGACATGGGCTGTTTAACAGCTATGAGGCGTTCATTCACATCGTTGATTCGATGTTCAACCAGCACGCGAAGTGGCTGAAGGTGACGTCGACATTGCCGTGGCGGCGCCCGATTGCGTCGCTGAACTATCTGCTGGCGTCGCACGTGTGGCGACAGGACCACAACGGGTTCACCCACCAGGACCCCGGCTTCCTCGATGTGGTGGCCAACAAAAAGGCGGAGGTCGTTCGGGTGTATCTGCCGCCGGACGCGAACTGTCTGCTTTCGGTGATGGACCACTGCCTTCGCAGTCGGCACTATGTCAACGTGGTCGTCGCCGGGAAGCATGCTTCGCCGCAGTGGCTCACGATGGAGCAGGCGATTGTGCACTGCACCGAGGGCATCGGCATTTGGCGGTGGGCGAGCAGCGATCAGACGGCCGAGCCGGACGTGGTGATGGCGTGCTGCGGCGATGTACCGACGCTGGAAACATTGGCGGCGGTGTCGCTGTTGAAGGAGCACCTGCCGGATCTAAGGGTGCGGGTGGTGAACGTTGTCGATCTGATGCGCCTTCAACCGGCGAGCGAACATCCGCACGGGCTAAGTGACACCACGTTCGACCAGCTTTTCACCAAGGACAAGCCGGTGATTTTTGCGTTCCACGCGTACCCATGGCTTATCCACCGCCTGACGTATCGCCGGACGAACCATCACAACATCCACGTTCGCGGGTACAAGGAAGAAGGCACGATCACGACACCGTTCGATATGACCGTGCTCAACGAGCTTGACAGGTTCCACCTTGTAATCGACGTCATTGACCGCGTGCCGCAAACGGGCGATCGGGGCGTATATCTGAAGCAGATACTCATCGACAAACTCATCGAACACAGGCAATACATCCGCAAGCACGGCCAAGACATGCCGGAGATTCAAAACTGGAAGTGGGGTGCGGCGCCCGGGGATGTTCCGCTATAGACGGCCACACGCGTGCGCGACGCAATCACCGCTTGTTGCGACTTTAAACATGGATCCCACACACATCAGCGCTTTGTCGGCCCTTGGAGTTTCCCTCGTGGGGGCGCTTACGTCCATCGCCGGCACATGGCTTACGCGGCAGCATCAGGATCGCCGCGAGCCTCTTGGAAGGCATTACGCGGATCGCGAGGCGCTCTATACGGGGTTCATTTCCGAGACGTCGCGGGTGGCGTTTGATGTGTCGCCTACCCGCGTGAATCGGGTGTACAACCTGGTGCCGCTCCATTCGTTTTACGGGCGCAGACGCTTGCGTTCCTGCGAGACGGTCTTGGCGTCGGCTGAGAAGGTCGTTAAACACGCCATCGCAGAGTACGCGCGTCCGACGATGGCCGCCGCGGCGATTCAAGCCATATTGGTTGGACCCAAGGAACTTGAACCACCGCAGCCGCTTGCGGACTTTGGCCGCGTCTATCGGGAAGAGCTGAGGGTGTTGTCCGAGAGCGGCAGCGCAGGGTGGCACAAGCATCGCACGGACAAGAAACGACCACCGATGGCGGTCAAGGCGACGATCAGTGCGGTGCATACGCCATGAATACCGCGCTTCTCATCGACACCGCGCGTTCGCTCATGGTTCCGGGCAAGGGATTGCTCGCGATGGACGAGAGTGTTGCAACTCGCAACCGGCGCTTCGCCGAGGCGGGGATTCCGCAGACAGCCGAGCTGAGGCGGCTGTATCGCGAGCTGCTTGTGACGACGCCCGGCTTGGGCGAGGGCGTCAGCGGCGCGATCTTGTTTGATGTGACGCTCCGAGGAACGATGTCGGGGGGCGAGTTGTTCGTCGCGGGCATGTTACGGGCCGCCGTCCTGCCGGGGATCAAGGTGGATTTTGGCACGGTCGGACTGGCGCTGTTCCCCGGAGAGAAGGTCATGTGCGGGCTGGACAGACTTCGCGAACGTGTGGGTGATTACCGGCGGATGGGGACTGTCTTCGCCCGATGGCGTTCGGTGATCGCCATCGGGCCGGGTCTGTCGAGCAGGGGTTGTGTCGATGCAAGCGAACACGCGCTCTCGCGGTACACGGCGATCTATCAGGAGGCGGGACTTGTGCCGATCGTCGAACCCGAGGTGGGGATGGACGGTGGACATGATCTCGCCGCGTGTGAGGCCATCACGGAAGAGGTGCTTCACGCCGTTTTTCGGGATATTCGATCTCAGCGCGTCTTGCTGGAAGCGATGTTGCTGAAACCAAACAGGGTGGTCCCGGGAAGTAACTCCCTGGAAAGGGTGAGCCCCGAACAGTTTGCATCTTTGACCGTGCGATGTTTGCGTCGCTCGGTTCCCGCGGCTGTCGCCGGAGTCGCCTTCCTGTCGGGCGGACAGCCCGCTGTGGTGGCGACGCGGCGGCTGAACGCGATG
>JBBRUT010000207.1:0-5282 GCA_038247555.1 Phycisphaerales bacterium | reverse complement strand
TTCAGCGTGTGCTCGTATGAGTTGCTGCGAACGTTTGACGGCGTGAAGGGATACAGCCTGGCGCAGGGGCAGTGAGCATTGATTTCAACATGCGAGTCAACACTGCGTGCTACCAAACGGTTACGAGCAACAGTTGCTCTCCTTGGTCTCGGCAGCGCTGAATTGGCCGTTGTACTCGTCTGGCATTCCTTGAAGATCCGACAGCTTCGGCTGAGATTCCAGACTTGGAGAATGGGTTACGAGGGCTGTCGCTGCCGCGCCTGCCTTACGCATCTGCTGGGTGTTCCTCAGGACTACAACTAGACCGTGTTCGAGCACCCGGGACCTTTGCTTCGATGCGAGAGCGTGGCATCGATCGGTATCGCGCTGCTGGTCATGGCATGGACTACGCCCGGGCTCTTTTTTTGCGCATCGCTCGAGTCTTCATCACCGACCCATCGAGGTGCAACATCTGCGGGTACGACCTCACCGGGCTCTGCGAAAGTTCTCGCTGCCCGGAGTGCGGAAGTCGGCAGCCGACCTCGCAATGACCGCAGACAAGCAGGCAAGCGATCATCGATCGTCTCTCCTGCCGGGCCACGGCTTGCGGGCGGCGTGGCGGACGGTGAGAACTTCGACTGTGTGGCCGCGGATGCGATCGATCACGCGGCATTCACCGTGAGGGATGTGTCGCAACTGCGTGCGTAAAGTCCTTGATTCGGGCGCCACGCCAAACCGTCGGCGCATCCGCGAGAGCGAGTTGATCACGACTTCCAGGCCCTTCTGCCAGATTTCCGCTCTCGCAGGCGAATCCGTAGCGATGTAGTCTGCAATCTCCAGGATCGCCATGGCCGCGGTTGGGGTTACCAAGACCGTGTAGATCAAGCCGATCGCCTCGTGCGAGCCTTCCGTCGAGCCGCGGCCTGCGTGAGGGCTTTGCCCAGCGGGTGCAGTTCACCGCGATCCGCTTCAGCGAGCCCTTGACGAATGGAATCGCGCGTGGCTTCACGTTCGATCGCTTCCATGAACTTCTGGTAGGACTTGGCAGACTGAACGACCACCTCGGCGCGGCCGTTCACGGTAAGCACTTGCGCGCGGCCGGTGCGTTGCAGCTTCCGGATGTAGGCAGCGGTGTCTCGCTTGAAGTCGGTGAGGGGTGTGATGTCCTCTGGAAGAATGGAGCAGCGCTTGTTCATAACACCATTATCGCACCGAATTCAGTGCTTTGCCAGTCTCCCGCCTCTTATTCTACTTCCCATTCCACACGCGGCCTGCTTCATCCTTCCGCAGTTGGCTTTGAAGGAGGAGGGCGCTGTCACTCATCTCCCCACGCCTTCCGCATGCGTTCGATGCGGTCGAGCACACTCTCGGTCGACAGTTGTGCGCCGATTCGCTCGACGAACAGCGGGAGCGCGAGGGGCGTCGGGCGTGCAGTGCGGACGATCCGGAGCGCACCTTCGGAGACCCGGGTGAGTGCGCGGGCGAGACGGCTCTGCTCAAACTGCTTCTCAAGCACTTCGCGGCGGGACTGCACCATCAACAGGTTTTCTGGGTCGAAGTCGCGCATGACGTCGTACAGCAGACCCGAACTCACCTGAAGTTGTCTCCCGGTCTTGGGCGAGCCCGGATACGTCTGCACCACCAGCCCGGCCACGCGCGCTACTTCGCGGAACTGGCGGCGGGCCATCTCGCTGAGGTTCACGCTGGCCGCGGCATCGTGTGCCAGTTCGTGCGCGGAGAGTCCGGCACGCAGAACTGCTTCATCAACCTCGATCGGCTCGGCGCAGAGCAGTTCGAAGCCGTAGTCGTTGGCGGCGGTGGTAAAGGTCATGGGGCGTGCGCGGGCAAGACGGAAGGCGAGCAGCGCGGCCATGCCACCGTGGACGAGGCGGCCATCGAATGGATAGATGAACAGGTGGTGGCCATCGCGGGTCTTTGTCAACTCGACAAGTGTTTCGTTGTGCCGCGGCAGTACGGAGATTCGCTGCTGGATCGCGGCGACGGGCGCAAAGCAGGCGAGCTCGGGTTCGACCGCGGCGGGTGCGCCGACTGAACTGCCGGATTGAAGATCGCGGTTCGCACAGACTTCGAGTGCTTCACGCACGGCTTCGCCAAGCGATTCGGAGATGGGAAGCCGCGTGCCGCCCCAGATGGGCGTGAGGCTGGCCTTGCCCCGCGACGCTCTCACGAGGGCATCGGAGTCCTCCATGCGCACGAACTCGACCACCTTACCGGCGAAGAAGAACTTCTCGCCTTCACGAAGGCGCGAGACAAAGTTCTCTTCGATGCTGCCCAGTCGCTTGCCGCTGATGTACCGCAGGTTGACGGTCGCATCGGCCGTGATGGTGCCGACGTTCAGCTTGTGGAGCTGACCGATGCGCTTATTGGGCACATGATACACACCCGGCCTCAGGGGGTCGGGGGCGATGCGGTGGAACATCGGGTAAGCGCGGAGCGTTGCGCCGCCGCGTTCGACCAGATCCATCACCCAAGCAAACTCTGCTCGCGAGATTTTGGCGAACGCCGAGGTGCTGCGGACTTCTTCAAAGAGCTCATCGGACCGAAAGCCGCCGCCCAGCGCGCAGGTGACCAGATGCTGGGCCAGGACATCCAGAGGAGACTCGATCGGCAGTCGCGGTTCGACCAGGCCCTCACGAACCGCGCGCCTCGATGCGGCGATCTCCACAAGTTCCAGCGCGTGGGTGGGCACGCACAGCACGCGGCAGGTTTCGCCGGGGCGGTGGCCGCTGCGGCCGGCGCGCTGCATCAGACGCGAGATGCCCTTGGGCGAGCCGATCTGCACGACGCGCTCGACGGGAGCGAAATCGACACCGAGATCGAGCGAAGAGGTCGCGACGACAAGACGGACTGCGCCGCTCTTCAAGCCGGCTTCAACACGCTCGCGCTCCGCGCGGTCGATGGAGCCGTGATGCAGCCGCACCCACCCCGCGGCGTGCCATTCGGGCTTCGCCCAGCGGATCGCCTGATACCACCGCTCCGCCTGCGAGCGGGTGTTGGTAAAAATGAGTGTGGACTTTGCAGGGTCGAGCCACTCGAGAAGCGGATCGAGCATCGCCAGACCCATGTGCCCGGCCCACGGAAACTTGCGGATGTCGATGGGAAGGAGGCTCTCGATGACGATGGGCCGATCGATCGTCGCGCGGATGAGCGTCGCGGCCTGGTCCCGGCCGATGCCTACCGCTGCGAGCGCCGCTTCCTCGATATTGGCGATCGTCGCCGAGAGAGCCCATGTGCGCAGGGCGGGCTTCCACGAACGCAGCCTGGCGAGCGCGAGCTCCACCTGCGTGCCGCGCTTGCTGGAGAGCAGTTCGTGCCACTCATCGACGATGACACATCGCAGATCGGCGAACAGCTCACGGCCGCGATCCTGGGTCAAGAGCAGGGACAATGACTCGGGTGTGGTCACCAGCACGTTGGGCAGGCGCTCGCGCTGCTTGACGCGAATGCTCGCCTTGGTGTCGCCGGTGCGCGAACCGATCGTCACCTTCGCGCCGACCCCCAGTTCCGCAACCGGCAGCTTCAGCGCAAGCTCGATATCGCGCGAAACTGCGCGGAGCGGTGTGATGTAGAGGATCGTCAGACCGTCGGCCGGGTGGTCGAGCAGTTCGGCGAGGGGGCCGAGGTACGCGGCGTAGGTCTTGCCCGCGCCGGTGGGGACGTTGATCAGTCCGCTCTCGCCGCGGGCATACGCCTCCCATGCTTCGCTCTGAAACGCCCATGCCTTCCAGTTTTTCTGTGCCATCCAACCGGCGATTCTCTGCATCCCCGGCAGGAATGGGGCGACATGATCGGCAGTGGACTTCCGCGACAGCGGCGTTGAGGCCCTGGCTTTCTTCGGGGATGCGGGCGCGCCCTCACCGCGCTTCGGAGCGCGTCGCGACTTCTGAGTTGGCGGGTGGGCACCGACGGAAGTGCCATCACCATCGGCCTGAGCGGCCTCTTCTCGCCTCAATCTTCGCAACTCGCTCCGCACCGTGGGCACGAACAGCTCCCCTGCCTGACATCAGGCAGGATACGCCCGTTTGCAGCCTTCCATCTTTCGCCGCGCGACATTCTCTGTCACGGGATGGCCGCAAACCAGGCACTCAGGAACGAGAAGATGTCCGGAACGGCTACGCCGCCCACGCCGTCAAAGTCCGCCTCCACTTCCAGCGCGAACCACGCTGAAAGAAATGCGAAGATGTCCGGCACCTGCACAAGTCCGTTGCCGTCGAAGTCCGCCCGGCATGGCGAAATATCCGCGGTGTAGAGTCCCCGGCCGTGTGTCGCGGCGAGTAGACGGTTCGACCCTGACATGAACACGATCTCGACTGTCCGCACGTTCTCGGGGCCCTCGGTGGCGGCGGACCAGGTGGATCCACCGTCGTTGCTCGAGAATACTCCCAGCTCGGTCGCCCCCTCGCTGTGCGCGCGGAAATGATCACCGGAGGCGAGTACACGATGGCCGTGAAGGCCAAAACGATGATCGTTTTGATCGCATCACCCATCGTGTGCGGAAACATGTCCATCGAGAATGGGCATCGCACGACCATAGCTAAGGGTGCGATGTCGGGACATGTACATGAGGCCGTCGGATTGATTGACACGAGCGTTCTGCAGAGTCTCGCTCGCCGCGCTGCGCCTGTGCCCGGACACGGCGGCGTTTATTTTTCAGGAAGCACCCGCAACAGCCGCACAGACGAGATCCGATCCCGATCATCAGAGTCGCCTAGCACGGCAAACTCAATGAGCACCGGCTTTGCTTGGTCCTCCGACAGCCACACCTTCGCGCGAACGGTGGTCTCCCAATATGCTGAGTACCGGAGCGGTGGCACCGCGATGTCAGTTGCGAGCATCTCCAATATGCTGTAGGTAATAATCCGAACCGGCAGCGCACGGCATTGATCCTCCGCCATTTGCCGGGCGGCACCGTCCACGATGGTCAAATCGCGCAACCCGCCGTACCAATGAGACCCCGACGCCGCACGAAGCAGTTGGGGTAGCGGTTCCACGGTCAGCGGCATGATGCCCCGGTCGCAATATACATCGAGAGCGGCGGTGACGGCTTGACGCGACCATTCGGCTGCGTCACCCTTGGCGAGCAGGTCGGCTGCGGCTCGCTGGATCGTCAGCCACAAAAAGCTTTCTCGTTCGGTCACTCCTCCGCCGATTAAAATCGGCGGAAGGCTTCCTACTCGCAGCAACCCGTCTTCGAGAGTTACCGCAGTTGTCGGTGAGACATCGATGGTGGCGATTCTGCACACACCCGGGCCGACGATCTCGACCGAGTTCAGTCCGCGCTC
>JBBRUT010000206.1:0-5296 GCA_038247555.1 Phycisphaerales bacterium | reverse complement strand
CGTGTCACTTCGAAATACATCGCGTTATCCAGCCCATCCACGCGAATCCGCGCACCGTTGTACCGCAGCGCGGCCTGCCCTCCGTCGCCGCTCTTCCCCTCCGATCTGAACGAGCCCGACAGCAGCCCCAGTATCCGCTCGATATCCGCATCGGCATGCTTCGTCGCCGCCGCCAGCGTCAACGGCTTATCCGTAGCGCCCGTCAGCGGGCTCGCGGCCTGATCCTGAGCCGCGGCCACTACCGGCAGCGCGAGCAGAACTGCTCCCGCAAGTGTCAACAGGCGAGTCATCATGACGCACACTCCTTGTGTCTCGTGCGATGCAGATCCGGCCACCCGGCGCTCAGGCCAACTCGGGAAACATTTTCTGAACCACGCCCACCAGGTCCTTCACGTGGCTGATGGATTCGTTCATGAACTTCTGCTCCGTCTCATCCATCTTGAAGCTGATGATCTTCTCCACGCCCTTGCCGCCCAGCACCGCCGGCACGCCGACAAAGTACCCCTTGCCCTTCTGCCCCGGCGCAACGCCGTAATCATCCTCGCAGTACGCGGCCGAAGCGATCACTCGCTTCTTGTCGCGCACGATCGCCTCCACCATCTCCACCACGCCCGCGCTCGGCGCATACCACGCGCTCGTCCCCATCAGCTTCACGACTTCCCCGCCGCCCGCCTTCGCACGCTCCACGCACGCGTTGATCTTCTCCGCGGGCAGCAGGTCCGTGATCGGAATCCCGTTCACGCTCGTCCGCCGCGGCAGCGGAACCATGTCGTCCCCGTGCCCGCCAAGCAGCAGGCCCTGAATATCTTCAACGCTCACCCCAAGCTCCCACGCAAGGAACGTCTTGTACCGCGCCACATCCAGCGCGCCCGCCTGGCCCATCACGCGGTGCGCCGGGAAGCCCGTCACCTTCCACGCCACATACACCATCGCATCCAGCGGGTTGCTCACCACGATCACGATCGAGTTCGGGGCATACTCCTTCACGTTCTGCGCAACGTGCTTCACAATCCCCGTGTTCACAGAGATCAGGTCATCCCGGCTCATCCCCGGCCGCCGCGGCAGGCCCGCCGTGATCACCACCACATCCGAGCCCGCAATGTCCTTGTAATCATATGTCCCCGTGATCTGCGCATCGAAGCGTTCGATCGGCCCGCAGCACGCAAGATCGAGAGCCTTGCCCCTGGGCATGTGCAGCTCCGGCTTCTCCTTGTTGGCAATGTCGAGCAGCACCACATCGCCAAGCTCCTTCATCGCCAGAGAACGGGCACACTCACCGCCGATGTTGCCGGCGCCAATGACGCTGATCTTCGCACGCTTGAGCATCTGTTTCCTGCCTTTTGGGTCTTTGGTGGGCCAGCACTCCGTGCCGGTTCTTGAGCTTCGCTTCCTGAGATCAACTGTGCTCCCGCGACAAATCCGCAGGGCCTGTCGCCGGGTCGTGATGCTAGGTCGCCCCCATTCCCCTCACTCAAACACCACCGGCACCGGCTTCAAATCCGACCGCCCCGGAATCGCCAAAGGCACCGGAACCTCCCGCCCGCGCTCCATCGCCGGCACCAGCTGCGCCTGCCCCGGAGGCAGCGTCTCATCCATCGCCAGCACCAGGTCCCGAACCACGCACCCCTTGCCGAAATCAAACTGCCTGTACACCTGCCGCATCTTCGCCGCGCGCGATGGCCCCTCGATGCTCGGCGCGCCGCCCTCCCGCTTCCGCCGCACACCATCCATCAGAAACTCAGTCACCGCCGCGCACACCGCATCATCTGGCCGCTCCCCCGCGGGCCCGCGCGCAAACGCGCACGGTGACCCCGCAAACAGCACGCCCCCCGGCACCGGCAGATACAAGTCCCCGGCAAACCCCGCTCCCTTCAACGCCGCAACCAGCTCCGCCGGGTGCTTGCACTCCAGCTTCTCCGCCTCAACACGCCACTCCACGCCCCCATCCTTCGCCGCGGCGAGCGCCGCCTGTGCATCTTCCATCAGGCTCACAACCTCCCTTGGCAACTCTTCCCCACGCCACAACTCATGCAGCAGCGCGGCATCTTTCCGAATCAGGATCTGCGCCGTGTCCACTCCCACCGCCCGCTCACCGGGCAGCTTCAACTTCTCCAAATCCGCCAGCGCAAACGTCACCGCCTGCAGCTCGATGATCGGCGCAACCGCCCCGCGCCATCGCGCCCCCTCCACGTTCCGCGGCAGCCCCTTGCTCGCCTGCGCAAACGCCGCCCACTGCCCCAGCAGCGATGCCCATGTCAGTCCTTCATTCCTCAACTCATCGCTCATGCCGTCATGGTACCGCCGCAAAACAAATGCACCCAGACTCCCCGTAGACTACGCGCTTGCCATTCGCTTCCCGAGAGCCCGTGATGCTCCAGCCGCTTCTGCACAGGTTGTTCCTCAGCTGCTGCCTGTGCACGCTCACCGGTTGCGCCGCCTCATCCACGCCCGACGCCCCATCCCCGGCCATACTCGCCCAAGCCATTCGAACCGCCGGCACACCGCTCGCGCTCCAAGTCGCCTTGCCCGGTGCCCGCGGCCATGGTTCGGGCATTCTGGTCCATCCGCGAATCATCCTCACCGCCGGCCACATCGTCCCCATCAACGCGACCTCTGTCACCGCGTTCACCACGCCCGAAGGTGCGCCCGAGATCGTGCGGATCGATCGCATCTTCCCGGCGCGTGCATTTTCTGGAATCGGCGATCCCGCCTCGCGCCCGCTTCGGGACTGGTCCATGCCCGGCGACAAGAACGATGACTGGGCGCTGCTCGTGCTCAGCGCACCCTTCACCTCGCTCGATGCGGCCCCCGCTGAGACTTTCGCGACCGCTCCCCCAACGCCCGGTGATGCCGTCATCATCGCTGGCTTCCCCATGGCCGATGGCGGACGCGACGCTTCGCGACACTCCGAACGAATCGCGTTGTTCCACAAATCCGACATCATCCCCGGAACAAAGAGTTCGCACCCCAATGACCAGCTCTTCTTCGGCCGCGGCATGCCGCACGGTCAAGGGCACTCCGGCGCATCAGGCAGCCCCGTATTCCTTTGTACGGACAACGCGCCGCCCGCGCTCATCGGAATCTACATCGGCGAGATCGGATACCACTTCCTGGGCGCACGAACCCGAAGCGAGATGATGTTCCGCCGACTCCCGCTCGAGGCCATACGCGATGCCATCGACTCGCTGCGTCAGTGATAGCCGATCGCAGCACTCGCCATCGCAACGTGCAGTTCCCACCTCCTGCTTCCCTCTGTGACCTCTGCGTCTTCCTCTGTGACATCTGTGTACGGCTTTTTAAATCTTCCCGCCTTCGCGTTTTCACTTCCCCATACCCTTCCCCATGCACCTCGATCCCGCGCACCTCTCCCAGCCCGACCGCTACAAGCTCCTCATCGGCGGCATCGTTCCCCGCCCCATCGCGTTCGTCTCCACCATCTCCAAATCCGGCGCACTCAACCTCGCCCCATTCTCCTTCTTTGCCGGTGTCGCGTCAGAGCCAATGTCCCTCCTCTTCTGCCCCGCCAACAACGCCGACGGCTCCATCAAGGACACGCTGCGCAACATCGCCGAAGGCAGCCCCGACTTCGCGCCAAGCAGCGCGGCCGGAGACTGGCCCGGCGGCGGCGAGTTCGTCGTCAACATCGTCAGCGAAGCGTTCGAGCGTCAGATGGCCGCGTGCGCAGAGCCGCTCCCCCATGGCCACAGCGAGTTCGATCTCGCCGGCCTCATCCCTGCGCCCTCAACGATCGTCGCGCCCCCGCGCGTCGCCCAGAGCCCCCTCAGCTTTGAGTGCCGCGCGCTCCGAATCATCCGCCTCGCCCCCGGCGCACCGGCGGGCGGCAACATCATCCTCGGCCAGATCGTTCACATCCACGCCGCCGATGGCCTGATCAGCGACCGCTACCACGTCGACCCCGGCATGCTCACAGCCATCGCCCGCATGGGCGGCTCCGGCTACGTCCGCACATCCGATCCCACCACCCGGTTCGAGATGCCCAACGGCCGCGCAGCCCTGGGCTGACCGCACTGTTCTCGACGCCGAGGCCGAGTCCGCTCTGAACATTGGATGCCGAGGCCGAGTCCGCTTTGGGACCAAGCCCCGGGTTGTCGGTTGCACACGCCTCTCCGTCACCCGTCTTCGCCCGAAGGGCCCGCTCCCCCGCCCGGGGGGTGGGGGGTGGGGGGTGGGGGCCGACGGCGGTTGCCACAGCCGTCTTCTTCGCCTTGAGGTGCCACGCGCCCGGAAGCTTTGGGCCGGGCCCGTGCTCTTGGCGATCACCACTCACCACTCACCTTCACCACTCACCACTTGCTTTGCCTTCCAGGCCGAAGGCCTGCACATAAGTAGCCAGCGACTGTTCGGGCTGAAGCAATGAGGACGGATCGGGATCACGCTGGCTAACGGCGTTGATCGCCACCTCACCGGCCAAGAGGAAGCCCGCCCGCCGCGCTGATCGTGCGCTCCGAGTGCCTTGAGCGGGGGTGCCGGGGGCGGCAGCCCCGGCATGTGCCGTCCAAGCGCGTTACCATGCCCACTTCGCAAGGACGCTTCTCCCCTGAACCCGCATGGCCAAACTACCCACCAAAGCGAAGGACGGCCCCCGCCTCTTTGAGCAGCAAGAAAAGGTCCTTGACCGGCGCATCCGCCGCCAGCGGGCGCTCTTCATTCCCAAGTACGTCAAGGAAGCCGCCGCGAGTCAGCAACTCAGCGGCCCCGCGCAAGACAATGCGTATGCGCTCGCCGTCCAATGGGCCGATCTTGAGACCTCCGGCAATCTCGCCAAGCACAAAGAGACCTCGATCGACACCCAGTTCCTCGATCAGCTCTTCGGCGAGGGTCTTGGATATCAGCTCAAGACCAAGAGCCCGACCGACTTCCACATCGAACACAAGTTCTCCGTTCCCGGTGTCGGCACGGCCGACGCCGCGCTGGGCGAGTTCCCCGCCGCCAAGTCTCCCACGGTCGTGGTCGAACTCAAAGACTCTCAGACCGACCTCGACCGGGACCGGTCCAACGGCCGCACCGCCGTCCAGCAGTGCTGGGACTACCTCAACGCCCTGCCGGGGTGCCCTTGGGGCATCGTCTCCAACTTCTCGATCATCCGGCTCTACCACCGCAGCAAGGGCACGCTCAACTACGAGGAGTTCACGCTTCAGGAGTTGCGGAGCCGCGACCGCTTCAACGAGTTCTACGCCCTGTTCGAGCGCGGCGGGCTGCTCACGTCGGCGCTCGGGCAACCGCCCCGGGCCCTCGCCCTGCTCCAGAAGACCGAGAAGCGCCAGAAGGAGGTTGG
>JBBRUT010000205.1:0-5337 GCA_038247555.1 Phycisphaerales bacterium | reverse complement strand
CGGGCGACATCTACGACCGCAACGTGGCCCGCGAGGGAAAGAGGGACATCTCCAACTTCGGCTACCTCGACGGGCACGCGAAGGCACAGACGTTCAACAACCTGCGCGGGTACTTCGAGGCCCTCCCGCCGCCGATCCGGCAGAGCCAGTTCGGGATCGACTTCATGAACACTCCCGCGTGGCCGATCAGCAACGATTTCCCGCAGTAGTTGTACATCCCCACTTGCCGCATCGAACTCGCGCCCGAGCCGACCGCAAGGACTGCTATGACCACACCATCGACCATGCTCGCGACCGACACGGGCTTCCCGCTGCTCTCTGACTCATGGCGTGCCGCGCCCGACGAACCCCTCGGGCTCGTGTTGGGGCGTCTTGGCCTGCTTGCATCCGGTGAACGCATCGAGCACGTCGCGCGCGCTGGCGAAGGGAACATGAATCTC
Source organism: Phycisphaerales bacterium (assembly GCA_038247555.1). Classification (GTDB taxonomy): domain Bacteria; phylum Planctomycetota; class Phycisphaerae; order Phycisphaerales; family UBA1924; genus JAHBXL01. The sequence goes on along the minus strand of JBBRUT010000205.1, from coordinate 4,897 downwards.
ACAGTGCGGGTCACGACCAGTGTGCGGACGCTCATCGTCAAGCAGTCGCGGCCGTGGGTCGAGAAGTACCCGTCGATCCCCGCCCCCGTCGAACGCACCAGCGTCGAGCACGCCTTTTACCGCGAGATTGCGGACATCCGCGGCGTGGCCGGGCGGATGCCTCGCGTGCTGGGATTCGACGCGGCCATGCATGTGCTGGTGCTCGAAGACCTTGGCAGCCTCCGCGACCTGACGGCGGTATATCGCGGCATGACGCTGCCTGGCAAAGCGCTCGCCGAACTCGCATCGTACTTAGTTTGCCTGCACGCGGGCACGCGCGGACGCGTCGCAGGCTTTCCATCCAACATGGCCATGCGGCGGCTCAACCACGAGCACATCTTCAACGTGCCGCTTGACCCCGCCAATGGGCTCGACTTCGACAAGCACGAGCCTGGGCTTCGCGCCGCCAGCGCCGCGATCATCAGCGATTCCTATGTCCGGGCTCGTTTCACCGCCCTTGGCGAACGCTACCTCTCGCCCGGCCCCTGCCTCATCCACGGCGACTTCTTCCCGGGGAGCTGGGTCGAGGGCGATCAGGGCGTGCGAATCATCGATCCGGAGTTCGGCTTCGCGGGCGAGGCGGAGTTTGATGTTGGCGTGGCGATGGGGCACCTCACCATTGCCGACGCGACGGGGGAAATGCCCCGCCAATGGCTCGCCGCGTCGCTGACCGCCTTCGAGTCAGACGGCACGATCACGCTCGACCCGCGCCTCGTGGTGGACTACGCCGCCGTCGAGATGATCCGTCGCCTCATCGGCGTGGCCCAGTTGCCGATGCCCAAGAGCGGCGGACGGCGGGCTGCGTTACTTGAGACTGCACGCCGCGCATTGCACACACATACCCCGGAGTCGTTGCAACCATGATCCGTTCTTTACTTGTCGCCCTCGTGGCATTCGAGTTGCTTGTCCTGCCCGCCATGGGTTCTCTTCGCGCGGCGACAACCGCGCCAGCCACCACCCCGAGCATCGACGTTTGGCTCGACGTGGACACCGCCAATGGTGTTGGGGACGTGGACGACGGGCTGATGATGATCCAGGCGTTTCACAGCCCCGAGCTCCGCGTGCGCGGCGTGAGCGTGGTCTTTGGCAACACCGACATCGACAAGGCTGAGCACGTCGCCAACCAGATCGTCTCGCGCTTCGGCCCGCCCGGGATGCCGGTGCATCGCGGCGCGGGATCGGGCGCGGAACTCGGCATTGACACCGACGCAGTGCGGGCGATGGCCGCGGCTTTGCGTGAGAATCCCATGACGATCGCCGCCGTCGGTCCGGTGACGAACATCGGCACGCTGCTGAAGCTGCACCCGGACCTTGCCCCGCGCATCACGCAGGTGCTGGTCGTCGCGGGCAGGCGCCCGGGCCAGAAGTTCCTGCTCGATGAGTTCAAGGACAAGAGCAAGGCCGCCCCGCCCGACTTCAACTTCGAGCTTGATCCCACGGCCATGCAGGTCATCCTCGACCACGGGGTTCGATTGGTGCTGGCTCCGTGGGAAGTCTCATCCACCGTCTGGATTTCGCGGCAGGATCTGGCCGACCTCGCGCATCGTTCGGACGTTGGGGGGGCTGGCGCGTGGATCGACCGCACGAGCCAGTATTGGCTTGATCGCTGGGAAAAGGGCCTGGGCGTGGCCGCGTTCAATCCCTACGACACGCTGGCGATCGGGTGGCTAACGCACCCGCACCTGATTGCAGGCTTGGACGCAGTTGTCACGATTGAGCAAGGCCCCGACGACGGCGCGACGGTAGCGAACTCGGCGACGCCCGCGATGAAGCCGTACCTGCACGCACGCCCGGTGTCCGGCGGCACGCCCAACGCCCTGTACCTGTTCAAGCCCGACCGCGCCTTCAAGCCCGTGCTGCTGGACACGTTGGCGGGCGTGAACACCGGCCCGACCACCACCAGCGCGGCGGCGGGGCGCGACACCACAATCGCGGCGCCGTCCTTTGACCACGCGACGTTCGACCGCGTGCTGCACCGAATCGTCGATGCCGACGGGATGGTCAACTACGCCGGGCTGAAGCGCGACCCGGTGGATCTCGATGCGTACCTCGCATCGCTGGCGAGCACGAACTTGGAATCGCTCGGGCGCGGCGAGCAGCTCGCGCTCCTGCTCAACGCCTACAACGCCTTCACGTTGAAACTCATTGTCGAGCGATATCCGATCGCGTCGATCAAGGACATCCCCGAGGCCGACCGCTGGAAGGCGGAGCGCTGGACACTGGCTGGGCGGCAGGTCAGTCTGGACATGATCGAGCACGAGATGATCCGCCCGGTCTTCAAGGACCCTCGCATCCACTTCGCGCTGGTGTGCGCCGGGCACGACTGCCCGCCCCTTCAAGCCGAGGCGTATACGGGCCGCTGGGTCGATGCCCAGCTCGACGACCAGGCCCGGCGATTCCACTCCAGCCCGCGCTGGCTGAAGTTTGATCTCAACGCCCCCTCCGTTCCGACGCTCGAACTGAGCAGTATCTACAAGTGGTACGCGAAGGACTTTGAGTCGCAGGGAGGCCGGGCAGGAGCGAGCATCGTGTCCCATGCAGCTCGATACTGCCCGCCGCTGCGTTCGTTCCTCCGCCGCGGCGGGACGGTCGAGCCGACGTTCCTGCCCTACGATTGGAGTCTCAACGCGCAGAGATAGGCCGCAGGGAATAGGACGCGGGACAAGCCTGTTCCCTGCTGGGCCATGAACCACTCTGTCACCCACACAGCCGGACCAACACCATGAAGCCCAACGACGCCAATGGTCGTCTTCCACATACCCAGCGACCGGTCCGCGTGCTGGTCATCTCAGGGTCGAATCGTCGGCAGTACAACTGTCCCGGCGTCGATTCCAAGGCGCGGGCACTGATGCTGCGCATGGCGGATCGGCTCCCTCAGGAGTGGGAGATCGACATCGAGGACCTCGGGAATGTGTATGCACGTGCGCAGATACGGAGCTGCAACGCGTGTGTTTCTACCAGCATGGCGCTCTGCTGCTGGCCCTGCAACTGCTACGAGAAGGGCAACCAGAAGGAGCCCGATCTCCTCTGGGACCTGGATCTGTACGCTCGACTGGACCTGGCCGACGCATGGGCGATCATCGGCCCGGTCAACTGGTATGCGCCGACGAGCAACCTCAAGCTCCTGTTTGATCGTCTCGTGTGCATGAACGGCGGGAACCCGCGCGAGGAGCTTATCGACCACAAGGATCCCGAGAAGGCGATGGCGCTCGAACACACTCCCGAGTGGGCCGAGCTCAGCGTGAACCACCTTGAGGGACGCTCCGCCGCGTTCTTCTGCTATGGTGATGGCGGCGGCGATGAGATGGATCCGGCGGGACGCCCAAAAGTCCTGCGACATCCCGAGTACTTCGATCCGGCCCGCGAGCCGTTTCGCGAGATGCGCGACGCGTACGCCCCGCTGGTCTGGCAATGCCGCTATGGAGGAATCGAGGTGCCCGATCCGCTCTGGCACTACGAAGATTCCGGCCTGGGCGTGAAATACAGCGACAACCAGGCCGAGGACATGATCCGGGAGCCGGGCGTGATGAGTGCGTTCGACGGCTGGGTGGGTCGGTTTGCCGCGCACGTCCGCGTCAAGGGCACGGTCCCGCCGGGCAAGCACCGGGCCTTTGATCAAGAGCAGCCGTCGCATCGCATCGCCGACCTCAAACTCAAGTGGCGTGAACTGAGAATGAGGGCCGGTTGGCCGCGAGAGGGATCCTCGCCACAAGTTCAGCAAGAGCTCGGCCTCAACCGCGACGCGACTTGGACGCCGGGCGATTCGGCGGCGGAGGGCTCTGCGGCGCCGCCGCGGGACACCCCAAACGGCTGAGCAAAACTTCGCCTTGCCCCGACCTCGCAGGAGTCCGGGCGGGCCCGGTCGTTGGTCCGCCGAGCACCCGGTCATAGTGAAGAGTGCGGAAGCGGAGGGTCTACCTGGTCCTTGGTGGATTCTCAAGGAGACCGGTGTGGCATTCCGGGGTCTGTTCCGCCGAGTAGCCGCTCAATCTGCCCTCGGGCCCGGTGGAGCCTGCCCGTCGCCGTGGCGATCGTGACGTTCAGGGCTTGGGCGATCGCCTCGTGCGCAAGTCCCTCGACAGCCCAGAGCCAGAGCACATCTCGCGACTCGGCGCTCAAACGATCGAGAGCTCGGCGCACGAGCATCTTGCCTTCCCCCGCTCCCGCGCCCCGGCCCACCGCGATCGACCGCTCGACGTCTTCGCATTCGGAAGCGGTCAGCGCTTCATCTGAGTCGGCAACCGTTGCCGGGCTGCACCCCGATGCCAACGGTTCGGTGGGCATTCCCGCTCGCGCATCGCCGGGATGCTCGAAGTAGATCTCCCGTGCCTGAGCGATGAGCCATGCCCGCGCGTCCACGCCGCCGGTGCTAAATCTGGAGATAGATTCGGGGGCAAACGCCCGCGTGAATACTCTCTCGACCAGCGCTTCCGCCGCGGCCGCATTCCCGGTGAGACACCGCGCATATCGGTACGTCGGGTCAAGCTCTGCCAAGGCCACGTTCTCGAATTCAGTTTGGGGGCGCATGACAAGATTATGACTGCGCCGTACTGGGCCCCGCTGAGAATGGTTCCCCATTTTGGTGAGCGTGGGTTTCATCCCAAATTCATCCCAAGCAATCGCAACACCGTTCGCCCTTGTGCCCACTCCGCACCCCTCGGTAGGCCCCTTGGTGGAATAGTCCCGGCTCTTGGGCTGTTCCCTTCTTTGCCATGATCCACTCCTCGACGGATGTCATACCGATGCACGGGACCGCAACCACTCCGCCCCACCCCGGGCCCGAACGCGACACGCCCGCAACCGAAGCGATTGTGCCGCGCCGGCCGGTCGCCCGTACTGTTCTGCGGGTCGTCGCGTG
>JBBRUT010000204.1:0-5422 GCA_038247555.1 Phycisphaerales bacterium | reverse complement strand
ATCAGCGGTTCCATTTCCTCTTGGCTGCTGCTCCGCCCAAGTGCTCTCCATCCTGACCTGCTCATCGTGCAGACACCGCCCAAGTCAGACGGGTTCAAGGCCGAAGCGGTTCTCGGTGAGTTCGATCAACTGATGCGTAAGCAGTTCCCCAGCCGCATCGAAGTCATCCCCGATGGCGGCTCGCGACTCCCCTCTCCAGCAGACTGGCCCCTGAGCGTGATCTTCTGGAACCCCAACCCGGCCACGCCATCTCCCACTGTCCAACTCCGCATCCTGCTCCGCGGCGGCTCAAACGATCTCGCGAAATGAAAAAGGGGCTGGATCGCTCCGGCCCCTCTACAATCTGCCCGCTTCGTCGCTTCGTCGCTCAATACCGGTAATGCTCGGCCTTGTACGGCCCATCCGGCGACACGCCCAGATACTCTGCCTGCTCCGTGCTCAGCCGCGTGAGCTTCACGCCCAGCTTCGCCAGGTGCAGCCGCGCCACCTCTTCATCGAGCTTCTTCGGTAGCACATACACCTTGCCGCTCTCATACTTGAACCCGCTCAGCGTCGGCTTGTTCTGAGAGTTCAGCCACAGATCAAGCTGCGCGATCGTCTGGTTCGTAAAGCTCGCGCTCATCACAAAGCTCGGGTGCCCCGTCGCGCAGCCAAGGTTCATCAGCCGGCCCTCGGCCAGCACCAGAATGCTCCGGTTCGTCTTCGGGAACACGAACTCGTCATACTGCGCCTTGATGTTCACACGCTTCACCACGCCGCTCTTCACGCCGTCATACAGCCCGGCCATCTCGATCTCGTTATCAAAGTGGCCGATGTTCGCGACGATCGCCTTGTCCTTCATCTTCTCCATCTGCGCCAGCGTGATCACGTTCTTGTTGCCCGTCGTCGTGATGAAGATGTCCGCCGTCTCCACCAGGTCTTCCAGCACCGTCACCTGATACCCCTCCATCGCCGCCTGCAGCGCGTTGATCGGGTCGATCTCCGTGACGATCACGCGGCTGCCCTGCCCGCGAAGCGCCTGGCAGCAGCCCTTGCCCACATCGCCATACCCAAGCACCACCGCGACCTTGCCGCTGAGCATCACATCCGTCGCGCGGTTCAGGCCGTCGACAAGCGAGTGCCTGCAACCATACAGATTGTCAAACTTGCTCTTGGTCGCGCTGTCGTTGACGTTGATCGCCGGGAATGCGAGCTCGCCCTTCTTCATCATCTCATACAGCCGGTGCACGCCGGTGGTCGTCTCTTCGGAAACGCCCTTGATCTCCTTGCAGATCTTCGTCCAGTATCCCGGCCGCGTCGGAATCGTGTCGCGCAGCAGTTTCAGGATCACGCCCCACTCTTCCGGCTCGCTCTTGGCGTTGAACTCGGGCACCTTCCCCGCCTTCTCAAACTCCGCGCCCTTGTGCACCAGCATCGTCGCGTCGCCGCCGTCATCCAGGATCAGGTTCGGCCCCACAACATTCCCGCCCGCATCAACGAACTTGAAGATCTGATCGGTGCACCACCAATAATCCTCCAGCGTCTCGCCCTTCCACGCAAACACCGGCACACCCTGCGGCGCGGCGGGCGTTCCAGCCTTCCCCACAACCACCGCCGACGCCGCCGAATCCTGCGTGCTGAAGATATTGCAGCTCGCCCAGCGCACATCCGCGCCAAGCTCCACCAGCGTCTCGATCAGCACCGCCGTCTGCACCGTCATGTGCAGCGACCCGGCGATCCGCGCGCCCTTCAGCGGGTTCTGGCCCTTGTACCGCTCGCGCAGCGCCATCAGACCCGGCATCTCGTGCTCGGCGAGGCGGATCTCCTTCCGCCCAAGCTCAAAGTCCGCCAGGTCGCGCACCTTGAAGTCAATCTTGCCGATCTTGTCCGCAGTCAACGCTGCCGGCTTCGAAGGTGAAACCGCGGGCTTGCTCATCGTCGTCATGTCATCTCCTATGGATTGAAAACAGTCTGCTCTGTCAAAGCCTCTTGCTGAACTCTTCCCCCCGCCCCCGCCTCCCCTCCGCCTCTTCTCTCTGTCACCCGCCACTCGCCACCCGCTATCCGCCATTTCCCGCAAACGCTGTACACGCAAACAGTCCCGGCCCCCTTGCATCCGCCTCGGGTGTCAGCGCAACAAACCGTTCCCCCAGAAACCCCGCAGCGCGCAGCTCCTGCCGCAGCTTCTCTTCCCCAAACCCAAGCCAGTGGTGCCCCATCGTGTGCCGATAGCTCTGCCGGTCGTGCTCCACCATATCGACAATCAGCGCAACCCCGCCAGTCTTCAAAACCCGCCGCATCTCCCCCAGCGCCTTCTCCAGCTCCGTGACATGGTGCAGCACCAGGAACGCCACCGCCGCATCCACACTCCCACCTTTCAGCGGCAGCTTCTCAAGCTCCCCACGCACAAACTCCACATTCCCCTTCCCCTCCAGCCGCTTCTGCGCCGCCTTCAACATCGCCGCCGACGCATCCACCGCGATCACACGCTTCACCAGCGGCGCAAGCAGCTCCGACACATTCCCCGTCCCACACCCGATATCCACCACCGTCCACTCTCGCGGCAGCAAAGTCAGCAGACTCTCCGCCGTAAACCGCGTCCCAAACAGCTCGCTCCGCACATCATCCCACTGCCCCGCAACCCGACCGAAAAACGCCTGCGAATCCTGCCGCCGCTCCGCAATCGCCGCGCCCAGCCTCCGCACATCCTCCGCAAGCTCCGGCGTCGTCCCCGTCCCGCTCGGTCCGCCAAGCTGCTCACGCACCACCAGCCACAACTCACGCGACGGCCGCGGCAGGTCATCCAGGACTAACCGGTAAAAGGTGGCCGTCCCCTCCGTCCGCTTCACCAGCCACCCGCCATCGCCCAGCACCTTGAGGTGCCGCGAAACCGTGCTCTGCGGGAGCTGCACAATCCGGGCGACCTCGCCGACAGACAGCTCCTCCCGCTCCAGCATCCGCAGGATGCGGAGACGCACCATCTCGCCCAGGGCGACAAGCCGGTCGGTGAGCAGGGAGTTGTTGTTGGCGGAGCGTTTCATTGCGGAACTGCAAGAACTATCGGAGATCCGAGAGGTTTGGATTCATCCGTCCATCCGGATAAACGGATGATAGTTTGGGCAGTCCCGGGGTCAAGTAGAGTTGTGTGGGGGGGGCGGGAGGGGAGGTGGGAGGGGGTTGGAGGAGGAGGGGGGGGATGCGAGCGCGAAAGCGGGACGTCCCAACGTGGTGGTGGGAAGTCGTGCACTTGTTTCTTGGATTTCGTGGCACTGGTCCCGCGGCTCTGGACGGGGCCAGTGTGCATTTGGCCCGAATCAACTCTCAATCAGGGCGCGGGGCCGGCGGAGAAACCGGCCGCGGCGAGGACGGCGACGGGGTCGATATCGCCGCGCTGCAGGGCGGCGAAAAGTTCTTCGTCGGAGAGTGATTCGAGGGAGTCGAGAAGGTCGGGGAGTGGCGAATCGCGAGTGGTGAGCGGGGAAGAGGAAGCCGCAGCCGGGTTGCGGAGTTCGGGTTCCGCATCTGGGTGAGGGACTGCATCTTGGACAGTTGGCGCGGGGACGGGCGCGGCCGGCGACTCAGCATTCTCCGGGCGGAGAGGTGAAGCAGTAAAGTCAGGAGCCGCAGGGGCGATGTGGGATGTGGGAAGTGGGAGGTCGGTTGTTGAAGAGAGAAGCGGAGTCGATATGACGGGCGCCTGCCCGGCGTGCGGCCGGACCACTCCCTGGCGGGGAAGGAACTTCCGAGGAGTCTCGCCGGAGATGCGGGACATCCGGTAGAGGAGGGAGGCCGCGCGGACGGCGAGCATGGCGTAGCGGAGCTGCGCGGCGGATGAGTCGCGGGAAGCCGGCTCATGGAGGGCCGGGCTTTGCGCAAAGTCGTTGAGTGTGCGGGAGAGCGCGGGGACGGCAGTACCGAGGTGGGAGAGGCTTGCCGTGCGCACGGCCGCGGCGAGAGCGAGGTTGAGGGCCGCGTGCCGCTCGCTGGTGTCCGGAGATTCGAGCCACACGATGAGATCGGTGAGGGTGGTGTGGAGCTGGGCGGCGAGATCGAAGAGGGAAATGCGGCCGGAGGCGATGGCGGAGAAGATGTTGGCCGCCGCGGCGGGCGTGGGGCGGAAAGGGACGAGATCGGGCGGCGCGAAGTCCGCCGCGGAGGCGGCGGTGTGGTCGGTCGAGATGCCTCTCTCGGTGAGCATAATGGGATCAGTATGGCTTATGGAAGGGTATATGTCAAGTGCATGTTTGGGATAATAATGGATCTTTTATGATATTGTTTGACAGTATTATCGTATCGTATACGATGCTATATTCATGGGCCCCGGACTCCCTATCTCGATTGAACAACTGACGGGTCTACGCATCGCGCTGGGCATGAGCTTTTCCGCGCTCGCGTCTCGGAGCGGAGTCTCCGAGCCGACGGTGAAGCGCATTCTGGGCGGCAGGATTGCAGAAGCCTCGTTCGCGAACGTGATGGCGATCGCGCGGGCGCTTGGTGCCTCGCTGGAAATCACGGAAAGCGACCCGGATGAGTTGTGCCGCGAACAGGCCCGCCGCAAAGCGGAGCGTGCGGCGCGGCTTGTGCAAGGCACGAGCGCTCTTGAAGGGCAGGCCGTGGATGCCGCGACCTACAACAGGCTGGTAGAGAAGTCGTACCACGAGTTGCTCGCGGGGTCGAGGCGAAGGCTGTGGGCTGAGTGATGACGCTTGATCCAGATATTCCCGGGCAGACGCCTCTTGATGACCTCTCGGGACTGAGGGTCAAAGGCGTTCGCACAACTGCGCAGCTGAACGCGGCGGAAGCGGAGAACATCCGCAAAGCGACGGTGAAGTATCTGATGGTGCGTCCATCGAGACGATCCGCGCGCTTCGAAGTCGCATGGTTGTGCAAGCTTCATCGAGAGATGTTTGGCGATGTGTGGGATTGGGCCGGGAAGTTCCGCAAGCGAGAGACCAACATCGGTGCACCTCCAGCAGTGATCGAGCAGAGGTTGCACAACCTGCTGGAGGATCTGAAGGCGTGGGAGATGTCGGGGATGCCACTGCTTGAGCAGGCGGTGCGGCTGCACCACGTTGCGGTTCTGATTCATCCATTTCCAAACGGCAACGGACGATGGTCACGCATGGTGGGGAACATCTGGCTGAGGCTGCACGGGGCGGAGCCGGTCATCTGGCCGGAGGCGACGATTGGCGCGGCGAGTGCGGTGCGGGGGGGAGTATCTTCAGGCGGTGCGGGCAGCGGACAAAGGGGACTACACCGCCCTGCTGGCATTGCACGAGCGGTTCGTGTCGGGACGAGGCCGGAAAGAATGACGGTCGCTGTCGCGGTGGAAGGGGCGGCCGCGTCTGGTTTGGTCATGGGCGTGGGTCTGCAGCCGTATGCGGCTCTGGCACATCGCTACCTGTAGCGTCGGCATTCGCTTCGATTACGCGTCGCGTCCACT
>JBBRUT010000203.1:0-5431 GCA_038247555.1 Phycisphaerales bacterium | reverse complement strand
GCCGACGATCGTGGCGTCCGCTCCCAGCTCACCATCGAATCCTGCGGCACCGGCGCGTGGCACATCGGAGAATCGCCAGACCCTCGCACCGTCGCTGTCGCGCTGCGTAACGGAATCCGCCTTCGCTCCCGCGCCCGCCAGTTCGACCCGGAAACCGACTTCCAACGTTTCGATCTGCTCCTGGCGATGGATCGACAGAACCTCGCCGGAGTCCTGCAGGCCGGCGGGCCCATCCACAAATCCCTGCTCTTTCGGACTTTTGACCCCCAAATCCACCCAGACCCCCATGGCCGCCCCGGGAACCCGGAGGTCCCCGATCCGTATCATGGTGGGCCCGATGGGTTCGACCTGGGTTTCCAGATGGTGCACCGTACAGCCATGGCCCTGCTCGACGGCATCTTCCCGCCTACCCCACAAGCCTGACATGCTCAACACTTTTCATCGCCCCGCACCGCGACACCTCTCCGCCCGCGGTTTCACGCTCATCGAGTTGCTCGTCGTCATCGCGATCATCGCGCTGCTCGTGGGCCTCCTGCTCCCCGCGCTGGGTTCAGCTCGCAACGCCGCCCGCGCCACCGTCTGCGCTTCCCGTCTCCAGCAGCTGGGCATCGGCCTGTCGCTGTACATGCAGGATTATGACAACACCCTCCCCCAGGTGCGAGTCGATGTCGGCGGCGGGTACTACTCCAACATCGGTGCCCTCTTCGGCGGCAAAAAGGGATCGCTCCCGGCGTACGGCATCAATGAGTACGGCCCCGAGCGCCGCCCGCTGAACCGTTATGTGGTTGATCGCGATGTGCCGCTGGATTCGGAAGACAACCCGTTTGAGCTGGAGATGTTCAAGTCTCCATCCGACAAGGGCGGCGAGGTTCCGGGCATCGGCTTCGTGCTCAGCATGTATGACCTGCTCGGCTCGAGCTACACGCTCAACGATCACACCCTGGATGGCGAAGAGCGCACCACGCTCATTCCGCAGAGCGGCGGCAAGATGCCGTACGTGCTGGACCTCACCAAAACCTGGGTCCTGGGTTCACACCCGATCTACAACTTCCAGCAGGATGGCGACCGCAAGCACCGGTGGTACAACTCCAACCGCGTCGATGCGAACCTGCTTTTCCTTGACTCCCACGTAGGCACGCTCATGCGCGTCCCGCAGGGGGTTGTGAACACCACACCGAACTACACGTTCCTGCCGCGGCCGGATTGGCCCTGAGGTTCAGCCTTCGCGCCGCGTCTTGGGTTTGCCACGGTTGGGCGTGCTCATCGACTGGAACTGAATCCACTGTGATGCGCCCTGCTGCAGCCGCGGCGTCGTCAACCAGCCCCAGAACGCGACGGAGCCGTGCGCCACGACGGTCGTCGGCGGGTGATACTGGAACGCGATGGGCATCACATCGTCAAGCTCATCGTTTGTTCCGAAGAACTTCCACGGACGATCCAGCGCGGGCGCACGGCTGCTGCTCTTGCGAGCACGCACGATATCGACAGGCACCCAAATGCCCTTGTTCGCTGACTCATCAAACAGGTAGAACTCAACCCACGAACGGATCTTCGCCGAGCCCTTGTCCTTCAGATAGCCCGAGTCTTCCCCCTTGCTCTCCTTGATGTCATAGCCGATCACCGTTCGCGCAGGCAACCCCGCCGCTCGATAGACCGCGCACATCAGACACGCGATGTCGTGCTCGCTTCCGCGGCCCTTGCTCAAAGTCGCCGAGGCGGTCTGAAGGTCGAACCCCTCGACCTCCCCGTTGCGAGCGTTCACCAGCCCAAGCCCCGATGGCTGTGTCGCCTCCATCACCTTGGCGGCAAGAAACTTGGCGAGGGCCACAGGCTTGAGCTTCTTCGGGTCATTCCCGCCGGTCCATTCCGCCAGCTTCGCCGCGATTGTCGGGCTCATGAAATCCACCGGGTCGACGCGACTGCCCTGCGTGGAGATCAGCGTCGACGCCGCCTCGCCCGGCCACACCCCCGCCGCGGGCCAAGTCGCCCGCCCGGCAAGCTCTTCGTCAAACACCGTTTCCCACGTCGTCATCGGAATCACAAGCTTCAGATCCAGCTCGCGACCTTCACGCTTGAGCATCTCCCATCGCGCCAGCCGTGTGCCGGAGGCGTAGTTGTCCGCAAAGTCGATTTCCGTGTCGACAGGCTTGTCATCAAACAGAAGCGTGCCTGTCACGCTGTCGGTATCCGTGATGTGCCCTGCCGAGCCGTATGGCACGGGGAACACCACCGCCGCGGTGTCGAACTTCAGCGGAATGACCTGCAGGTCCTTGTGCCCCGGCCGACCCAGCTTTCCCGGATCGGTCTGATACGCCGCCAGGTGCACCTGCACCTTCAGCGTCCAGTTCCGCGACCGGCCCTGCGTGATCACCGTATCAAGAAACGAAGGCTGCGTCTGCTTGGGAACTGCCGACGGCTGTACCGCCGTGGGCTGACCCGGAATCGTCGCGGCGGGAGTGCCCGGTGTCGGCTGCGGTACGGGCCTTGTCCCCGGCTGATTCGGCGCAGGCATCGGCACTGTCGGCGCTGGCGCAACGGGCGGAGCAGGTACCGGCACCGGCGTCATGTCGGGCGGCGGCGTGGCAGGCTGCTGAGGCTGCGCCGGCTGCACAGGCTCCTTGGGCTGCTGCCCCGGACGCCGCGGCTGCGCAAAGCCGGTGCTGCAGGCCGCGGCCAGCGTGCCTGCGGCGACGATCCAGGCCAACGCTCCGCTCCGCGCCATCTCGCGATAGAACATGCTCTGCTCCTGTGCCCCAATCCCCTGCGGCCAGCCGCCATGGCAACTCCACATCCGGAGCGCCCACCTGTTTGTACCGCCCAATGCCTATTCGGCTTCCGCGGCGGAGAGTTCGGCAGAACCCGATATCTCGCCCCCCGATTCGTCACCCGAACGCTCAGGCACTCCCTCACCCCTTGCCCGCATCCGGAGTTCCTCAACCGTCGGCAGGTCTTTCAGGCTCCCGAGCCCGAACGTCTCCAGGAATCGCTTGCTGGTTCCGTAGAAGATCGGACGCCCGAGCTCTTCTGCCCGCCCCACGATCGTGATCAACCGCCGCTCCAGCAGGGCACGCAGAATCTCGCCGCACGCCACGCCGCGAATCGCTTCGAGGCCCGCGCGTGTGAGCGGCTGCTTGTACGCGATGATCGCCAAGGTTTCGAGAGCCGCTTTGCTCAGAGCGCTGCGCTCTCGGTCGCCATGGAACCGCTCGAGCACTTCTGCGTGCCTGGCGAGCGTCATCACCCGGTAGCCGCCAGCGACCTGCTCAATCCGAAACGCCCGTCCCGACTGCTCATACACCGCGTTCAGCCGCGCAACCGCCTCACGGATGATCGCCGAAGGACCGAGGGCACGCTTGGCCCCTTTGCCCTTCCCAACCGTCGCACCGTCAACCGGATCCTCATCGTCTTTCGCCGCGGCCTCGGCAGCCGCTTCAGCATCAATCAGCCCGACCGCCGCGGCAACCCGCGCCCATCCCAGAGCTTTGTCCACGCTGAAGAGCAGAGCCTCCACACCGCTGAGCACATCGGAGCCGATCTCAATCGCCGCCGTCTCCCCGGAACGGACTGACCGCGCTGCTGCCGTCGCGGGCGTTGGGTCCGATGCCGCATCCGCCGCGCCCTCATCAACCTCCACAGCCTTGCGTGCACGCTTTTTGCCGGTTGCTGTCGCCGCAGTGTCACTCATGGTCGCATCGTATCACACAGGCCACCAAGCCGCGGGGAGGGGCCTCTGCCACCCCTCCCTCCGTCGCTTTCACCCCACCCACCTTGCCCAACATCGGCCGAGTCCTCGCCCCCCACCCCGCTCTCCCTCGCCGCCCCCTCGCCGCCCTCCACCACCCACTACCCACCACCCCTCGGATACGCTTCGCCCTCCCTCAGTCTCTGCCCCGTTCGCCGGAGGTTTCATGTCCACTGCCGCGCCCACCCCTCAACCGGCCCCCACGCCCACGCTGCGCGACCTCACCGAGCACTACCTGAAGCTCGAAGCCAAGATTCGCCAGGGCGGTGGCACCAAGGCCATCGACCGCCAGCACGAGAAGGGGCGGCTGACAGCGCGAGAGCGGATCGACAAACTGGTTGACTCCGAGACGACGCCGGCCCGGCACGGAGTGCTGGCCCACCAGTTCACCGAGCTTGGCCTGTGGTCGGCGTGGGGGATGTATGAAGAGCACGGCGGTGCGCCCGCGGCGGGAGTTGTAACGGGGGTCGGGCGGGTGCAGGGTCGGCAGTGCATGATCATCGCGAACGATGCGACGGTGAAGGCCGGGGCGTTCTTCCCGATGACGTGCAAGAAGATCATCCGGGCGCAGATGATCGCGCAGATGGCGCGCATGCCGCTGATCTATCTGGTGGATTCGGCGGGGGTGTTCCTGCCGCTGCAGGAGGATGTCTTCCCGGACACCGACGACTTCGGACGGATCTTCCGCAACAACGCGGTCATCAGCGCGGAGGGGATCCCGCAGATCGCGGCGATCATGGGGTACTGCGTCGCGGGCGGCGGCTACTTGCCCGTGCTGTGCGACACGCTGTTGATGACCGAGGGCAGCGGGTTGTACCTCGCGGGGCCCGCGCTGGTGAAGGCGGCGATCGGGCAGGTAGTGACGGATGAAGAACTTGGCGGGGCGACGATGCACGCGGCCATCAGCGGGACCATCGACTTCAAGGAGAAGGACGATGAGGCGTGCATCTGGCGATTGCGCGAGTTAATGGGGAAGTACGGAGAAGGGAACAGGGACTTGGGGGAGCAAGGGATCGAAAAAAGACGTTTCGCGCAGTCGTATCACGGCGGCGACAAGACTTACGACTTCTTCACCGACAAGCCCGGTGCGCAGTACGAGGTGCGTGACGTCATCGCAGCGATCGTGGATTCGCGGAATGAGAACGGCACACTTGCATCGGACTTCGACGAATACAAGGCCGACTACGGCCCGTCCATCGTCTGCGGGTACGCCAAGGTTGGTGGGCTGGCCTGCGGCATTGTCGCCAACCAAAAGATCATCACACGGACTGGGGCTGGCGCGGTGCAGTTGCCGGGCGTGATCTACCACGACTCGGCCGACAAAGCCGCGCGGTTCATCATGGACTGCAACCAGCGGAAGGTCCCGCTGGTGTTCCTGCACGACACGACCGGCTTCATGGTCGGCAAGGAGAGCGAGCAGCACGGCATCATTCGCGCTGGCGCGAAGATGGTCAACGCGATGAGCAACTGCATCGTCCCCAAGATCGTCGTCATCACCGGTGGCTCCTACGGCGCAGGAAACTACGCGATGTGCGGCCGCGGATTTGATCCGTTCATCACGCTCGCCTGGCCGAGCGCCAAGTGCGCCGTCATGGGCGCGAACCAGGCGACGGGCGTGCTGACGACGATCGAGGAGGCGAGCCGGAAGCGTAAAGGCGAGGCGATCGACGAAGAGACCCACAAGGCGAT